>DASYUK010000310.1:0-5690 GCA_036001325.1 Thermoanaerobaculia bacterium
GACGGCGTACCGTACGCTCTCCAGGACGATGACGGCCAGAATCGGCACCACCGTGGCGATCACTTTTAATTGCCGGAGTGTCATGACGAGCGCTTCTGCGACGCCCCATTCTGCCTCAGCACGGAGTGCGAGCTGGTTCATGAGTGCATGTTGAGGTGAGGCCGATTTCCCGACGAACCTCGTTCGGGTAGTCCGCCTCCCGCCCGTCCGGGTAGTGTCATACTCCAGGGGTGCGCATCCTGATCGCCGACGATCACGCACTTTTTCGCGACGGACTGCGCAGTTTGCTGACTGCGCAGGGACATGAAGTCGTAGCCGAAGCGCGGAACGGCCGGGAAGCGGTTGCCCTGGCGCACGAGACACGTCCCGAGCTGGTCCTCATGGACGTGTCGATGCCGGAGCTCGACGGCATCGCCGCGACGAGGCAGATCACCGCGGAGTTGCCGGACGTCAAAGTCGTCGTGCTCACGGCGTCAGAGGACGAGGCGAACCTCTTTGATTCGATCAAGGCCGGCGCGCACGGTTATCTCTTGAAGAATCTCGAAGCGGACGATTTTTTCGCGATGCTCGAGCGTGCCAGTCGCGGCGAGCCGGCGCTCACACCGGTTCTCGCGCGCAAGCTCCTTCAGGAGTTCGCCAAGCCACCGAAGCGGGAGCCGGCCGAAGAGGAGCTGACCGCGCGGGAGCGTGAAGTGCTCGAGCTCATGGTCGAAGGCGTGACATCGAATCGCAAGCTCGCCAAACGCCTCGGCCTCTCCGAGAACACAGTGAAGTTTCACATCCGGAACATCCTCGACAAGCTCCGTCTTCACGACCGCGCCCAGGTTGTCGGCTATGCGTTGCGCAAGAGGATGATCGAGCCCGAGTGACCGCGAGGTTTGTCCGCCTCACATGCCGAGGAATGCTTTCTTGACGTGTTCGTTGCTCAAGAGCTCGTCGCCGGTACCGGTCAGGACGACTCGTCCGGTCTCGAGCACGTACGCGCGATTCGCGATGCGCAAGGACTGATAGACGTTCTGCTCGACGAGCAGGATCGTGACGCCCTGCCGGTTGATCTCGGTGATGATCTGAAAGATGTTCTTGACCAGCAGCGGCGACAGGCCGAGGGAAGGTTCATCGAGGAGGAGCAGACGCGGTTTCGCCATGAGCGACCGGCCGATCGCGAGCATCTGCTGCTCCCCGCCGGAGAGCGTGCCGCCGAGTTGTTTCTCGCGTTCTTTCAGACGCGGGAAGAGTGAGAAGACGCGCTCGACGTTCTTCCGGCGATCCTTGCGGCAGCTCTTCGGGAACGATCCCATCCGCAGGTTTTCCATCACCGTCATTTCCGGAAAAATCTTTCGTCCCTCCGGCACCTGCACCACCCCGCGCTCAACAACTTGATGCGGTTGGAAGCGGGACAGGTCCTCTCCCTCGAATCGAATCGAGCCGGAGGACCACGATACGAGACGCGACACGTTCTTCAGCGTCGTGCTTTTCCCCGCTCCGTTGCTGCCGACGAGCGTAACGATCTCACCTTCGTTGACGGTGAGGTCGACGTCCCACAGGACTTTCATGTCGCCGTAAGCGAAGCCGAGTTTCTCGACGGCGAGCATGGCGGTCATTGCTCCGCTCCCAGGTAGGCTTCGATGACAGCAGAGTTCTCGATGATCTCCTTCGGCGATCCCTCGGCGAGCTTCTCGCCCGAATTGAGAACGACGATCCGATCGGACAGCCGCATGATCGCCTTCATGTCGTGCTCGATGACCATCTGCGTGATTCCTTCGCGCCGGGTGTCGAGGATCAATTGAATGATCTCTTCGCTCTCCGCGGGGTTGAGACCGCCCATCACTTCATCGAGCAAGAGCAGCTTCGGCTTCGTGGCCAGGACGCGCGCGACCTCGAGGCGTTTGCGCTCCCCGATCGGAAGCGTGCCGGCGAGAAGGTTCGTTTTGTTCTGCAGTCGAACGATGCGCAGTTGGCCGAGTGCGATGCCGCGTGCTTCGTTCACTGAATTCGTGCGGCAGAGCGCGCCGACCATCACGTTGTCGAGCACGGAGAGATTGGTGAGCGGACGAACTTTCTGCCACGTGCGGACCATGCCCAGCTTGCAGACCTTGTCCGGCTTCAGACCGTTCATCCGCCGTCCGTTGAAGACGATTTCACCCTTCGATGGCGGGTAGTAACCGGTGATGCAGTTGAAGAGCGTCGTCTTTCCTGCGCCGTTCGGGCCGATCAATCCCACGACCGTGCCTTCCGGCACGTCGAATGAAACATCGGAATTCGCGGCGAGGCCACCGAAGAACTTGCTGACGTGGCGGATCTCGAGAATGGCCATCGCT
Organism: Thermoanaerobaculia bacterium; assembly: GCA_036001325.1. Classification (GTDB taxonomy): domain Bacteria; phylum Acidobacteriota; class Thermoanaerobaculia; order Gp7-AA8; family Gp7-AA8; genus DASVHS01. Next base: position 2,319 of record DASYUK010000310.1, read on the forward strand.
ACGCCGCCTTCGCCTTCCGCGCCCCGAGTTTCTTGATGAATCCGAGAACGCCTTCGGGCATGAACAGGATGACAACGACGACGAGAATTCCGTAGATGAGGACGTGCGCGTGCGCGAGGTGCTCCTTCAAAAATGCGCCGACCGGCGACTCTTCGTTGACGATGCCGGCCTTGATCAGCGCATCCGTGATCAGATTGCTGCGCAACGCTTCGGACAACGGGACGAGCACCAGCGCGCCGATGACCGGACCGAGGATCGTGCCGATACCGCCGATGATGCAGATCATCACGATCTGGACCGAGAGGTCGAGTGCCAGAACCGTGCTCGGATCGATGAAGCCGACGTACACCGCGTAAACGCTTCCCGCCAGCGAGGTGAACACTGCCGAAATCGAGAGCGCGGTGTTCTTGTACGCCGTGAGGTTGATGCCGAGCGAATGCGCGGCGTCCTGATCCTCACGGATCGCCAGGAAGAGGTAACCGAGTTTCGAGATTCGCACCAGCCAGGTCACCAGAATGATCAGCAGCGCGAAGGCGAGGGACGTGTAATAGAACGGCACCTTCGACACCCAGTCGGTCACCATCGTCTCCCCGATCATCAGCGGGGGAATCTCCGTCACCAGCACACCTTCGGCGCCGTTGGTGAGATTCTTCAGATTCAAGGCCGAGACGCGAAAGATCTCCGCCACGGCGATCGACGCCAGGACGAAGTACGGGCCACGCAATCGGAAACAGATCGAGCCGATGACGAGCGCCGTGACGAGTGCAGCGCCCGCTCCCGCCCAGATGCCGATCCATGGCGCGACCTGCTTGAACTGCAGCAGAACCATCGTCGTGTACGCGCCTACACCGAAGTACGCGGCATGGCCGACGGAGTACTGCCCCGTGAAGCCGCCGAGGATGTTCCAGCTCGAGCCCATGATCACGCTGATGAAGATGAGAATCATCATGTGCAGCGCGTACGTGCTCTCGACATACAGCGGGAGCAGTAGCAGGACGCCAATCGCCAGAACGATCGAGGCGGTGCGTATTAAGCGTTCGACTTCCCAAACAGGCCCGATGGCTTGAAAAGTAGCACTAACAGGAAGAGAACGAATACGACGACCTCCTTCCAACCCGATCCGAAGTAGACGCCGCCGACGGATTCGGCAATGCCGATCAGCACGCCGCCGAGTGTCGCGCCGACGATGCTGCCCATTCCGCCGAGAACGGTGATGACGAATGCTTTCAATGTGAACGTGCTGCCGACCTGGGGAAAGATGTAGTAGGTCGGCGAGATCAATGCGCCCGCAGTTCCGGCCAGTGCCGCGCCGAGGCCGAAGGCGATGATCGACATCCGCGTGACGTTGATGCCCATCAGCCGCGCCGCTTCACGGTCCTGCGCCGTGGCACGGATGGCCTGGCCGGTGTCGGTCTTCAGCAGGAACCAGTAGAGCGCTGCAGTGATGGCGCAGGTGATCGCGAACGAGATGACGAGAGGCAGGGAGATCGAGATCCCCAGGATGGTGAAGCTGCTCGAGGAATACTTCGTCGTCAGGATCTTGTAGTCCGACGTGAAGGCCAGCATGATCGCGTTGCTCATGATCAGGCCGAGGCCGATCGTGAGCAGGATCTGGTTTTGCGGCAGAGCTCCCAGGATCCGGTTGATGAAGACCTTCTGCAGCAGCGCGCCGTAGAGAAACATCAGTGGAATGGTGATCACGATCGAGACGAACGGATCGACGTGGGCAAGCGTGAAGAGGTAGTACGTCGCGTACATCCCCACCATCAGCAGATCGCCATGCGCGAAGTTGATCACGCGCATCACGCCGAAGATGATCGTCAGCCCGATTCCGATCAGCGCGTAAACGCCGCCGATCAGAATTCCACTGATGAGAGCCTGTACGAAGATTGCCATCAAGGCACTGCCATACTTACTTGCGGCCGCGCGCGTTCCAGCCGGGGAATGGATAAACGGGTTTCTTGGCGACGTACTGCGGTGGGTAGACGGTCTCGTGGACGCCGTTCTGAATCTGCTCGACGAGCATCTGGTGGCGATTCTGGTTCGTGTAGCCGTTGTAATCGAGGAAGCGGACTTCACCCATGATGCCGTTCCACTTGCCGCGCTTCAGAAGGTCGCGCGTTCGCTGCGGGTCCTGATTCGCTTTGGACGCGGTCTGCGCCATGATGATCATCGATTCATACGCGGTCGCAGCGTGGTAGGTCGGCTCCTTGCCGAAACGCGCGCGATAACGCTGCGCGAAGGACTTCGCGCCCGGCCAGTTCACATCGCCGGTCCACTGTGTGCTCGAGAAAATGTTGTTCGAGATCTCCTGCTCCTTCGCGAACGCCTCGGTGGCGAAGCCGGCCCCGGCGCCGAGGAACGCCTGCGGCTTCAGGCCGATCTCGCGTGACTGACGCATGAGCAGGATCGCGTCGGCGACGTAAGACACCATGAACACGATGTCGGGATTCTTCGACTTGATGCTCGCCAAGGTGGAGCGGTAGTCGGGCGATCCCGGTGCGTACGACTCTTCGGCGACGACGGCGATGCCCTTCTTCCCTGCGTACTCCTTCGCTGCCTTGGCGCCTGATGTGCCGAAGTCCGTGTTCTCGTTGATGATGGCGATGGTCTTCGCCTTGCCGAGAGTGCCGGCCATGTCGAGCAGGATCGTGGCGTAGTCGGTTGTGGTCGCGCTGAGGCGGAACGTCCACTTCAGATTCTGCCGCGTGATCTCGTCCTTCGCGGCGACGGGAATCAGGAGCGGCATTTTGTATTTCTCGGCCAGCTTCGCCAGCGCATTCGCGCATTTGGAGCTGTACGGACCGACCACCCCGGCCACCTTGTCACGCGTCGCGAACTTCTCGAACGCGGCCATCGACTTCTCCGGCTTTCCGGTGTCGTCTTCCTTCACGAGGTCGACATCGATGCCCTGCTTCTTCAGATCTTCGACTGCCAGCGTGACGCCGTTGGTCAGATTCTCACCGATCGGCGCTTCCGGTCCGGTGATGGAGTTGACGAAACCGATTTTCACTTTCGCGGCGTGGGCCGATGGGATGAGCAGCGCCAGCGCTGCCAGGATGACGATGACACGTTTCATGGTGTGATCCTTTCACCTAGTAGTAGAAGACCTGGTGGTTGCCCATCGCGTAGTCGTTGAGGCCGACAATGTAGCGCTTTCATCGCGGGTCGTCTGCTCGCGAAGTTGAGCCGCCGCCCCGCTTCCGGCGAAGTGAAATCGAACTGAGGGACAACCGATGCTCGGTAGCCGCACTGCGGAAAGCGGTCACTCGTCACACACAGCCGTGACAGACGCGACAGCGGCCGGTGCTCCTGCTGCCTATTCTGCAACCGGAGAAATGGCCATGCGCACGACGATGATCGCACTCGCTC
>DASYUK010000311.1:0-28277 GCA_036001325.1 Thermoanaerobaculia bacterium
GTGGGCCTTTTGGCGCTGAGGCCCCCGATACCTACGACCCACGACCTACGACCTTTAAGTCGCCTGCCAGCCTGGTTCTCACCTCCACGTCAAACGGAGTTGCCCCGCGCCGGAAGATCCTCGCCGGCCTGGTTCCGACCACGGTCGTGATGCCGTCTTCCACTCGAAGCATGGTTCCCTCGCGGATTCCGATCACGGGCGCGGCATTCTCCTCGAGATACTCGGCCAGTCGCAGCTCGCGCGTCTCGCCCTGATGCGTCGACTTCGGATCGGCGTCGAGATAGTGACCGTTGATCTGATACGGAACGAAATTCAAAGCATCGAACGATCGCGGTTGCACGATCGGCATGTCGTTCGTGGTCTTGATCGTCGGCGCGGTGATCACCGATCCGGCACTCGAGCCCATGTAGAGTGTGCCGCCGCGCACTCGATTGCGGATGGCGTCGATGAGATCGAGGTCGTAGAGCGTCTTGAGGAGCCGAAACGTATTGCCGCCGCCGACGAAGATCGACTCCGCGTGATCGATTTCCGCACGACCGCGAACCTGCGTGACGTCGAATCCCATGCGGCCGAGGCGCTCGCGGACCTTGGTGGTGTAGGCATCGCGATCGAAGAGGGCGAAGGGGACGAATGCGACGCGTTTCACGCCGCCGAGAAACGAACGGATCTCCGGCTCGGCATGATCGAGATAGCCGTAGCCGTGGACGACCGACGAGGAGATGAGCAGCAGGCGCATGAATCAATGTCCCAACAAACACGTCGCGGACCAGGGGCGGTTGCCCTGAGCGCCTTTGGAATCGGGAAGCTTCGCGATGAGTCGGAAGAAGAGACCGACACGTTTCACGCGCGCGGCGTTCTTGAGCGTCGATTCGACCGCGAGCACGCGCCAGCCGTACTTTTCGAAGAACGGCGGACCTTCCGGCGGCGCGAATTTGAGCGGCGCTTGCGCGGCGTCGAGCTTATCGCCGAGCTGCTTCTGCAACATGCGCAGCAAGCCGGGGGAGACGATGTCGGTGACCCACTGTTGAAAGGGCGCAAGATCGCGTGCCAGTGCTCCAACTTCCTCGGCTGACAGATAAATCAAGAGCCCTTCGGTGATCACGACAATCTTCTTGGCACGGGCGGCCAGCCGAGCGAAGAGATCGCGACGGGCGGCGACATTCGAAAGATCGAGCGCGACACGTTCGAGCCTGCAGGCCGGCTTTTCATTGCGGATGATGCTCTCTTTGTACGCGAGCAGTTCGGGGAGATCGACCTCGATCCATTGCAGCGTGGCCGGCAGTTCCATTCTGTACGGACGTGCATCGAGGCCTGCCGCCAGGTTGACGACCATGTCGGCGCCTTCAGCGATCTGCTCGCGGATGAAGCGGTCAAAGAGATACGTGCGCATCGACCACGCCCAGGCAAACCGCTCTCGTACCCGGAGGAGCTCGACGATCTGCTGACCGCGTTCGCCGGCGAGTTTTCGTGCGAACGGATCGCGGAAGAGCGCGTCGGGTCGATCGGTCTCGATGGCGCGATACATCGCCGCCCATCGCGCCGTGTCGGAGATGTTGCGGATCGCCGGCTCGGTCATGATTCCGCCTCGGACCCTATCACCCATTTCTCGTAGCACTCAGCGGGCAGCTCGCGCACGAAGCGCGATGGCTCCATCAACACATCCATGCCGCCGCGGTCGCGCGCCATCACCGGGAAGACGAGATAGAGCTCCTGCTTCGCCCGTGTCAACGCGACGTAAAAGAGGCGGCGTTCTTCTTCTTCGCCAGGGATGACGATCTCGATGTCGTTGGTCGTCTCACCTTCGAGAAGCGCAACGTCGAAGGCGGGGTGCACTTTGGTGCGATCGACGCGGATGATTCCTCCCGGGACGCGCAGCGCCCGCTGCGAGGGGAAGCGGCCGTCGGCGAGCCAGATGACGAACACACAGCGCCACTCGAGCCCCTTCGCCTGATGGACCGACGACAGCACGATCTTCTCATCTTCGGGACCGACCACCGCGACATCCTCGCCGGCCATCGGATTTGCCAGCGCTACTTCGTTGAGGAACTGTTCGACATCCTCATAGCGCAGCGCGTACTGCGAGAGCTGTTCGAGATCGTCGAGCCGCGCCTGGGCGTTCGCGAATTTCGATCGCGCATAGTCGGCGTAGCCGCGCTCGACGACAAGGCTGATCGACTCGGCGGGGTTGCGCAGCATCGATTCGGAACTGATCAGTTTGAGGACGTCGCGGAGGGAGTTGAGAGACTGTGTAGCGGCGCGCTTCAGCGCGCCGTCCGGCGGGCTGAAGCCCGCCGCTACACCAAGAAACGAGTGAAGCGGATTCGCTGCTGTGGAAATCTTCGACCACACTTCGGCGGCGGTTTTCTCGCCGATCTTCGGATAGAGCTTGAGCACGCGCTTCCACGCCAGCTCGTCGCGAGTATTCGTGACGATCTTCAGATACGAGATCACGTCCTTGATGTGCGCCTGCTCGAAAAAGCGCACGCCGCTGCGAATCTCGTAGGGAATCAGGCGTCGCGACAGCTCCATCTGCAGCTCGAGCGACTGATAGTGCGATCGGTAGAGCACGGCGATATCGCTCAGCTTCTCCCCTTCATCGCGCAGCTCGAGGATGCGCTGCGCGACGAACGACGCCTGCTCGAAGACATCGTCGACGCCGACGACCGCCGGCTCCGGCCCATCGCCGCGCACCGCGCGCAGCTCCTTTCGGAATTGATAGCGATTCTTCGCGATCGATTGATTGGCCAGCTCAAGGATCTGCCGCGTCGAACGATAGTTCGTCTCGAGCTTGAAGATCTGCGCGTCTGCAAAGCGAAGCGGAAAGGTGAGGATGTTCTCGAACGACGCGCCGCGGAACGAATAGATCGACTGCGCATCGTCGCCGACGACCATCACATTCCGCCGCACCTCCGACATCTTGTCGACGATCTCCGCCTGCAGCTTGTTCGTGTCCTGGTATTCGTCGACGAGCAGATACCGGAACTTACGCTTGAGCGCCTCGGCGACATCCGCGTGCTCATCGAGAAGCAGTTTCCAGTTAAGGAGGAGGTCGTCGAAGTCCATCGCATTCGCCTCGCGCTTCCGCTCCTTGTAGCGGCGGAAGACGTTGACCATCTCCTCCTTGTAGAGTGCGAAATGAGGGAAATTCTGCTCGAGATGCAGCTCCAGCGGCGTGTGCGTGTTGATCACGAAAGAGTAGATGTCGAGGAGGACGTCGCCCTTCGGAAAGCGCTTTTCCAATGTCTTGATGCCCAGCGAAGAGACGGCGGATTCCATCATCTCCTTGGCGTCTTCGTCGTCGAGAATCGTGAAATTCGACCGGTAGCCGAGGGGCTCGGCGTAGCGGCGGAGGAGTCGGTTGCCGGTCGCGTGAAAGGTGCCACCCCAGATTCGGCGCGTGTCGATGGTCACGAGCTGCTCGACGCGCGAGAGCATCTCTCGGGCGGCCTTGTTCGTGAACGTGAGGAGGAGAATGTCGGACGGATCGACGCCGTCCTCGATCAGGCGGGACACGCGATAGGTGAGTGTGCGCGTCTTTCCGCTCCCGGCGCCGGCGATCACGAGCAGCGGCCCGTCGCCCGCGTAAACGACCTCGAGCTGCTCGGAGTTGAGCTCTTCGTCGTAACGGACTTTGTAGTGCTTCTCCGGCCGGGCCGGCGTCTTGAGCGTGTAGCGGCGAAGTTTGGTTGTCATGAATCGAAGGCTCTGTATTATCGCCCGCGCATGATGATCACCGTCGCTTTCCAGGGCGAGCGCGGCGCCTTCAGCGAAGAAGCGGCCCGCAAACTCCTCGGCGACTCCGTCGAGGCGGTGCCGTGTCGAACGTTCGAGGATGCGTTCGCCGCGGTCGTCGATGGAAGAGTGCGCTCAGCGCTCATCCCGATCGAGAACTCGCTCGCCGGATCGGTGCTTCGCAATTACGAATTGCTGGCCGAGGACAATTTGTCGATTCGCGGCGAAGTGTTTCTACGCATCAGCCATCACCTGATCGCGCCGCCGGATGTCCGGCTCGAAGAGATCAGGCACGTCTATTCCCATCCCGTGGCGCTCGCGCAATGCCAGCGCTTCATCTCCGAGCACGACTTCGAAGCGGTGGCCGCGTACGACACCGCGGGTGCCGTGAAGGATGTGATGACGACGGGCGCAGGCGATGCGGGTGCGATCGCCGGCCGCATGGCCGCCGAATTGTATGGCGGTGCCATCGTCGCTTCCGACATCGAGGACCATCCCGAGAACTACACGCGTTTCCTGCTCTTGTCGAAGCCTGAGGACAAGATCGCGGTGGCGGGCGGCGCGTTGAAGACATCGCTCCTTTTCCGCACTCCCAACCGTCCCGGCGCGCTGTTTCGCGCGCTGGCCGCGTTCGCCCTGCGAGACGTGAACATGACCAAGATCGAATCGCGGCCGATCGTGGGCCGCCCCTGGGAGTACTCCTTCTACGTGGACATCAACGGCGACACCGCCGATCCGAACATCGTCCGCGCCATCGATCATCTGCGCGAGATGTGCGAAGTCGTACGCGTTCTGGGCTGTTATCCGTCAGGTACTTGATGTGCAACGCGAGGTTTTGATGAAGCGATCGCTGGTTCTTTCTTTGATCTTCGTTGCTGCTTGCGCGAGCGCTCCCGACAAGCCACAGCAGGCTGCTCCGCCAGGCAATCAGTACACGATGGAGGCGACGACGATTCCCGTCGGCGTCATCCCTGCCGCGGTCATTCACGACGCGCCGCGCAACAAGGATCTCGAGCTGAGCATCGAGTATCCGACGCATGGCGGTCCCTATCCGGTCATCATCTTTTCACCGGGCTACGGCGGTTCGCGCGCCGACTACGTCGGATTGAGCGCGTTCTGGGCGAGTCACGGCTACGTCGTCATCAAGATCTCGCATGCCGATGCCGGCGTCGTTCGCGAGACGATGCGAGAACAAGAGCCTGAAAGACGCGATCGCCGCCAACGGACAGCGACACAACCGCAACAACCCGCTCCGTTCCGTCCCGATCCGGCCGAGATGTGGCAGACGCAGAAGCCGGAAGAATGGCGCAGCCGCGCTGCAGACGTGACATCCGTCATCGATTCGCTTCCGCGGCTCATCGAGCAGTATCCGGAGATCAAGGAGCGGGTCGATGCGAATCGCATCGGCGTCGGAGGTCATTCGTACGGCGCATTTACGGCGATGCTGATCGGTGGCGTACGACCTTCCAATATTCCGAGCCTCGTCGATGCGCGGGTGAAGGCGATCGAGGCGATGTCGCCGCCCGGGCCGAGCAGCACTCTCGGTCTCACCGCCGACTCGTTTACGAATCTGCGGATACCCGCTCTGTTCCTCACCGGTTCGCGCGACTTCGGCGCGACAGAGAGTGAAGATGTCGCGTGGCGAAAACAGGCCTACGAGCTCAGTCCCGCCGGCGACAAGTGGTTCGTCTCGATCGAGGGAGCGAGTCGCTTCGCGTTCACCGGACGAATCGGCGAACCAATTTTCGCGCCGGCACAGCCGAGCCCATACCCCACCAACCGCCCACCCATCGGCGGCGCATATCCACAGCAGCAACCGATGCCGTCGCAGCGCGGAGCCGCGCCGTTTCGCGACCTCGGGCTCACGAACTCCGTGCGCACGATCTCTCTCGCGTTCTGGGATGCGTATCTGAAGAACGACAACGCGGGGCGGGAGTACTTGAACAAATTGCGTGGCCGGGGGGATGTGCAGGTAGCGGCGAAATGATTTTAGATTTTGGATTGGGCGGCGGGAATCCAAAATCCGAAATCCAAAATCCAAAATCGATCAAGGGTTCCCGTTCGCCGTCGGCGCTATACGACCCCTGTCGGTCTTCGGCATCGCCGGCGAGCAGCCGTTGCCGAGCCACGGCGCATCGAAGCTGACGCCGTATCGATCTTCGGCGAAGAGATTCACCACCACCCAGTTCTGACTCACGCTGCGTGGATAGGCATTGCCGCGAATCAGGCCTTTTCCCAAGCCCGCGCGCGTCGCTGAGTAGCGCTGCGATCCGCCGTTGCTGAGGTTCATGAACATCCAGCCGCCAGCGTCGCCGGTGGAGACCGAAGGAAAGACCACATCGCGAACGCCCGGTCGTGACGCTGAAGGCAGAGCCGCCGAAATCGCGCCTGACGTCGTCGCGTTTTCGTGCTCGTCGAATCGCACCAGCTCCGCGATCGGCAACGCGGAGTTGACGACATAGTCGTCGCACGCCGCGGTGCCGCCAATCGTTCCCTCGCGCCAGATCAGATACGTCGTCTCGAAAGCGGCGTTGGTGCCGCTGATCCATCGCGCCGCAAATGACGACGGCAGCGGCTGGCGGCGATCGATGGTGCGCGGGATGTTCGCGCTGCTCGGCGTGTAGCGATCGTAGAAGGTGTACGGCAAGCGCGTCGGAACAATCGATCCCGCACTCCCTCCCTCGGGAACTGCCCGAATGTGCACGAGCGGCGATCCGCCCGCATAGCCGTTCGTCGATCCCGATGGCTCGATGACGACGTAATCGCCGGTGAGGACATTGTCGAAAAGGATCTCGGAGGTGTAGTAGTCGGGCGACGTGGGCATCGTCGGCCCGCACGTCGCCACGACATCGATCGTGATGTAGCCGGCCGCAATCTTGTCGCCGTGATTGCCGCCGACCTGCGCTTCACCGCCGGCGCTCGACGGGCAGCTCAGCACGGAGCGAATCGGTTTCCCCGTCGTCAGGATCGCGCGGAGATCGGCGAGCGCAGCCACCGGAATGTGCGGCATTCGCTTGCCGCAGTCTTCGATTGCCGTTGTCGCGTGATTCGTATTGCTGGTCTTCGGAAGTGACATCGAGCCTGGCCATCCAACCTTTGTCGGCACCATGCCGCGCACCACGAGGTCACGGATGTCGACGGACTCGACGTCATAACCGGTCAGAAAAAGATTGAACGTGAACACCGGATACGCCCAGTCGGTCCACAGAGTCACGCGCGCGATCTGCGGATACGGCGAGACGTTGACGACTGAGAAGACGGTGTTTCGCGCCTGCTCGGGATTTCCGATGACGTCGACTTCGAAGAAGGGGAGCAGCAGCGTCGCTGCCGGAGCGATGCCGATGTCGCAGGAGTCGTCGTTATTCGTTGTGGTTGGAGAGCCGGTGGACCACGTCGCTGACCAGAGAGCGCTTGCGGAAAGAAGGAGGACGAGCAGGAGCAGAGAACTACGCGACCGCAGATGCATCGGCTCTCCCACAACGAAGTCGACTGCATTCGGCAATGTATGCTGTTATCACATATTTGGCAAGCTGGACGGGACAATCACTCTGGCTTGACCGTCACCTTGGCCTTCGCCTTCTCGCTTTTCTCGATCCGCTTCAATTCCGCATTCATGTCACGCAACTGCTTCCACGTGCGCGGCGGCGACGCGATCTCGGTCTGGGTCAGTTCGAACGGACTGGGGAGAGCTCCCATCGGGCCATTCGATCGCCACGCGACCGAGCCCGGCAACGGCGTGAGCATCGGCAGATAGTTGAAGCGCCAGCGCAAATTGAGCGCTTTGAAATTGATGTAGCCGAGCTCGAACTGTATGCGCGGTTCGACCGGCTCGCGTACCGGCTGGTTCGCGAAGATCTGAATCAACTTCTCGCGCGAGTAGTCGGGCTGCGGCTGCTGTGCCGCGGCCGTTACGGCGAGTGCCAAAACGATCACAACTGCGCCGGCGTGCTTCATCCTTCGATACTCTGACGTATGACCATGCAAAATCGCTACACCTGCAAGTTACGAGAGGGGAAACATGCATCTGATCAAGAAGATCGCCGTCTGTATCGCGCTGGCGGCCATGGCCCAGTCCGTTGTCGCGCAATCCGTCGATCGCAGCAAAGTACCGGATCGTTTCAAATTCGATCTCATGCCGCTCTACGCCAGCGATGAGGCGTGGCGCGCGGCGAAAGAAAAACTCGAAGCGCGCGTTCCATCGATCGCCCAATACAAAGGAACGCTTGGATCGTCGGCGCAGCAACTGCTCGCCGCGCTCGACAATCTCTACTCGATCAACAAGGAGTACGCGCGTCTCTATGTGTACGCATCGCTCAGCTCCGATGTCGACACACGCGTCGCGAAGTACCAGGCGATGCAGCAGGAGATGAGCAAGCTCGGGACGACGATCAGCGCGGAAGCCTCATACATCGAGCCGGAGATTCTGCGCATCGATCGCGCCAAGATCGAGGGATTCCTGAAACAGGAACCGAAGCTCGCCGTCTATCGTCAATACCTCGACGACATCCTCCGCCGTCAGCCACACACACTGTCGGAAGGGGAGGAGAAGATCATCGCCGACGCCGGTCTGATGTCGGGTGCGCCATCCGATATGTACGGCATCTTCTCCGACGCCGATTTCCCGTACCCGAGTCTGACGCTGAGCAGCGGCGAGACGATCAAGCTCGACAAACCGGGCTTCAGCCGCTACCGCGCTTCGGACGATCGCGACGATCGCCGCAAAACGATGGAGACGTTCTTCGGCGCGCTCGGCAACTACCGCTCGACATTTGGCTCGACCTTTAGCGCGGAAGTGAGCCGCGACATGTTCTACATGCGCGCGCGCCACTACGGATCGACGCTCGAGGCCGCGCTCGATCAGAACAACATTCCGGTTTCCGTCTACACGAGCCTCGTCTCGGGCGTGAATGCGAATCTCGATACGTTCCATCGCTATCTCCGCCTGCGCAAGCGGATGATGGGTGTCGATCAGCTCCACTATTACGATCTGTACGCGCCGCTCGTCGAGAACGTGAATCTCGAATATCCGATCGAGCAGGCGTCGAAGAACGTGCTCGCAGCGGTTGCGCCGCTGGGGCCGGAGTATCAGGCCGCGATCAATCGAGCGCTGAGCGAGCGCTGGATCGACCTCTATCCGAATCCCGGCAAGCGCGCGGGCGCGTATTCGCAAGGGGCGGCATACGACGTCCACCCGTTCATGCTTCTGAACTTCAACGGGCGATACGACGACATGTCGACGCTCGCGCACGAGCTCGGACACACGATGCAGAGCTATCTATCGAACAAGGCGCAACCGTACCCGACGGCGGACTATCCGATCTTTGTGGCCGAGGTGGCGTCGACATTCAATGAGGCGCTGCTGAACGATTACATGCTCAAGCAGATCAAGGACGACAAGACGCGCCTCTCGCTCCTCGGCAACTATCTCGAGAACATCAAAGGGACGGTGTTCCGGCAGACGCAGTTCGCCGAATTCGAGCTGCGCTCGCATGAGATGGCGGAGAAGGGGGAACCGCTGACCGGGGAATCGCTCGACAAGCTCTATCTCGACATCACGCGCAAGTACTACGGCCACGACAAGGGCGTTTGCGTCGTCGACGACTACATCGCGCACGAATGGGCCTTCATCCCGCACTTCTATCGCTACTACTATGTCTTCCAGTACGCGACGTCGTTTACGGCATCAGCGGCGCTGTCGGAGAAAGTGATGGCCGGCGACAAGCAGGCGACGCAAAAGTATCTCGCGTTCCTGTCGGCGGGCGGATCGAAGTATCCGATCGAGCTGCTCAAAGACGCGGGCGTCGACATGACGACTTCGCAGCCGCTCCAGCTCACCATGCAGAAGATGAATCGCGTGATGGACGAGATGGAGAAGACGCTGGCGAAGATGTCGCGATAGGCTTTGCCGGATGTCAATCACAGGCCGCTGTGGTCAGGCAGTGCTTTTGTGCGCTGCAGTGGGGATGTCTCCTCTCTCGGCGCAGACCGCTTGCTTTCGCGGATTGGAAGCGGCTGAAGCGATCATCACTCCGGGAGCAACGGCCGCTTACGGTGATTTCGGCGAGGACGGTCTCGTCGATGTCGCGTACGGCCTATCCGGGGTCATGCTTGCCGTCGCCCTCAATCGCGGAGGTGGCGTCTTCGAACCCGTGAGCGTGGAGCCGGTGCGGACGACGCCCGCTCTTTGTGGTGCCCTGCCTGTCGCAGCGGCGGACACCAATCGCGATGGCCATGTCGATCTCATTTATCGCGCGAACAACCTTATCTTCGTATTTCCGGCCATGGCGATAGTTCATTCGGTCCGGTCATCAACTCCCCGCCACTCGCGCAATACGACACGCCCAGACTGATCGATTTCGATCGTGACGGATTGCTCGATATGGTCGACATCGGCCGCTCCGCCGTTCATTTCATTCGATCGAAGGGCGATGGCATGTTCATCGAAACGGCGCGCGCGATTCAACCAGCTCCCAAGGATGCAGCAGGAGTCATCTGCCGTCGGTGACTTTGATAGAGATGGCGCGATCGACGCGTTTCGAGGTTCGTATGACTATCTGAAGTCGCAGTGGACGATGTCATTCATCTGGAACGCCTCCAGCGCAGTCCCGATCGAGACCGATGAAAAGATGCCCGAGAAGATGGTTTTCCCCGAGGGCTGGAAGCCCGTCGACGTGGAAGGCGATGGGAGCGAAAAGCTCATTGCGGCGGCGAACAACACGCTAACGATCGTTCGAGTCCCAAGCCGCCACGTTCAGGTGGAAACGATGCCTTTCACGACCGCCAGCGGGACTTTTTCGTTGCACGACGCGACCGTCGAGGATCTGGATGGCGATGGCACCCGCGATCTCGTATTCAACGGCTTCGGGACGGTGGGATTTGCGCGCGGTGGACCTTCGAAAACGTTTTCCGGTCCCGTGATGTACGCGATGGGCGTCGCCGGAATCACGCTCGTCGACGTCGATGGAGACGGCCGGCGCGATGTCGCCGCGACCATCGGCGGGAAGGGGTTGTTAGTCCTTTACGCCAATCGTCTTCAACGTTCGCTGAACGTCGCGCGTTTGTATCCCCTTGGTTTTGCCCCCCTCGCAGGTGCAGCTCATCGATGTCGATCGCGACGGCGCTGCCGATATCGTGGCCAGCGACAGTGAGTTGATGTCCGTTCAGGTGTTGTTTCGCCGCGACGGCGGCTTCGAGCGTGGTCCTGTTTCGAAATTCAACTCGACGAACCAAGTCGCAGCGGCTAGCTCGTTTGCCGCTGATTACGACGGCGATGGTTCCGTGGACATCGCTTTTGGCAGCGGGTGGGATCCGCCGCCATTGTCTCCGTCGATCGTGTTCGGCGACGGCCGCGCCGGCTTCGGCCCGTCAGCGCAACGCTCGATCTCGATCACATCATCGTTCGCGCCTCGATCGGTAACGGAGTTTCTGAGGCGCGTGCTGATGCGTCCGCCCTCGGCGCGAATCTTCGTCTTTGACGCGGATGGAGACGGTGAGTCGGGAATCGGCTTCTATGCTGATGTCAGGAAGCGGAGCAGCGGGGGATGGAGCGAAGTTCGACAGTACCGAGCCCGTACGGAATGCCAGTATCAGTTTTCGCGCGCGATCTCGATGGCGACGGTCGCACCGATTTCGTTTTTGTGGATTCTGCGAGCCTGCAGGTCTTCACGAAGACGAATAGCGGCTATTCACTCACATTTTTTACCTCGTGGACTCTGCCTCGATCGCCGACATAAACCTCGATGGTGCGCCAGATCTTGTGCTCACGGCTTCTGATTCGATCCGAATCGCTCGCAATGCCGGCGGCGGAAAGTTCATGCCTTACATCGCCACGGCTGGCGGCTCACTTGGCGGGTGGATCGTCGGAGACGCCGATGGAAATGGCGTTCCCGATATCGTGATGCCGACGAGCGAAGGCGTCGTGGTCCTGCGCAACGTCTGTGCGCATCCGCGGATTCGAGTCACGGCTCTGCCGTTCGTACGTTCATGAAGGCGAGCAAGTGACGCTGGTCGCCCATGCATTGCCTGGCGATCCTGATTTCGCTGGTCCAATCACTCTCCGTGCAGGGTCGTCGGTTCTCAGTTTGAAGCAGTCTTTCACGGCGACAATCGCTTGGACATCTCCACCGCTGAAAAAAGGCGCCCACACCTTCACCATCGAATATTCCGATGCATGCACGGAGCTTTCGTCCCTCGACATCACAATCGATGTGGATTCCCCCGGGCCGCAGCGCCGCGCCGCCGGCCGCTGACCAGTCGGGTTGACAATCGATTTCGCTCGGTTCATGGTTGCCCCATCTGACAATCGAAAGGAGCAGCAACCATGAACCGATTCATGAGCGGTCAGCGGTACGTGCAGTTGATCATGACATTCACCGCCGGCTTGTTCATGGCGGCTTCTCTTTTCGCGCAGACGAACCGGGGCAACGTTTACGGTACGGCGAAGGACAAGAGCGGAGCAGCGCTACCCAGCGTAACGATAACGCTGACGGGCGTCGGCGCGCCGCAGACATTCGTCACCGACTCCAACGGTCAATTTCGTTTCCTGAATCTCTCACCCGGAATGTACCAGTTGAAAGCCGAGCGCGAAGGCTTTTCGACGATGCGCCGCGGAATCGACGTCGCTGTCGGTGCGAACACCGATGTCGACATGACTGTCGCGCCAGCGGTGGCCGAGACGATCACCGTGTCGGCGGCATCGCCGGTGATCGACCGCCGCGAAGCCGGCACCTCCGCGCACATCGAAGAGATCGAACTGAAGGAAGTACCCACTGCCCGCGACCCATGGGTCGTGCTGCAGTCAGTGCCTGGTGTGCTCGTCGACCGCGTCAATGTCGGCGGCAACAAGAGCGGTCAGCAGTCTTACTTCGTAGGAAAAGGCGTCGAGCGGACACAGACAGTTTGGAATGTCGACGGCATTGCCAGCACCGATATGAGCGGAAGCGGTGGTGCATCCGGTTTCTATTTCGATTTCGATTCGTTCCAGGAGTTCCATGTCATCACCGGCAGCACCGATCCGTCGGTGCAGACACCGGGTGTGCAGATCAATCTGGTCACGAAGCGCGGCACGAATGACTTGCGCGGCTCCGGCCGATTTTTCTGGACCGCCAAGAAGCTGCAAACCGATCCAAGAGTTCCCGCTGAAGGAGCGCAATACGGTCTGACGACGGTCAACTCGATCAATCGGATCAGCGAGGCCGGTGTCGAAGCCGGCGGACCGATCCTGGCCGATCGTGTCTGGCTGTGGGGTTCCTACTCGAAAAATCCGATCAACACAGTGGTTTCCGGCAGCAGCACGCAGTACCAGAAGACCGATCTGTGGAACTACAACGGAAAACTAAATGCCCAGATCGTGTCGAACAATGCCGGATACCTCGGCTACATGTACAGCAACAAGACAGTATCTCACCGCAGCATCGGCGCCACGCGGCCGGTCGAGACCTCCTACAACCAGAGTGGTCCTGGCTGGCAGTGGACGGTCGAAGACACGCACAATTTCTCTCAGAGTTTCTATCTCACAGGACGAGTCGGATCGATCACGAACGGTTACAACCTGATTCCCGTCGGCGGCGTGAACACGCAGATGTACTTCGACGCGAAGGCCATTCCTCACGGCTCATACGAGATCTATCAGCAGTCGATGCCGCAGAAACAGGCCAATCTGGAAGGGTCGAAGTTCTTCAACACCGGACCACTGAATCACGAATTGAAATTCGGATTCGGATATCGGCGGACACCGGTCCATTCGTATTCAGCGTGGCCGGGCGATCAAACCTACATCGATCAGTCACTGGCCAATTCGAGCGCTCCGCTCGGTCAGATCGCCATCACGCGCGCCGCCCAGCCGTCTTACGGGTCGAACTACCGGAACGTGTTCATCGGCGACACGATGATCACAGGTAATCTGACTCTCAGCGCGGGATTCCGTTATGACGTGCAGCGCGCGAAAAACAATGCGAACGGGGTGGCCGCGAATCCGGCGTTTCCGAATCTGCTGCCGGCCGTGCAGTTCGCAGGCGACCGCCGTTCTCTGGAGTGGAAAGGATTGGCGCCGCGCCTCGGTGTCACGTACGCGCTCGGCAGCGCACGCAAGACGCTGGTACGCGGCGGATACAGTCGCTACATCGACCAAATCTCGGCGGGAGCCGTGGGACCGAACAACCCGTTCTACCAGATTCAATACCTGTATTACGGATGGAACGACACGAACGGTGACAAGCAGTTTCAGAAGAACGAGCTGGGCTCATTCATTTCGGCCAAGCGCGTTGATCCGGCCAACACCGGCTCCGGCAGCTCGACGGGGCGGGTCGATTACGGAATGAACCCGCCCAAGACCGACGAGCTCCTGCTCGGTATCGACCGCGAGATTGGTCCTGCCTTCGCAGTCGGCATCAGCTACACACACCGCAAACGCACGGATCTTCTCTGGACCGTTTATGAGAAGACTCGGGGTGCCGGCGATCTCTACACGCCCGGGGACTTCGAGATCAATCCGGCACAGATTCAGACCGGCACGCTTCCGAACGGCCGGCCATACTCCGTGCCGGTCTATCGATTGAAGAGTGGCGTGCCACGTCCGCTCTATACCGTCACCACAAACCGGCCCGAATACAACCAGACGTATCACAGCATCGAGCTCACCGCGACGAAGCGGATGCAGAACCATTGGATGTTGCGTGGCAACGTCACGCTGACCGATTGGAACCAGCACGTCGGAGCGCGGGCCGTTATGGATCCCACACCGCTGATGTCGACGCCGACCGGCTCTTTCGCGCCGAGCTGCTTCTCGTGTGCGGGCTCGACGCCATACGCATCGGCCAGCGGATCGAACGGCTTTATCAATTCGCGGTGGGCATCGTCGCTGAACGGCGTGTATGAGTTCCCGATGCAGATCACGTTCGGCGCGGCATTCACTGGACGGCAGGGCTACATCATCCCGTATTACCGACGCGTGCGCGACGCGGCATTCGGGAACAAGCGCGTGCTCATCGGCAACTTCGACGATTATCGTCTCGATAACCTCTACCAGCTCGATCTGCGTCTGGCGAAGTCCTTTCGGCTGCTGCGCGGAACGGGTCTCGAGATTTCGGCAGACCTCTTCAATGCCACGAATCAGAACACTGTGTTGTGGCGTGACGACCGCCTGTACAGCTTGACCGGACCTGATCTGACGAGCGGAAACAACAATATCCAGGAGATGCAGAGCCCTCGCATCTGGCGACTCGGAGCGAGACTGACGTTCTGAAGATTCTTGTGGGGATAGGCGGGACGCGTGTCCTCCATTAATACGGATCGGCGCTCAGCTTCCCTCGCACCACATCGATGACCTTCGGCGCGATCTTCGGATCGCGCCCGAGGTCGATCGTGTCGCCGCTCTCGAATTTCCAGATCTTGTAGCCGCGATAAGTCAGCGGCGTTTCGCGCTCGATCACTTCGGGCTTGCGATCGGCGATGATGATGTACACCGGACCTTTGCCCATCACGCGACCGATTCCTTTTCGATCGACGAGCACGACGGTCTCGGCATTGATGCCGAGGCCTTTGACGCGCCGCACGTCGCCGGCAGACATCGCGCGAGCCATGAAGACGAGCAGCCGGCCCAGTCGATCGCGTTGAACGAAATGCGTGTCGGTGATGACGTTCCGCATCGACGGCCAGTCGAAGAAATCGCGCGAGAGACTGACATCTTCGTCATAGGGATCGAGCAGTACATCTTTCGATTGCGCGCTCTGACTCGGACAGGCGTCGTAAGCGATGTCGCCCTGAATCGCCAGACCCGCGCTCGTTCCACCGACTGCTCCACCGCGGCGATAAACCGACTTCACCGCTTCGGCGGTTCGCGTCCCTTTGATCCAACGGATGTAGTTGCATTGATCGCCACCGGCGAAGAAGACGATCTCGGCGTTACGGACCGTGCGGGCGACGTCGTCGCGTTCCGCCGAGGCGCGATCGGTGATGACGAGGCTCGTGACCGAGTTCACGCCATTCATCGCTATGAACCACGGGTTGTAGCCCTCGGCGCCCGACGCGCGCAGGACGACAACATCGATCTTCGCCGCGCAGTCGGTACATTCGCGCACGCCATCGATCGCCGCCTGCATCGCCGGGGCGTAATCGCCGCCGCCAGCGAGGATCAGATACGGACCGTGCAGCTTGAGCTGAGCATCGACGTCGCTGCCGCTGAAGAAACGAAGCAGCGACGCCAGAACGAGCACCGCGGTCATTTCAGATACTTCGCCAGAAACGCCCACACCTCCTGGCGCGACTCCTTCGCGAGCTTCGTGTCGATGCGATTGAACTGATGGCCGCCCGGCGCGTTCTGGTAGATCTTGTACTCGAATTTTTTACCGGCAGCCTTCAGCGCTTCGATGAGGTGCTCGACTTCGAGCACGTTCACATCTTCGTCGTTCGTGTTCGTGTGGATCAGGAGCGGGATCTTCAGCTTCTCCACATGATTCACCGGTGAGCGGCGGCGATATTCGGCGACGTTGTCCTGCGCTTCCTTACCGATGAATTCCGAAAAGATCTCGCGATAGCCCTGTGACTTGTAGCCCATCCGCTGCACGAGATCGCTCACCGGCACGCCGGCGTAGGCGACCTCGTAGTCATCGGGCCACGTAAAGATGTTCATGAGCGTTTGAAAACCGCCGTGACTCCAGCCGATGATGCCGATGCGACTCGTGTCGACGTTCGATAGGTTCTCCACCGCCCAGTTCCGTGCATCGTGCACGTCGTCGACCTCGGTGCCGCCATAATCGATCTGCTCGTAGAAGTCGCCGCCGTAGCCGATGCTGCCGCGATACTCGGGCGAGACGATCACGTATCCCTGATCGAGGAGCTCGCGGAAGATGTGCGTGTAATTCGTATCGAGACGGCCGTGCACGCCGCCATGGACGAAGATGATCATCGGCGCTTTACCGCGCACGCTCTTCGGCGAGAAGACGTAGACAGGAAGGATCAGCGAATTGCCGGCGCCCTGTCCCGTCGGATTCTTCATTCGCACCGGCTTGCTCGACGCGATGCGGTACTTGTCGATGGTCGCGACGTCGCCGAGCCTGAAGTGCCATAGGACATCGTCAATCTCGCGATCGACGTCGTCGAAAGCGCGGTCAACGGAAGTGCCGAGGCGCGACAGCGCTCGAGCGGTGGCCGGAGTGTCGGCGGCGGGACGTTCCTGAGCGAGAGCTACGCCTGCGAAAAGTAGAATCGCGATACAGGTCAGTCTTTTCATGCGGGCGATTGTATTCGCGCCGCGCGCCTTCTCCCCGCGGGAGAAGGTGGCCGAAGGCCGGATGAGGGGCGTGATTCTCGCGATGCCGCGCCCCTCACCCGGCGCTTCGCGCCACCCTCTCCCGATGGGAGAGGGATGTGAATGGCTCAGTGCAGGAACATCGGCATGCCCATCACGTCGGCGATGTTGGGGCGGTACTCGTCGGAATCGTAGAAGCGGTCGACGTCGACGCGCTTCTTCGCCGCGCCGCCGATCTCGATCGGGACCGCGGTGTAGCGTCCATCGACGACCGCGATCATCTTGCCGACTTCGCCGCGCTTGACGAGATCGGCCGCGAGACCGCCGAAGTTGAACGCCACGAGCTGGTCCAATGAATCGGGCACTCCTGAGCGCATGAGATAGGCCAGCCGCTGGTAGATCGCCTTGTCGCGCGATTTCTTCTCGAGGAAACCGGCCACGATTTCGCCGACACCACCGAGCTTGCGCTGGCCGAATGCGTCGGGATCACCCGTTTCAATCGTCTGTCCGCCGACGACGACCGCCCCCTCCGAGATCGTCACCACGGCATAGTTGCTCGGATTGTCGCGTTTGTCGCGCGCCAGCATCTCGTACAACTTCTCGCACTCGAACGGCACCTCGGCGATGATGGCGCGATCGGCGCTGCTGAGATACGCGGCAAGAAGACACGTCTCGCCGGAGTAGCGGCCGAACAGCTCCACGACGAGGAATCGTTCGTGTGACCCCGCGCCGGTGCGCAGATCGTTGATGAAGGTGACCGATCGCGTCACCGCCGTCGAGAAGCCGAGGCAGTAGTCGGTGCCGTAGACGTCGTTGTCCATCGTTTTGGGGATCGCCACCATCGGCACGCCGCGGTCGTGCAGCCGCCGCGCGAACGTCAGGGTGCCGTCGCCGCCGAGTGCGACAAGCGCGTCGAGCTTCAGGAAGTCGATCGTGCGGAGAGCCGCGTCGGTCAGATCGACGCGTCCTCGCTCATCGCGCTTACCCATCTCACTGCGAAGATGCGCCGGCACGTGCTCCGGCTTGCTGATCGCGGGATTCACGCGTGACGTGTGCAAGACCGTGCCGCCAGTACGGTCGATCGCGCGCGTGTTGAGACGCGTGAGCGGCATGATCCACGTCGAGTTATCCGCTCCGTCTTCCGGAACGATGCTCAGGAGCGAGGCCCATCCTCGTCGCAGGCCGATAATCTCGTGACCGTCGTCGGCGAGGCGATAGACGAACGATTTGATCGCCGCGTTAAGGCCGGGGACATCGCCGCCACCGGTGAGAATGCCGATGCGCTTCTTCATTCAGGGAAGGCGTGCTTGCGCGTTTTTCTCTCCCTCCGGAAAGAAAACCACTTTGAGCGCCTCATGACGATCAAAGCGCCTCATGCCTTCGTGAAATTCTTGCAGGGAGTCGAACGTCGCCTGCACGATCCACTCGACGTCGAGTCCGGAGCGCAGAAGCGAAAGCATCCTCTGCCACGTGCCGTACATCCGGCGGCCGATGATGCCCTGCATGGTGATGCCTTTGAAGATGATGTTGCGCGTGTAGTCCTCGATCGTCACAGAGTGGCCCGACGGAAGTCCGAGGAGCGAGAGGAAGCCGCCCATACGGACGATGTCGAGGGCGAAGTTGATCGCCGCCGAAGAGCCCGACATCTCGGCGACGAAGTCGACGCCGACGCCGTCGGTGATCGCCTCGATGGCCTTCTTGACTTCGCGCGGATCGGTCGAGCGGACGTTGAATGCATGAAGGTTGGCGAAGTTGCGACCCGCCGCCCAACGGCGCGCGGTCTCGAGCGCTTGATCGTTGACGTCGGTCACGATGACGGTGCTGGCGCCGCTGTGTTCCGCGATGACCGCGGCCATTGCGCCGATCGGACCGAAGCCGGTGATCGCAACGGACTTGCCGGCGAGGTCGCAGACCTGGGTCGTGTGCACGGCATTGCCGAGCGCGTCGAGAAACGCGCCGACGCGAAGTGGAACGTACGGGCCGAGCTTGATCACGTTCGTCGCCGGCACGGTGACGAATTCCGCGAAGGCACCGTCTTCATCGAGCCCGTAAATCTTCGTGCGAATGCAGATATGGCCGTTGCCGGAGCGGCATTGCGGGCATTCGCCGCAGATCACGTGCATCTCGGCAGAGACGTAGTCGCCAACGGAGAAGTTCTCGCGATGCGCGCGCTCACCGAATGCCTCGATGAAGCCGCAGAACTCGTGGCCGTAGATTCGCGGCGGTTTGACCTTGTCGCGAATCGACGGATCCCAATGATAGATGTGCTTGTCGGTTCCGCAGATCGCCGCCGCGGCGACACGGATCAGGATCTCGTCAGCCGCTGGTTTTGGGACGGGACAATCGCGGATCTCGGTGCCGGCTTCTCCGTCGAGTGGTTGCGACTTTACGACCGCTTGCATCGGGCTCCCGGCTGTCGGCTCTCGGCTGTCGGGCGCGGGATGCTATCACAGCGGTAGCGGCACGATCGTTTTGCGGCGCAGCGCTCGGCGGACGTAGCGGAGCGCTACATCGACGCGCGATTCGGTCTCCTTCGCAGGCTCGAGCGGAATGTGTCGCGTGTGCCGCGGAAGGTCGACGGCGAAGCGGTTGATCGCCCACACCATCGAGTCGCAATCGCGGAACCAAAGATCCTTGTGCCTGCCGCTGTCGATGATCTGAATCTTCTTCGGCGAAGTGCAAGCGTCGAAGAGCTCGTGGGCCATCGAGCAGGGGACGACCTCGTCGGAGTCGCCGTGGATGACGAGCAGCGGAATGGTGAGGCGGCGGAGCACGCTCACGGTGTCGAAAAGGTTGCCGGCGAAGAGATGCAGCGGCGTCCGCGGGAAGAGGACTCGGACGATCTTCGGCAGCGTGGTGAACGTCGACTGCAGAATGAACCCGTCGAACGGATGGCGCTTGATCACCTGCGCGGCCACGGCTCCGCCGAGCGAATATCCGTAAAGAATCGACGGCAATCCTTTCGGCCGGATCTTGTCGTGGAAGCGAGCCGCCGTCGCTCCATCGGAGATGATGCCGTTGATTGACGGTATGCCGCTGCTCTTCCCGAATCCGCGGTAATCGAAGTAGAAGACGTTGACGCCGGCGTCGAGCAGATGCGGGATGACATCGGCAAACGTCGTCAGATTGCCGGTGTTGCCATGGCAGAAGACGGCCGAGGCGACCGGGCGCGGCGAACGGCAATACCATCCGTACAACAGTTCGCCGTCCGGCGTCTCGAACCAGTGCTCCTGAACGTCCCGGCGAGGAATTCCGTAGTCCGCCGGATCCCAACTGCGTAGCGGATCCGCCGACGGACAAAACAGTCGCGTGTGGCGGAAGATGCGCCGGGCTACGTCGATGGCGGCGATGACCGCGCCGCCCGCGATCAACGGGATGGCGATCTGCCGAAGCTGGTTTCCCCTCCGCACCTGGACTCCCTCACATTTTAGAACAACGGCTGAGCATGGTTTCTGCCATGTTAGATTCCTCGCCCGTGAAGCACGTCGACAGCCGGACGCGCGTGCGCTACAAAGACACCGATCAGATGGGGATCGCCCATCACGCGAACTACATCGTGTGGTTCGAGGTCGGCCGCACCGATCTATGCCGGGCGACAGGGTTTCCATACGCCGCGATCGAGGCGCGCGGCTTTCTGCTGGTTGTGACCGAGGTCACGTGCCGCTTCAAGATTCCGTATCGCTATGACGAAGAGGTGTTGATCCGGACTTCCGTCGCGGAGGCGGGGAGTCGCTCGATCCGGTTCGCGTACGAGTTGCGCAACGTCGGCGCGGAGGTCTTGCACGCGGCCGGCTCCAGCTCGCACTTGTGGGTCGATCGTGAATCGAGGAAGCCGGTTCGCGCCGACCCGGAAGTGATGAAGGCGTTCGGCCGCTTTATCTAGTTTCTTTGCCGTACAGCTTGCGCAGCTCGCTCTTCGCCGCTTCAAGCCGCGCGCGGCGCGTCTTTGGCAGTTTCTTGCCGGCGCGGTTGATGTAGAAGGTGAGCATCGACATCGCTGAGCGATAAGGATCGGATTTACGGCGGCGGCTATGTTCCGCGGATCGTTTGAGCGACAGAGCGATCGCGCGCGCACTGCCCTTGGAAAAAACCCCCTGCTCGAGATCGAGCGCATTGCTCTCTTCGGTCACGCGCCGGGACCAATACTTTGTGCTCATAGGTGACTGAACGCTCCCTTGGTGTACTGATCGGGGCTCGCCGCGAAGGCCCGCTTGTTCTCTTCGGATGAGAAGTAATAGATGTGGCCCTTGTACTCGAGCGTCGGCGTGCGGGCGAGGATGGAGACTTTGCTCCCGTCGATGGGATCCATGGCGATCGCCGGCGCGAAGGGAAGCGCGGCGCGCAGCTTTTCATCTTCCGGCGTCAGCGGCACGGGCTGCGGCGGTTCCCACGGCTGGCCTTTCGGCTTGGGCGGCGGCGCCTCATCGCGCAACATCGGCGGCGGATCGTTCACCACGGGCCGCGGATCGATATTCTCGATGGTGCGCATCTCGGAATGCTCGACGGCGGGGCGCGGTGACCGCTTCGGAGCCTGGTGGCAAGCGACGGCGAGGATTGCGGCGAAAACTGCGAGATGCCTCATCTGCACCTGTCTGCTGCGAATGGTATTCCAGATGCGAATTCGTTTTCGGGAAGGCGGGTGACATTCTCTGCCCGGCGCAACAGGGTAGGGAAAGACGTCCCCCCAGCACCCCGAATGAGGAGAAACGATCTGACGGCGCGACGAATACTTAGCATGTCAACACGCGAGATGACACTCTCGCAGGCGGGAGAAACTTCGATGAAATACGTTCTGGGCATCGTGGCGATTGTCGTGGCCGTCTGCGCCATCGGTTGCGCGGCCAAAGCACTCAAAGCGACGAAGATTACCGTAGGTGCACCAACGGTGGATGCGCCGCGCTCGTGCGACGGCAAGTTTAAGGTGCGCGAAGAGATCACGATCACGCGGGAAGCCCCGCCGGCTCCCCCCAGGAAGAGCTATAAGGCTTCAGTGAACGTGAAGGCAGTGACCCGAAACTTCGACAACGTCACCGGCGTCACCGATGCAGAAGATAGCCAGATGAGCGACACGTTCACA
Organism: Thermoanaerobaculia bacterium; assembly: GCA_036001325.1. Classification (GTDB taxonomy): domain Bacteria; phylum Acidobacteriota; class Thermoanaerobaculia; order Gp7-AA8; family Gp7-AA8; genus DASVHS01. The sequence goes on from DASYUK010000311.1 coordinate 22,056, forward strand.
CTGGCTCATGACGGTACTCTGACCGACACATGCAAAGACGGCAAGTTTGACATCGACTTCTCATCGGCGTCTGGCGTAAACCCGACGCCAACGCCGAGGACGGTCATTGTGCCGGCCCTGGGATACACGTTTCCTGACAATTTCCCGGCGACTTTCGGTAACCCGAAGAAGTTCACGGCGACGATCAAACTAAAGAACTGCGGCGCCGCTGCGGTGGCATTTGCGCTGACGGCGAAGAAGATTTCGAATGTTCTTGATGCATTTACATTCAATCCGCCATCTCCGGTCAATATCGCCGGAGGTGCCACGCAAACGATCGCTATCGACGGGGAGAAGGAGGACGAACACGCGAGTGGAGTGTTCCGCGTGGAGGTGACTCCACCAGCTCCCCTTCCAATGTGCGCAAGGGCGATCAACGTGGAGTAGTGTTTGTTCAAATGAAGAATTTCAGAATTTCTTAATTCTCAATTCTTCATTCTGGATTCAAAAGGGAGGGCGGGTGGTGCGAAAGGGGGGACTCGAACCCCCACGGCTGTGAACCACTGGCTCCTGAAACCAGCGCGTCTACCAGTTCCGCCACTTTCGCACGGCCTAAGGAATGTCAATTGCGTAATTGATATTCCGGTAGCTGATGCTTCCCACTGCGGAGCGAAATGACTATTCTGGACTCGCGCACGAGCGGGAAACGCAGATGTCTGTCCCTCCCACGGAAGTGGCTCCGAATATCCTTCTGGTGCCACGGCAGAAGTTGTCGAACGAGATCTGGAACCTGCCCAACTCGCTGACGCTCTTCCGCATCTTCCTCGTTCCCTTTCTCGTCGTCGTCCTGCTGACGAAGTTCTCCGGTCGCGAATACGCCGGCCTGGCGATCTTTCTCGTCGCCGCGATCACCGACTTCTTCGACGGATTCCTCGCGCGCCGTCGCAACCAGATCACGCGGCTCGGCACGCTGCTCGATCCGATCGCCGACAAGCTGCTGATCTCGGCGGCGTTCATCTCCCTCGTCGAGCTTCAGTACGCGAAAGCGTGGATGGTCGTGATCATCATCGGCCGCGAGTTCGCTGTATCCGGTCTTCGCGCGATCGCCGCGCAGCAGGGTGTCACGATTCCGGCGTCGCCTTTGGGTAAGAGCAAGATGGTCTCCCAGGTCATCGCCATCTCTCTCCTGATCCTCGGTCACGAGCTCGGCGAGTTCCTGTTCATCGGCAATCTCGCGCTCTGGATCGTGATGCTCTTCGCGCTCGTCTCGATGGTCGACTACTTCGTGAAGTTCGCGCGCGCGGTGTTGAGCAGCAACCGGTAGACGTCGTTCTTCCTCATCCTGAATTTCTCGGCGATCGTTTTCACCGCATCATTGCGGCGCATGCCCGTCTCGCGCAGTCGTTGAAATTCCGCGGAGATCTCTTCCTGCGATGCCTCTTCGGCCTCGACGACCGGCGCGCCGAGGACGATGGTGATCTCGCCTTTGATGCTCTCGCGGGCGTCGAGGGTCTCGAGCACGGAGTCGATCGTCCCGCTGATGATCTCCTCGTGCATCTTCGTCAGCTCGCGCGCCACCGTCAGCTCGGCATCGCCGAACGACTCTCGCGCCTCTTTGAGTGACGTGAGCACGCGCTCCGGCGCCTCGTAGATGATCACGGTGTGCCTGAGCTCCGCGGCGCGACGATAGAAATCGCGCCGCTGTCCTTCCCGGTGCGGCGCGAATCCGAGGAAGGTGAAGGGAAGGGGAGCGAGGCCGCTGGCGACCAGCGCGAGAACACCGGCGAATGGTCCAGGGACCGGTTCGACGGCGATGTCGTGTTCGCGCGCGAGCCGCACGATGCGGTAGCCGGGATCGGAGACGACGGGCATGCCGGCGTCGCTGACGAGCGCGAGCGTCGCTCCTTTTTCCATTCGCTCGATGAGGCGTGGCGCTTTCTCATCCTCGTTGTGCTCGTGATAGCTCTCGGTCGGCGTCTCGATGCCGAAATGCGTGAGAAGCTTGCGCGTGTGGCGCGTGTCTTCGCAGAGGATCGTATCGGCGGACTTGAGCGCTTCGATGGCGCGCGGCGATAGATCGGCGAGATTGCCGATCGGCGTGCCCACGATGAGCAACTTACCGGGCATCGTAGCTCTTGGAAAGCAGGATTGCGGCCGATGCCGCGACATTCAGCGATTCGACGCGCGAGGACATCGGAATCGCGATCAGTTTCGCGCGGCGACGGATCTCATCCGAGACGCCGCTGCCTTCGCTGCCGAAGACGATCACCGCCCCGCGCGCCGGTGGCGCGATTGCATCCCCGCGGGAGTCGGCGGCGAACAGAGGCAAACCGTCCAGATCAGACACTGTCGCACTGACAACCGGAATCGAGAGCACCGCGCCCACAGACGCGCGGATCGCTTTCGGCGAATAAGCATCGGCGCAGCCGGGAAGCAGCACAACACCTGCACAATCAAACGCAGCGGCAAGTCGCACGATCGTTCCGACATTTCCGGGATCCTGCACGCCATCGAGCGCAACGACAACCGAGGACCGAGACCCGAGGACCGAGGACAGCGTGAATCGAGGACGTTCAAACAGGCCGATCACATTCTGCGGTGATTTGGTTTCAGCGAGCGAGTCGAACAGATCGGATGAGAACGCGATCTCCTGCGACCCGCGACTCTGGACCTGCGATCTGTAAAAAATCGCAATCGGCTTCCACCCATTCGCGATCGCATCCGCCACTTGTTTCGGTCCTTCGATCGCGATCTCGTCGCGGTGTTCGCGCAACGCTTCGCGCACGCGCTTGAACCAAACGTTCTGCCGGCTTGTAATCGTTTTCATTAGAATGCGCGGCGGTTGATGATACCGAAGCCCTCCGTATGGTCCGCGTTTTGGACCTTTCCGAGCATTCTCCTTTCCGCGTTCATCATCGCCTGGGGCGCTGAAGCGGCGCAGTTCCTGATCTCGCAGGGCCTCGCGCTGGCGATTCTGGCGTGGCTGCAGACGCTCCCGGAGTTCGCCGTGGAAGCGGTGATCGCGTGGGAAGCTGGAAAAGATCCGACCAAGACGCACCTCGCCATCGCGAACTTCACCGGCAGCCTGCGCCTGCTCGTCGGCCTCGGCTGGCCGATGATCTATTTCGTCGCCGCCGGATTCGGTTGGAAACGGCATGGGCGCTTCATCAATCTCGAGCTCGAAGAAGAGCATTCGATCGAAGTCTTCGGGCTGCTGCTGCCGATCCTCTACTTCGCGTTCATCTGGTGGAAGGGGACACTCACCGTCTGGGATGCCATTCCACTCACCGCCTTTTACGTGCTCTATCTCTTCGTTCTCTGGAAGCTCCCTCCGCAGGAGAGCGATGCCGAAGCGCTCGAGGATCTCGGCGCGATTCCGAGACGGGTCCTCGGCCTCGAGCCGCGGTTGCGCAACACCGCGATCTGGGCGCTCTTCATCGTCGGCGGCATCATCCTCTACTTCTCCGCGCATCCGTTCCTCTATTCGATGCTGGCGATTGCGACGACTCTCGGCGTTTCGACATTCGTATTCGTGCAGTGGGTCGCTCCGTTCCTCTCCGAGTTTCCGGAGAAGCTGAGCGCGTTCTACTGGGCTCGCAAGGTGAGCACCGCGAATGTCGCGCTGATGAACATGGTGTCGTCGAACATCAATCAGTGGAGCATTCTCTCGGCGATGATCCCGGTGATCTTCGTGATCAGCGCCGGCACGCTCAAGCCTCTGCGCTTCGACGGGTTTCAGCGACAGGAGATCCTGCTCACAATCCTGCAGAGTTTTCTCGGATTTCTTCTGCTGCTCAACCTTCAGCTCAAGTTCCACGAGGCCTTCGTCCTCTTTGCGTTCTGGCTCATCCAGTTCGTCATTCCGTCGTCGCGGCACACGATGATCTACGTCTATCTGGCCTGGTGCGGGATCGAGCTCGTCCGGATGATCGTCTTCGATCGCGCCGCGCCGCGCGCGTGGACCGGGCTGCGAAGGACGTTGGTGCGCCGATTTGCCCGATGATCTGGTAAAAAGGACGGGGAGAGCCACCGTTGACCACGGCCACAAACCGCGAGATCCGCTTTTCGAAGCGGGTTGACAGCATCTCCGAGTCGCCGACTCTGTCGGTGCTCGCCAGGGCCACCGCGCTCGTGGCGCAGGGGATCGATCTCGTCGACTTCGGTCCCGGCGAGCCCGACTTCGCCACGCCGAAGAATGTTGGTGAGGCGGGAAAGCGCGCGATCGATCAGGGATTGACGAAGTACACGCATGTGAACGGCACCAGGGCGCTGCGTGAAACGATCGCCGCGCGCTACAACAGGCGCTATGGAACAAATCTCGTCATCGACAACGTCATCGCCGGCAGCGGCGGCAAGCAGGAGCTGTTCAACGTCATGCTCTCGCTGGTCAGCGATGGCGACGAGGTGATCATTCACGCACCTTACTGGGTCAGCTTTCCTGATCAGGTCGCCTTCGCCGGCGGAAAACCCGTCTTCGCGCGGACGGATGCGTCGAATCGGTTTCGACCGACGTTCGACATCTTCGAGCGCGCCGCGTCGAAGAAGACGCGCGGCGTCATCATCAATTCGCCGTGCAACCCGACCGGCGCTGTGATCGAAGAAGGGGAGCTGCGCAGGATCGTCGAGTGGTGCGTCTCACGCGATCTCTTCCTGATTTTCGACGAGACGTACGAACTGTTCGTGTATAACGGAAACAAACACACATCGGCGATGAGCTGGTTCGATCAGTACCCGGAGAACATCATCGTCGTGAACTCGATGTCGAAGACGTTCGCGATGACCGGCTGGCGCCTCGGCTACGCGGTCGCCCACCCCGAAATCATCGCCGCCCTTGGAAAGATTCAGAGTCACTCGACCTCGAACCCGAGCTCGATCGCGCAAGCCGCTGCGCTCGAAGCGCTCAATGGCGATGACTCCGCGGTGCGCCGGATGCACGAGGCTTATGCGGAGCGGCGCGCGTATCTCGTGCCAGCACTCAACGCGATCGAAGGTTTCTGCTGTGCCGATCCCGATGGCTCTTTCTACGTCTTCCCGGAGATCAAGAGCTTCTTCGGCAAAAGCGGGATCCACGACTCGAACTCGTTCGCCACGTTCCTGCTCGATGAAGCGCGTGTCGCCGTCGTCCCCGGCATCGCGTTCGGCGGCGACGACTGCGTGCGCATCAGCTATGCGACGTCGATGGAGCGGATCAAGGAAGGCGTAGCGCGGATCGCGGCGGCGGTGAAGAAGCTGTAAGTCGCTGGAATCCGGCCGGACAGGGCGCCGTTTCGCTCTCAGACTTATCCCTACAAAAGGAGACGTTGTGAAGAAGACAACCATGCTCATGATTTTTCTTGCGCTCTGCTTCGGCATCGCAGTGGCGCAGGACAAGCCGGCGGCACCTCCTGCGCAGCCACAGGCGACGACCACCGATCCGATCATCGTCGCGGCCGGCGACGTGACGATCCGGCAGTCGGAGTTCGAGAATGCGATCAAGACGCTTCCGCCGGAGTATCAGCAGTTCGCCACCGGTCCCGGCAAGAAGCAGTTCGCTGAGGACTACCTCCGCATGAAGATGCTGGCGGCGCAGGGATTCAAGGACAACCTGCAGAACGATCCCGAGGTCACGCAGCAGCTCAATCTCATGCGCGAGAACCTCGTCGCGAATGCGGAGCTCCAGAAGATGGAGAAGAGCATCCAGCTCAGCGACGCCGATCTGCAGGCCATTTATGACAAGAGCAAGAACGAGTACGAACAGGTCAAGGCGCGTCACATCCTCATCGCGTTCAAGGGCAGCCCGGCCGCACAGGCGGGAAAGAAGGAGCTGACTGAGGACGAAGCGAAGGCGAAGGCGGAAGACATCAAGAAGAAGCTTCAGGCCGGCGCATCCTTCGAGGACCTCGCCAAGAGCGAGTCGGATGATAAGGGTTCCGGCGCCCGCGGCGGCGACCTCGGCTCATTCTCGCGCGGCCAGATGGTGCCGGAGTTCGAGAAAGCCGCGTTTGAAGCCAAGCCCGGCGAGATCGTCGGACCCGTGCGCACGCAGTACGGTTATCACATCATCAAGGTCGAATCGCACGACATGACGCCCTTCGAGAAGGTGAAGGACACGCTCGCCAAGCGTGAGCGCCAGCGCCGGCTGCAGGAGTCGCTCGACACGATGAAGAAGAACGCCAATCCGACGTTCAACGAAGCGTACTTCACGCCTCCCCCGCCGCCCGCGCCGAAGATGGAAGCCGCGCCGACGCCGGCAGCGAAGCCGGT
>DASYUK010000312.1:0-4030 GCA_036001325.1 Thermoanaerobaculia bacterium
AGAGCGGAAGATCGACATCGATTCATCGTGCATGCGGCGCATGTAGTTGATGATCGCTTCGTAGTCGGCGGCGAGCTCACGTCCGTGACCGGGGTATGCGCTGGGTCGCCGCTGCGCGTTCTCGGCGAACATCCATCGCTCGATCGCCGCGAGATGCCGCATCAGATCTCCGAGGGTGAACTTCCCCTCTTTGTAGGTCCAGTCGATGCGATCGGGAGGGACACATGCGGCGACGCGCATGGTCCGCTCCCGGATGCGATCGAAATAGTTCACAAACTCGGCGACTTTCGGGTTCTCCATGCCACCGTTATAACGCGCCAGGCGAGGAACGCAATCAGCGCAAGGATCGTGAGCATCGGCAGCACGTAGATGCCGAGCCAGATCGCGACTGCAGCGATCGTCTGGAGGGCCTCGACGAGCGCGCGGGAAGCATTCTTCACGATGACCAGCGGCTGCCATCCCGGCTCGACGACCGGTTTGGCGAGGGCGTTCGGAATCAGATCGGCCTGCAGAGTTGCTGATACATCTCGAGAACTTCCGACGCCTTCTTCGAGTTCTGTCGGATCGTCGTCATCAGTTGCCGCAGCTCAATCTCGGCTGCCTCCAGATTGCGGAGTTGCGACTGCAGATCGACATACTCCTGCGTAACCTCCTGGCTGCCGATGGTCTCGCTCTGAATCCTCACGGCGAGTTTTCGAATGACCCCCAGCGCCGCGGAGAGACGATCGGCAGGAATGCGCAGCGTGATCGTGCCGCGGAGCTGCTCGCCGTCGCGCCACACTTTCGAGTCGCTGACGTAGCCGCCCACGGATTCGGCTGCGGCGGTGATCTTCTCGATGGCCGCGCTGGTGTCGTCGACGATCATCGACACATTCGCGCTGCGAATGATCATGCGCGGCGGAGCCGGCGCGCCGGCGATGTTCGCCACCTGGTCGATGTCGCGCTCTTTGTTGCACGCAAATAGCGCGAAGATCAGGAGAACCGGGATCAGCTTACGCATTGTTTCCTCCCCATTCGCAGCGTTGGACACGAGTGGTGAGGCAAAAGAAACCCTCTCCCGCCGGGAGAGGGTGGCGCGAAGCGCCGGGTGAGGGGCGAAATTCTTGGAGCGGCTCGCCCCTCATCCGCCGCTTCGCGGCACCTTCTCCCGCCGGGAGAAGGACGTCAGCAAGCGCTCGTAAGCGCGGAAGACATCGTCACCGAAGCAGGCGAAGATCACGCGCTCCATCGGAGCGTCCGCGGTTTCGCGCACGGCAATCTCCACCGCCGCCTCGATCGGATATCCGTAAACACCGCAACTGATCGCCGGGAACGCGATCGTTCGCACGCCGTTCTCGACCGCCACTTCGAGGCTGCGCCGATAACACGACGCGAGCAGCTCAGGTTCATGGTGATTTCCGCCGCGCCACACCGGTCCGACAGTGTGGATCACATGTTTCGCGGGCAGGCGATAGCCGTGTGTGATCTTCGCGTCGCCTGTCTCGCAGCCGCCGAGCGTGCGGCACTCTTCGAGCAGCTCCGGTCCCGCGGCGCGATGGATCGCGCCATCCACACCGCCGCCGCCGAGGAGCGAGGTGTTTGCAGCGTTGACGATCGCATCGACGGCGAGCTTCGTGATGTCGGTTTGCAGAGCTTCGCGCTTCACCGCTTCCGCGCCATTTTCACGACGATGTCGAACTCCGTCTTCGTCACCGGCTGAACGGAGAGACGCACGCCCTTCTTCGTCACGACCATCTTCTCGAGGCCGCGCGTCGATTTCAGCGTGTCGAGCGGAACGACCTCTGGAAACTTCTCGACGAAGCGGATGTCGACCATCGACCACGTTGCATCTTTCGGTTCCGGGCGGGCCTCGCCACTCACTTCCGCGACGCCGGTGACGCCGGGAGGATCGGCACTCGAGGCGTAGAAGAGAACCTTGTCGCCCTTTTTCATCGCGCGCAGGAAGTTGCGCGCCTGGAAGTTACGGACCCCGTCCCAGCTCGTCGTTCTATCGCGCTGCAGATCGTCGATCGAATACGCCGACGGCTCCGACTTCATCAGCCAGTACTTCATTGGTAGACCCTGCGGTTAGGCAGGACCCCCTTTCAAACCGTGCGTGCGGATTTCCCGCACACGGCTTACCGGTGATCTCTCGGGAAGCAACATTACGCGACCTCCGGGTATTGAATGGTTCCGCGCAAGCGATAAAGCCCTAAGCCATGGAAGTAGTCGCGAGTCCATCGTTCGGCTTCACCGGGACGAAGCTGACGACCTTTGCGCTTGACGCGCATCGTACGCAGCCGCTGCCAGACGTAGCTGTCGATGTCGATGAACTGGTTCGACGCATTCCCGGTGCGGAAGTAGCTGCCCCACCCGCGCAGCACCGGATTGAGGTCCGCGATCACCTCGCGAACGTCATCATGGCACCGTGCTCGTGGAGTCAGCTTCTTCACGCGCTGTCGCACCCGCTTCATGCTGCGCTGTGCCGGCCATCTCTGAAGAAAGTAGACGCGTTTGCGCTGCTTCGCCCAGATCGGACCGCTCAGCCGCTTCCGCAAGTGACAGCCAAGGAAGTCGAAGCCCTCCTTGCCCCATGAGAGATCGACTCGCCTCGTTTTGTTCGGGTGGAGTTCGAGCTTGAGCCGTTCGAGAATGATCCTCACTCTTCGTTCAGCCTCCTCGCACTCCTTCGCCGTGCGACACATCACCACGAAGTCATCCGCGTAGCGCACCAGCACGCCTAGATGCGCACACTGCCGCCTCCAGACGATGTCGAGATAGTTCAGATAGATGTTCGCCAGAAGCGGTGAGATCACTCCACCCTGCGGTACTCCCGCGATCGTCGTGACCTCCCGTCCTTCGTCCATCACCTTCGCCCTCAACCACTGCCGCACTAACCTCAGCACCCGCCGGTCGCTGACTCTCCGCTCGATTCGCCTCAGCAGCACTTCGTGATCAAGACTGCCGAAAAAATCACGAATGTCGGCGTCGAGCACGTGGTTGTGCGCGGTCTTCCGCAACACTTCCAGCGCGCCGGTGGCACTGCGGCCGGGCCGGAACCCGTGCGAGCTTTCCTCGAAGTCGGCTTCGAATACCGGCTCCAGAACGAGCTTCGCTGCCGCTTGCACCACTCGGTCGCGCACCGTCGGAATGCCGAGTGGACGCCTCCGCCCATCGGCTTTCGGGATGTAGCGGCGCAGAACCGCTGCTGGCCGATACTTGCCTGCTCGCAGTAAGGCTTGGGTCTCGCTGAGGAAGCGTTCCTCACCGTACTGTTGGATGAACGCGATCGTCTGGGCATCGACGCCCGCTGCACCCTTGTTCCGCTTCACTCGTCTCCACGCTTCCTGAAGAACGTCACTCCTCCAGATGCGGTCGTACAACGCGTGAAAACGTCTCCCCGAATGTCGCTTGGCCGCTTCCCTCAGCCGGCTTTGAAGGCGTAGCACTTTGTCGATCGGCTTCTGCCGACCGGGGTGGTTGGACCGACTCTGCCGTCCGGTCATGCCCTCGCGCTTTCCCTCTCCACCGACGCGACCACCGCAGGGACCCTTCCCTCCGGGCGCGTTGTTCGTCACGCCCATCGCCGGTACTACGATCCCCTCGGACTTCCGCTGCGCGGCACTCGACTTCGCCTTCGGCTTATACGAGCCACCTTGTTGCGACAACAACGGCGCAGACGGATCTCTCGTGTTCCGCACTTCTCCTGCAACGCGTGCTGCACCCCATACCCCGGAGAGATCGAATGCGCGTTGCTCTCCGGACTTCGGCGCACTCGTTGTTGCCTTCGCCGTGAAATGAGCGGCTCGGCTCTCCCATTGTGAATCTGTCGAGGCTGCAGGCTTCACTTCATGTTGCGGCCCGCGTTGTTGCTCCCTCCGCAGAGGCTTTCGACGTCCAGCTTCAGCAGCACCCATCTCTGCATGCGCTGTGGACCTGCTACCCGGCGCTCCGGCGCTTACCGGCGTGGGACTTTCACCCGCTGGAGAAGTGCAGCCTGACTCCTCGCTCCTGAATAAACTCAGTTGCTCGTCGTCTTCACGGCGCACCA
>DASYUK010000313.1:0-7427 GCA_036001325.1 Thermoanaerobaculia bacterium
GCGGGCGGTCACCCGGAGACGCTTTGCGTCGGCGTGATCGCGATTTTCGCGTTCATCCCATCCGTCCGATTTCTCCTCTCGTCGCTCTCCGGCTTCCTCCTCCTCGGCGTCCAACTCGTTCCGTTTGCCATCCTATTGGCTCGCAGTCACATTCGGTTCGCGCGCCTCGAGCAACTCGCGCCCGCATTTCGAAAGTTCTCACTGCTCGCGCTGGCGCTTCCCGGCTATCTCGGCTCGCCGCTTCGTGGAGAGCTCGATCTCACCGGCGCGGTGCATTCGACTGAAAACTTCAATCAGAGAGCCGGAGCGTACATCGGGGCGTTGGTGCTGCTTTCGATCGCGCTCTCGTTTCGACGGCTGGAGGCGAGATACAAGCGCGCCGTCGTCATCGCGGTCATTGCGTTAGCTCTTTCGCTGGGCTTGGGCCAGGTGCTTCGGCCGATCCCGATCATGAAGTGGCTCGCGTTGGAGTACTACGCTGCAGCGTTCGTTCTCTTCGCGTCGCTGGCTGCGGGACCCGCCATCGAGCAACTCGCTCAGTCGCGACGAGTCGCGGTCGCGGTGATTGGAGCCGTACTGCTCATCGGTGGCATTCTGCCCGCCGCTGCACCAGGGGCGCTCGAGAGAGCAGCTCGGAGCGGCGTCGCGCGGCTTCGTGCCTCCGGATACCTGCAACAAAGCGCGGCCGTGTACGAACAGCGCCTCGCCGGCTACCTCGCTTCCGCGAAGTGGACGGCGATTCGACGCATCGCAATTCCTGGCCTCTGCTGGATCGTGTTTGGTATGACGAGACGCCGTGCTCTTCTCATCGCCGCGATCGTCGGCGAGCTGCTGTCCTTCGGCGTCGGATACAACCCATCGATCTCCGTTCGCGAGATCGCGCGCGAACCCGACGTCGTTCGCAAAATTCATGGTCCTTGGTTGATCGCGTCGTCGAACGCGGTGTTCCCTCCGAACATGGCGACGCTGTTCGCGATTCGCGATGTCCGCGCGTATGACATCCTCACTTCAGAGGAGTATACGCAGCGCCTCTCGCCCGCAGGCTATGACGCGCTTCACTGGGATCTGCCGCTGGTTCCATCGCCGGAACAACTGCGAGCGCTCGGCGGACTCGGCGTTCGGTATTACATCGTGCCGACTGGAGTCATCGAGATTGCGGCTTCGACACCGCCGCCAGTTCAGAACAAACCACCGGATGGCATCGTGATGGGATGTGTAATGTCGCTCTTGGGACTGGCATTGCTCTATGAGATTCGTCACTTGACGCACGTAACTAAGTCTTGAAACGAGGGGTTTGGCTCGCGGCCGTACCAGCCGCCATATTCCACAACGCAGTCGCGGAATCCAACGTCGTGCAGAATGCACCGCAACGTCGCCTCCTCGATCGCAACAGCCAAGCCCCGATTCGTGGCATCGGTGAAGCACACTGGCCCATCTCGGTATGGAAATCGATACATTTCCGGCAGCGAAGGGAGGGCTGCCTCGCTTTCCTGATTCAGCAAGAAGCAGCTGAATACGAGCCGGCCACCTGGCACCAAGACGCGCTGAGCCTCGCGAATGTAGTTCGTGATCTCGTTCAGCGCGAGGTGAGTGAATACCGAGAAGGCCACCGCGCAGTCGAAGGTGTCGTCTTGATAAGGGAAAGTGAACTCCGCTGCACTTCGACCTCGTGATGAATACTCCGGATTGCGCAACGCCACGTATTGGAAATGAAAGTTCTGGTGAGTGCGAGAAATATGTTGCTTACACCAGCGAATGGCGCGCCATACGACATCGAAGCCCTCGTACTGTCCGTGGCGCAAATATTCCGTGAGTGGCAGCGCTAATCGCCCGACTCCGCACCCGATGTCGAGGATTCGCGAGTGCGTCGTGATGCGCCCACGGCTTAACGTCAAATCGAGCAGGTGCTTCCCGACGGCGCGGAAGTCGCCAGCGCCAACGAAGCGCAGTCGCAATGGCGGTAGATCCCTCTCCGCTTTCCCGGTCGCCAGCAATCGCAGATCGATGTATGCAGCAGCGAGGTACGTCCAGATGCGATTCAAATGGTGACTCACGGCTCCCTGCGCCGTTACTCCCACTCGATCGTGCTCGGCGGCTTGGATGACACGTCGTAGACCACGCGGTTCACGCCGCGCACTTCGTTGACGATGCGACGCGAGATCCGTTCGAGCACATCGTGCGGCATGCGATACCAATCGGCAGTCATGAAGTCGGTCGTCGACACCGCCCGAATGGCCAGCACGTTTTCGTAAGTCCGTTCATCGCCCATCACGCCCACGCTTTTCACGGGCAGAAGCACCGCGAATCCCTGCGAGATCGCGCGATACAAACCGGCGCGGCGAATTTCATCGATGACGATGTCGTCGGCGTTCTGCAGGATCTCCACTCGCTGCGGCGTCACTTCGCCGAGGATGCGCACCGCGAGGCCGGGACCGGGGAAGGGATGCCGCCAGACGAACTCCTCGTCGAGTCCGAGCTCCATGCCGAGGCGGCGCACTTCGTCTTTGAACAGCTCGCGCACCGGCTCGATCAGCTTCAAACCCATCTTCTCCGGCAGTCCGCCGACGTTGTGATGCGTCTTGATCACGGATGAGGGACCTTTGATCGACACCGATTCGATGACATCGGGATACAGCGTTCCCTGAACGAGGAATTCGACGTTCGGGATGCGACGCGCCTCTTCCTCGAAGACCGCGATGAACTCATTGCCGATCCTCTTGCGCTTCACTTCCGGATCTTCGATCCCGGCGAGCCTTTCATAAAAGCGCTGCTTCGCGTCGACGGCGACGATGTGCATTCCCAAACCTTCGCTCAGTCGCGACACCACCTGCATCGCCTCGTTTTTTCGCAGCACGCCGTTGTCGACGAAGATCGCGGTGAGCTGATCGCCGATCGCTTCGGAGACGAGCAGCGCCGCGACAGACGAATCGACGCCTCCACTCACCGCAGCGATCACATGCCGATCGCCGACCTGTTTGCGAATCTCTTCGACCTTGCGCTTTCGATAATCGCCCAGATTCCAGTTGGGCTCGCAGCGGGCGATGTCGAAGAGAAAGTTGCGCAGGATCTGCGTTCCCGCTTCGCTGTGCGTCACCTCGGGATGGAACTCGATTCCGAAGCAGCGGCGCTCGCGATGCTCGAACGCGCTGATCGGTGCATTCGCCGAAGTCGCGGTGACGACGAAGCCGGGCGGCTCGCGCACGATGCGATCGCCGTGACTCTCCCACACCTGTTGCCGCGTAGGGGTGCCGGCGAACAGCGGCGACGGTGCCGTGACTTCAATCTCCGCGCGGCCGTACTCGCGCTCGGTCGCCGCCTCGACGCGACCTTCGAGCAGATACGCCGTGAGCTGCATTCCGTAGCAGATGCCGAGGATCGGGATGCCGAGGTCGAAGACTTCGCGCGAGCAGATCGGGGCATTCTCGCCGTACACCGATTGCGGTCCGCCGGAAAAGATGATTGCGCGCGGGGCGAGCTTGCGGATTTCTTCGACCGGCCAATCGAAGGGATGAACGACCGAGTAGACGCTCTGCTCGCGAATCCGCCGGGCGATCAGTTGCGTGTATTGCGATCCGAAATCGAGGACGAGGACGGATTGCGCTGGCTGCACCTTTGGATTTTACAAAATGGCCGCCGGTCAGCCCGAACCGGCGGCCAGCCTGACGAGGAGGGAGGGACAGAGGAACTACTGCGCCACGATGGCTCGCGACGCGGGCTGAAAGCCGGAGTTGATCGCGCATCCGACGATGTACGGCGCGGTCGGAGTCTTTCCAGCGAATGCGGTGTACACCTTCAGATCGGAGAGGCTGAGCCAATCCTTTCCGTCCGTGCAGAACTTGCCATTGCCCTGAATCTCGCCGGCGGGGATAAAGCCACGATTCGTCAACGTGCCGCGCACGTGCAAACCACGGATGCTGACGGCGCTCGAGAAGTCGACCGTGCGAATCTGATCGGGCGACGACAGCAGAATGTAATCGGGCGCGTTCTTCGGATTGTTCGTGACTGAAGCGACGCTGGCGTTGCCGCCGGTCTCATGGGAAGAAGTCAGCGGCGACGAAGCGCAGCCGAGGGCGAGGAGCAGGACCAGTGGCGAGGCGATTGTTTTCATCGAAGTCTCCTTGCCACTGTCATTCGATAGAGACGCGTCGGAGTTTCGATGGTCGCGTGCACTTTTGGGATTGTTCACGCAAAAGAAAGGACGCCGTTGCGGCGTCCTTCGTCTCGTAACTGTTCGATGATGTTTGTTACAGGAGGTTGCGAAGTTCTTTTCCCGGCTTGAATCGAATTGTGTTGCCGGGCGGGATCTTCACTTCCACTCCCGTCTTCGGATTCCGACCGATGCCTTTCTTACGCTGCTTCACCTGGAACACCCCGAACCCGCGCAGTTCGATGCGCTGCCCTCGGGCCAAAGCGTTGCGAAGTCCCTCGATCACGGTGTCGACCGCCTGCGCCGCCTTGACGCGCGAAATTTCCGACACCTCTGCGACTTTGTTGACGATATCGGCCTTGATCATGGAGCGATTATAACCACAAGCATGGAACGCCATCGCATCGACCACTGGCTCAAGCTCGTCTGCCTTTTCAAGCACCGGGAAGAGGCGGCGGAGGCATGCCGCGGCGGCCACGTGAAGATCAATGGCCTGCGGGTCAAGCCCTCCGCGGCGGTCAAGGAAGACGACGTGATCGAGTTTCTCCACAACGATCGCTTCCGCCGCGTGATCGCTGTCGTCCTGCCGGACGCGCAGTTGTCGAAGGAGGCGGCGCGAACGGCTTATATCGACGAATCGCCGGCGAAGCAGGAGGTCCCGACGGCCGCGTTCCGCGATCGTGGCTCGGGACGGCCGACGAAGAAAGAGCGGCGGGAAATGCAGAAGGTCGTCGGTCGTAGGTCGTAGGGTCGGTCGTGGGTCGTAGGTCGTAGGTCGTAGGTACCGGGGGCCTCAGCGTTCTTGCGATGCAGCCCCCGGTACCCACGACCCACGACCCACCACCCATCACGCGTTCACGAACCGTCTCATATCCACATTGGCAATCAACCCGATCGCCATCATGAACATCATCGTTGACGATCCGCCGTACGAGATCAGCGGCAGCGGAATCCCTGTCGTCGGCAAGACGCCGATCTGCATCGACACGTTGATGAGCACATGAAAGATGATGAATGAGATCAGGCAGATGATCAGGAATGTGCCGCCGCGATCTCGCGCGTGTTTCGCGAACGACATCGATTGAATGATCAGGTACAGATAAAGTCCGAGGACGATCGAGACGCCGATGAAGCCCCACTCTTCGCCGAGGACCGCGAAGATGAAGTCGGTGTGGCGGGCGGGGAGGAAGCCGAGCGCCGCCTGCGTGCCGTTCTTGAATCCCTTGCCGTGAATTCCCCCGGAGCCGATGGCGATCTTCGCCTGCGTCACCTGATATCCCGATCCCAGCGGATCGCGCTCGGGATTGAGGAAGATCATGATTCGCTCCTTCTGGTACGGCCGCAGGAAGAAGAACCACGCCGCCGGAAGAAGGATGAGCACGATCAGGATCATGGCGATCCAGACGCGCATACGGATGCCGCCGAAGAACATCGCCACGGCCACCAGCGGGAAGAACGTCGCCGCCGTGCCGAAGTCTGGTTGCACGATGATCAGAACGACCGGCAGAGCGATGATGCCCATGGCATACGCGAACGATCGTAAGTTGAGGTACGCGCGCTCGTTCGAGTCGAAGAATTTCGCCAGCATCAATGCCGTGAAGATCTTCATGAACTCCGCGGGCTGAAACTGAAAACCGCCGATGTGGATCCACGACTTCACGTTCGCGGTGAGCTTTCCCCACAGCAGGAGATAGATGAGGAGGACGACACCGATGCCGTAGAGGATCGGCGCGACATCGAAGAGCACGTGGTAATCGACGACGATGAAGACGACCATCAACACCAGTCCGATGGCGATCCAGAGCAACTGTTTTCTGAAGATGCTGAGCCCGGGATCGCTGAAGTACGTGGCGCTGTAGACAAGGATGCAGCCGATCGCGGTGAGCACGAGCGCCGTGCCGATGAAGTTCCAGTCGAGCGTCGGAAGGGTGCGATCCTCGATCATCGCCGATTCGTTTTGTCCGGCAGCGGCAGCTCGCCTTCCTTGATCTGCTGCAGTGTTTCCGGATTCGTCAGATCGAGGCGCGACGCGGTCACCTGATCCTTGAAGCGCGATTCGTAGAGCAGCTTCGCCAGCGGCGCCGACTCCGTCCCGCCGTGACCGCCATGCTCGATGAAGACGACCACGACCATCTGCGGATTCTCGCGCGGTGCGAACGAAGCAAACCAGGCGTGGTCGCGGCTGCGGAAAGGCAAGCCTTCCGATTTGGTCCATCCGTGTTGCGCGACGACCTGTACCGTGCCCGTCTTGCCGGAGATGTCGAGACCTTCGACGCGTGCGTTGCGGCCGGTACCGCCGTCCTCGTTGACGACTTTCCAGAGACCCTGCTTCACAGCATGGAGCGCGTCCGATTCCAACTTGACCTGATGCAGCACTTCGGTGGCGACCTTGAGACGCTGCGGCCTTCCTTCAGGCCCGACGTGCTCGATCATGCGCACCACGTGCGGTCGATAAACGTTCCCGCCGTTGGCGATGGCGGCCATCATGTTGGCCATCTGCAGGGGCGTGACGATGAGGGGGCCCTGACCGATGGAGACGGAGATCGTCTCGCTGGGATACCACTTGCGATGCTGCTTCTCCGCGGCCCATTTCGTCGACGGGACGATGCCGGCCTTTTCGCCATCGAGATCGATCTGGGAGATCTCGCCGAACGTCAGGCTGCGCGCGTACTGCGCGATCTTGTCGACGCCGAGTCGCGCGCCGGTGTTGTAGAAGAAGATGTCGCACGAGACTTTCAGCGCGTTCTCGACGCTGAGCGGGCCGTGACCTTCCTTCTTCCAGCAGCGGAAGCGCCGTCCGAAAAAGACCGCGCTGCCGCCGCACGTGAAGGTCGTGCTCGGAGTGATCGCGTCGTCCGAGAGACCGGCCATGGCCATGACGACCTTGAAAGCCGACCCGGGTGAGTAGAGACCCTGGATCGTGCGATTGAGCTCGATCTTGAACGGGTTCGAGACGATTGTTTTATAGACGTCGGGCGTGAACCGCTTGGAATAGACGTTCGGGTTGTAGGCCGGTGAGGAGACCATGGCCAGCACTTCGCCGGTCCGTGGATCGAGCGCGACGGCGGCGCCGACCATCTCGTTCTCCACGAAGTACTGCTCGGCTCGGCGCTGCAGCTCGAAGTCGAGCGTCAGGTAAACGTTGTCGCCGGCGATCGCCTGTTTGCGCGCGGGGATGTATTCGCTGAGACGGCGACCATGGGTGTCGTACTCCCAATATTCGGCGCCATCCTTCCCGCGCAGATAGTTGTCGTACATCAGCTCCACGCCGCGCTTGCCG
>DASYUK010000314.1:0-9781 GCA_036001325.1 Thermoanaerobaculia bacterium
GTAGGCCTTATCAGCAAGCGCGTAGACGGTGCCGTTGTTGTAGGCGATCGCCAGCGCCGCTACATCGTTCGCGCGGGTGGCCAACGAGGCAGGATGAAGAGGATCGCGAACGTCGTAGATGCGGATCTCCCCCGGCAGATCGAAGATGGCGTACGCGCGCAAAGCGCTCACCGTGATATCAACGATCCCGCCGCTCAGCGAGGCGGTTCTTACGAGTGATTGCGGATCGAGAACGACCGTCCGTTTCTCGCATCCCGTCGTTGCGCATCCGCGCGAGAACGACACCCACGGCGCCCCCGCGATCGCGGAGATGGCCAAAGGAACGATATCGTTTCCTTCATCGAGCGACTTTGACTGCAATGGCACGCCCTCGGCACTGAACTGCGAGACGACGCCGTTGCTCGATAGCGTGAAGAGCGCGGAATCGGATGCAGCGATATCGAACGCGCCCGGGGCGAAGACTGAAGCGATGAACCGTGGCGCGTTCGTCGAGACGGTATCGAAAATGTCCACGATCCGTCCGTCGAAAAGATAGAGCCGCGTTCGTCCGGCGACCTCCTTCTTGTAATAAGCGTTTCCGCTCATGTTCGCGATGAGCGAAGGCACTGAGGTCGATGTCGCGTAGTTGATCGACGCGACGCCGGCGGACGTCGCTACGGCCGCGACGGTCGACTCCTGCGCAGCGTCGAGCGCTACGGCGTCACCCGGAACGAGAAATTCTTTCTCCAGCATCGCCGTCGCGATGTTCCACACGTGTAGCGTGCTCTGTTGCGTGAGCGCGATCAACTTGCCGCCGGCGATGTCGATCGTCTTCACCAGGACCGTGTTAGAAGCGGGGAGCAGCGTCTGCGACGACGCAATGAAATCGACGAGCGTGATGCCGCGGAAGGTGAACACAGCAGCGGTTGCGCCACTGAGCGACAGCGTGGTCGAAGCGCCGGAGACCGACGCGTTGACCGGCGCCGCATTCAAATCGTTTCCGCTCCAGTAATGGATCGTCGTATTTCCGTCGGGAGAAATCTCCGTCGCGGCGACTCCGCGATCCGATCGCGCCAGTTGCGACAGCGAACCAACGCTGCTTGCCACGCGCACGGGAGTGGGCGCCACCTGCGACATGTCCGCGGTCCAGAGCGTGCCGTCTTCGAGCAGGACGGTGGCGATCGCTCCTGAGAGCAACGCCGTCTGCACCGCCGCGCGGAACGTCGCGCTGGAGATGAGCACGGGCAGCGTCGAGTTGAGCGTCCAGAAACTCACTGTCGCAGCCGACGATGTGAGGAGAAGACCGGCTGCGCCGTCCTGAACGATCGACGTCTCGGTCGTGTCCCACTGCCGCGCCAGAACGAGATTGCCCGACGATGAGGATGAGCGATTCATCTCCTGAATGCCGCCGCCCGACCTCGCGACATAGAACGCATTCGACAGCGCGACGACGGACGTCGTCGATCCGATCGCATATGCTCGAATCGGAAACGGAGCGATGAAGCGCGAGATGTCGTACGTCGTCAACCCTGTATCACCACCTGCGATGTAGAGTCGTCCGCCCGCAATCTGCATCGCCGATACGCGATTCACCGTTCCCCCGTTCGGAATCACCTCGGCGTCAAAGAGCTCGACAGCGTTCGCCGGCACTCCGGTGTCGAAGGCACGGATCTGGCGGTCGTTGCCGGCGACGATCACGACGTTCGAGCCGGCCTCGGCGATCGACGTCGACGGATATGCGAGAAATCCGAGACTGGTCATCGTCGCGGCCACGCCGGTGAACACTTCTGTACGGATCCCGTCAGAGACATAGAGTCGCGAACCGATGGTCTCGACGCTGCTCGCTCTCGCCAGCGTGGCGATCGTTCCGGACTTCTGCGGCGACGAAGGCACTGCGATGGAGAACACCTCGATCGTCGCATCGCCGTCGGCCGCGTAAAGCGTTGATCCCGTCGCGGCGAGTGACGTCACGGCAGCGCTGCTGGTGGCAAATGTGGCCCCGGTGCGCATGGGGTTGAGCGGATCAAGCAGATCGAACTGCGCGATGCCCGTCGGCGTCGCGGCATAGAGTGACGTCGGACGGAGAAGAAGATCGTTGACCGCGCCGATGGCGATCGTTCGAACGATTTGCAGCGAGCGGCCATTACGACGCACGACCGTGATGCCATTCGTGCCGGCAGCGTATGCGATTCCGTTGGCGCCGCGCACGACGCGTGTCAGTCCAGCGATTCCGGTCGCGGCAGCGAGACGCGGCGGATCAACGGAGCGATCGTAGAGCGCAGCGCCATATCCCGTCGCGGCCCATAGATCGTTGTTGTCGATCCAGACATCGAAGATCGACGCGCGGTACGCGCCGCTGTACTGGAATCGGTAGTCGCATTGGGAAAGCGCTGTGGATGCGAAGAGAAATATTAGAAACGCAGACGAGAGTGTCTGTGTCACATTCACATCAGTGCGAGCGCTTTGGCCACGTACGAAGGATGCGGAACGTTGGAGAGTTGATCTGGATCGATCCATTCGTATTCACCGTCATCGTGGATTGAGCCGGCGAGCTCGCCTTTGTAGACGCTGAAGAAAACGCGCCACGTCGTGATCGAGTGGCGGAATGTGGCCAGCAGTTGCGACGCAGTCACGCGGAGCGGAGCGCCCGAGAGCAGCGATGTGTCGCCGTGCGGCAGATGCAGCATCGCTGTCATCAGCGCGCCCGATTCGCGGCGCATCAGGATCCGCCCCCGGCGATCGCTCACGATGTAAAGCGCCACATTCATGTCGCGCGTTTCTGCTTTGATCTTCTTACGTGGCAGCGACTCGGTCCGTTTGTGCGCATATGCGAAACAGTAACGGCGCACCGGGCACGAAGTGCAGTCGGGTTTGCGCGGCGTGCAGATCAGCGCACCGATCTCCATCAGCCCCTGATTGAAATCGCGCGGCGAGCGGCTGGCCTCGACAAGATTTTCCGCCTCGCGCCATGCGGCGCGCATCAGAGCGGGTGAGGCGAGAGGCTCATCGATGCCGGCGAGTCGCGACAGGATACGCGCGATGTTGCCGTCCACGATCGGCGCGCGGTGGCCATAGGCGATCGATGAGATTGCGCCGGCGGTGTATCGGCCGATCCCCGGGATCTGCGAAAGCTCACCGACATCGTGCGGAACAACCCCTTTGTGGCGCGCCAGCACGTAGCGCGCGCCGTCGCGAAGCATCCGCGCCCGCCGGTAATAGCCGAGGCCGGACCAGAGGGAGAGCACGGCATCGTCAGAGGCTTTTGCGAGAGACGCAACGTCCGGAAAGCGCTCGATGAACGCCTCGTGATACCGCAGCACGACCTCCATCCTGGTCTGCTGCAGCATCACCTCGGAGACCCAGACGTGATAGGGGTCGTAGTTGCGTCGCCACGGGAGGAGCCGCTGATGGGCGGCGAACCACGTTTCGGTAGCGGCGACGACTCGGCGCGGATCACGAACCGGCAATATGCTGATATTGTAGTATTCCGGGTCACGAGGGTTCACAGGGATGAGTGATCAGGTTCAGGCACAGCAGCCGGACACTGAGAAGGGGAAGTACGTCTACTGCATCATCAAGACGGAGTTCCCGCGCGACTTCGGCACCGTCGGCATCGGCGGCCGCGGCGATCGCGTCTACACGGTCCAGTACAACGAATTCGCCGCCGTCGTCTCCAACTGCCCTCTCATCGTCTTCGATCCGACGCGCGAGAATGCGCTCGCTCACGAGCATGTGAACGAGCTCGTCATGAAGGATTTCACCGTACTGCCGATGAGCTTCGGCACGGTCTTTCGCACCGAAGACGACATCAAGGCCTTTCTTAAAGGGACGTATGAAGCGCTGTCCGACGTCCTCGAGAAGATGGAAGGCAAAATCGAGTTCGGTCTGAAGGTGAACTGGGACAAGGACCAGGTCGTCAGAGAGATCGAAAATGAGAGCGAAGAGATTCGGCGGCTGAAGGAAGAGATCGCGTCGAACACGACGACCTCGACTTACTTCTCGCGCATGCAGCTCGGCCGCGTCGTCGAGTCAGCGCTTCAAGCGAAAGCCGACGCGTACGTCAGCGAGATCTACGAAGCGCTGCGCGAAGCGGCAATCGCTTCGCGTTCGAACAAGCCGATCGGCGACAAGATGATCATGAACGCGGCGTTTCTCGTCGAGCGCGAGAAGACCAAAGCGTTCGACGACCAGATCTCCGACATCGCCAAGAAATATGAGAACAAGCTCTCGTTCCTCTACACGGGGCCGTGGCCGCCGTATAACTTTGTGAACATTCGACTGAAACTGGAGCGGGCAGAGCGCTGATTTGCCCAATCCAAAATCGAAAATCCAAAATCCAAAATCGAAATGGCCTTCATCCTCGACGACATCCTCCTCTTCCCGATCACGGGTCCGATCGCCGGCGTGCGCTGGGTCCTGAAACAGATCCAGACGATGGCCGACGAAGAGCTCCTCAATGATCAGCCGTGGAAGGAGCGCCTCATCGAGTTGCAGATGATGCTGGAGGTCGGCGATATCAGCGAAGAGGAGTACAAGCGACAAGAGGCGGAGGTCTTTCAGGCGCTGCGCGACATCCGTGCGCGTCGCGAGCAGATGGCGCGCGAGAGAGCCGGCGACGAAGAGGAGCCGGACGTCGGCATCTACACTGGCTACGGCGAATAGCCGGTGCAACTGGCCGAAGCATTCGATTCACTCTCCACCCGCCGCGTTCTCTTGTTCGGAGGCAAAGGCGGCGTTGGCAAGACGACGATTTCCTCCCTTGCCGCGCTGCACCTCACGCAAACGCGAAGAGTCATCCTCTTCACTACAGATCCAGCCTCGAATCTCTCGGATCTCCTCAAACCGCAAACCGCAAACCTCGAGATCGAGGAGCTGAACGCGCAACAACTCTATGCAAAGTTCCTCGAGAACAACCTGACGAATCTGCTCGAGATCGGCGATCGCGGAACGTACCTCGATCGCGATGAGCTCCGGCGCTTCTTCGAGCTCTCGCTCCCTGGTGTCGATGAGCTGATGGCGTGGATGCGCATCGGAGAGCTCGCCGAGGAGAACGAGGATGCGATCGTGATCGTCGATACGGCGCCGACGGGACATACCGTCCGCATGCTCGCCGCCGGCGCTCACTTCCGTCAGTTCGCCGAAGCGCTCGACACACTCGAGGCGAAGCACCGCGGCATGGTCCGTCAGTTCACTCGTCGCAACGTTCGCGACGCGATCGACGAGTACATCGAGCGATTCGACGAAGATGCGCGGCGGCGTCGAGAGCTGTTGGCGACAGGCGCCTTTGTGCCGGTCTTTCTCTCCGAACCGTGGGTGGTCGAACAGACTGTCAAACTCATTTCCGAGGTGCGCAATGACGGCATCGAGGTGCCGTTCGCGATTCTCAACCGCGCAGTCGTCGATCCCGACTGCGACCGCGACCGCGCCTTGCAGAAGCGTGATGCGGAGGCGCGCAAGAAAATGACCGCGGTCGTCGATGCACCAAGATCGTGCGTGCCGCTGGATTCGGTTGATGCATTGCGCGCGTATCTCAACCCTCTCCCACCGGGAGAGGGTGGCCGAAGGCCGGGTGAGGGGCGCGCCCCTCATCCGCCGCTTCGCGGCACCTTCTCCCGCTGGGAGAAGGGTGTACCCAAACTCCTTTTCCTGGCCGGCAAGGGCGGGGTGGGCAAAACGACGTGTGCGACATCGATCGCGCTACAACTCGCGGCCAGGAATCCGACGAAGCGCTACACGATCATCTCCGTCGATCCGGCGCACTCGCTGCGCGATGTGTTCGCAACAGAGAAACCTCCGCAGAATCTCACCGTCGAAATCGTCGAGACGCGCGAAAAGTGGCGTCGACTTCGCGAAACCCTCGGCGATGAGATCGAACGCGCCGTCGCGGCCATCACTCCGGGCAACTTCAGCATCGAATACGACGCCGAGGCGATTCGCAAGTTGATTGACATTGCGCCTCCCGGCGCCGATGAGCTCTTCGCTGTTTCGCGACTCGCCGATCTCGCCGCCGATGAATCGCAGGAGATGATCATCGTCGACACCGCGCCCACCGGACATTTCCTTCGTCTGCTCGAGCTTCCCAAGACGGCGGGCGACTGGGTCCGCGAGTTCATGCGCATCCTTCTGCGCTACCGCGAGCTCGTTCCTCCCGGCGCCCTCGGCGAAGAGTTGGTAAGCGCTTCGCGCGCGATGCACGCGCTCGAAGAGACACTCCGATCCGAACGCGCTTCGACGATCGTCGTCACGCGGCCCGAGCGCATCGTGATCACCGAGACCAAACGCCTGCTCGATTCGCTCGAGCAGAGGAAAATGAAGATCGGCGGCGTGATCGCGAACTACGTCACGCCGGACAACGACTGCAAATGTGATCGGTCGATGCGCGGTCACGAGATGACGGCGCTTTCCAGCCTGAAACGCGAGATGGTCACGGTCGAGCGACGAGATGCGCCGGTCACGAAGCTCGCTGAGCTTGCGGCATTGTTCCGCGTTGCGGCAGACTGAGGCCGTGGTCACGGGACTCTGGCTCTACGCGATCGGCCGCGCCGGTCATCCGCTTCCCCCGAGTGTCGATGCGATCGATGGCTCGGGGAAGGTCGAATCGGTCGCCGAAGGGCCGCTGGCAGCGTTCTGCACGCCGGTCGATCTGCGTCAGTACTCGCAGCAGGCGGTCGACTCGCACACCGGCGACATCGAGTGGCTCGGTGCGATCGGTTATCGTCATCAGGCGGTGATGCAGGCGCTGATGCAGGGCGGTACGGTGATTCCGCTCCGCGCTTTCACGCTCTTCGGCAGCCATCAGATGGTCGAGGCGCAGCTTCGCAGCGGCCGCGATCAATTCCTGAAAGTGCTCGAGCGCCTCGAGGGAAAGCAGGAGTGGACGCTGCGCATCGAATTCGATCCGCGGCAATGGAACGACGCGCTTACCTCGCGCGTCGATTCGTTGCGCACTCTGGCCGGCGAGATCGAATCGGCGGCGCCGGGGAAGGCATTTCTCCTGAAGAAGAAACTCGATGACGAGCGGAAGCGCGTCTCGCGCGATGCCGAGCTGCAGGTCGTCGGCGAGATCGAGCAGAAGGTCCTGTCGAAGCTGCGCTGCGAAACGGTCGCCGAGTCGCGCGAGCAGCGCGAGGGAGCGTTCCCCCAGATCAATGTACTGATCAACCGCGATGAAGAAGCCGTCCTGCAGGAGCTTCATCGCGATCTCTCTGATCGTTATGCTGGCGAAGGCATCACGCTCTCGGTCTCCGGACCGTGGCCGCCCTACACATTTGCGAGTGTGAGCAATGCCTGAGCAGGAGCAGCAGATCTCGGTTCTGGAGACGCTCGATCATCTCCTCGATCGCGGTGTCGTGATCGCCGGCGAAGCCGTCATCTCCATCGGCGACGTCGATCTCCTCTACCTCGGCCTGAACATCGTTCTGGCCAACGTCGATGCGCTCATCCGCGTCAGCAACAAGCCGCGATGAAACGCGTCGCCATCGGGCTTCATCTTCGTCGCGAAGATGTCGAGCCGCTGGCGGATGCGGTTCCGGCGTCCGGCCTCGTCGTGAGCGCGATCGCTCTCGGCGATGATCAGCCGCTCAGCGATCGCGAGCTCCTGCTGCGGGTCGCGGAAATCCGCGCGAAGCTGCTCGAGCGCGCGACATTCATCGCCGTTCGTTACGGCTTCACGTTTCGAACGCCGGCGGAAGCCGAAGCGAAAATCGCCGCCAATGCCCCGCGATGGCGACAGCTCCTGGAGGAGAATCGTTCGCGGGTGGAGCTGACATTGAAAGTGCCGGCGACAACGCCGCAGCCGAAACCCGACCGGCACGCGTTCCACTCGGGGGCGGACTATCTCCGCGCGCTGCACTCGGCGAAGAACGCCGCTGCAGTCGATGACCGATTCACGCGGGCGGTGGATGAGTACATCGCGCCACTGTGCGTAGTGACGCGATGGTTGACCCGCGACGCCGCGTCAGCCGAATTCGCAGCGCTCATCGAGCGCGATCGTTTGCGCGAGCTGACACCCGCGGGAGAATCGCTCAAACGATCGTGCCCCGACGTACCGTTCCTGCTCTCGGCACCATGGCCCCTGGAGGTATTTGCCGATGTTGATCACGAATGACGAAGAGGCGCTTCGCGAACATTTGTCGTTCACGGAATCGACGATCCCGGCCCGCATCTCCGCCGATCCGGAAGTCGTCGACAACGGATTGGCCAAGCTTGTCCTCTCGATCATCGAGCTGGTTCGCCGCCTCCTCGAGAAGCAGGCGCTGCGCCGCATGGACGCGGGCAACCTTACCGAAGAAGAAATCGAGCGCCTCGGCGCCGCGCTGATGAAGCTGGAAGAGAAGATGGGGGAACTCAAGGCCGTGTTCGGATTGCAGGATGACGATTTGAATCTCTCGCTGGGGCCGATCAAGACTCTGGAGTAGCTACCACTGTGGTATGTTCACCCGACATTTTCGATCGAGAGGAGAGGCCGGACTTTGCCGACCGACAATCGAGGAGTGATGCGGCAGCCGCAAGGGCTGGTGGATATCCTCGACAAAATTCTCGACAAAGGGCTCGTGGTTGCGGGCGATGTGAAGGTCTCGCTCGCCAACGTCGAGCTGCTCACGATCCAGCTTCGCCTGGTGATCTGTTCGGTCGACAAGGCCGAGCAGATCGGCATCAACTGGTGGAAGTCCGACCGTTTCTACTCTTCGGAGGCGCTGCGTACTTTGCCGAGCGCCGACGACTATGACGCGTTGAAAGCACGCATCCAGCAACTCGAAAATCAACTCAACACCCGCAGCACCCCGTCAAAGTCGGGAGAGCGGAAAGGCAGGTAGACGATGGCTGTTGAACGCGCGCCGGGCGGTTCTTCCCTCATTGACGTACTCGACCGAATTCTCGACAAAGGCATCGTCATCGACGCCTGGGTGAGAATCTCCCTCGTCGGCATCGACCTGATCACAGTCGAGGCTCGCGTCGTCATCGCGTCGATTGACACGTACCTCAAGTACGCGGAAGCGGTCGGCATCACGCCGATGGTCGCACGGCCGGCTCTCGGTGCGGGCGAAGGTGGCGGCACACCGACTCGAAGCGAAACCCCGACGCGTTCGACCGTTGGCCGATAGGGTGGAAGCACTCACCGCCTGAGCCACTGATCGAACCACGCCAGGACGTTGTCGTACCACAGCTTGGAGTTCTGCGGCTTCAGGACCCAGTGGCCCTCGTCGGGGAAGTAGATCAGCTTCGATGGAATGCCTTTGCGCTGCAATGTTGTGAAGAGCTGCAGCCCCTGGTCGACCGGCACCCGAAAATCGAGCTCGCCCTGCACGACCAGCGTCGGCGTCTTGAAATTCTTCGCGTAGCGGTGCGGCGACCAGCGTTCGTACAGCTCAGGGTTGTCCCACGGATTGCCTCTGAACTCCCACTCCGGGAACCACAGCTCCTCGGTCACACCGTATTCCGATTCCAGGTTGTAGACGCCGTCGTGCGAGACGAGCGCTTTGAATCGATCGGTGTGTCCGAGGATCCAGTCGATCATGTAGCCGCCATAGGAGGCGCCGGCGGCGCCGATGCGATCCGGATCGACATACGGCAGCGCGGCGAACTTGTCGACGCCGGTCATGATGTCGACATATGGCCGGCCGCCCCAATCGCCGGAGATCTCTTCGACAAAGCGCTGACCGAATCCGGTCGAGCCGCGCGGGTTCGGCATGAACACCACGTAGCCGCGCGCCGCGAACATCTGCGGATTCCAGCGATACGACCACGCATCACCCCAAACGCCCTGCGGCCCGCCGTGGATCAGGACGATACTCGAGTATTT
>DASYUK010000315.1:0-13844 GCA_036001325.1 Thermoanaerobaculia bacterium
TAGTTAGGTAGCAGTTCCCTCTCCCGCCGGGAGAGGGTGGCGCGAAGCGCCGGGTGAGGGGCGCACCTCTCGCGATTTGGCACGCCCCTCATCCGGCCCTTCGGGCCACCTTCTCCCGATGGGAGAAGGAACTTCTGGAACGTCCGTCCAGTCCAAGCATGTAAATCAGGAGGATTACAGCTCAAAAAATACGGAATCCTTTCCTTGTTCGTCGCTGCAGCGCTGCTCGTCATCCCACTGATCGCGTCAGCGCAGAGCGAGAAGAGCGAGCCACGACTCGTTCACGTTCAGTTCAACTCGCGTCCGGAGTGGGCCGAGGTGCGGGTCGATGGCGCGTTTGTCGGTACGACTCCGCTGACGTATCGACTCACGCCGGGAGTTCACAAGATCGAGCTGCAGCGCCGGTCGTATCAGAGCTGGTCGCGCGAACTGACCGTCGCAACAGAGACGCCGACGAACGTCACCGCCTTGCTCGAAGAGCGTGATGCCAAGCCCTGCCCTCCGGTGCGCTGATTGCACGCACGGAGGCCATGAGCATCGCGTTACTCATCGGCCGGATCATCGTCGGGCTCTATTACATCAACAGCGGACTGCATCACTTTCGCGCGCTCAACACGATGGCGGGCTACGCCGGTTCGAAAGGCGTGCCCGCCCCGAAGCTCGCCATCGCCGGTAGCGGTCTGCTATTGATCATTGGCGGCCTCAGTCTCGGTCTCGGCTACAACCCGATCATCGGCATCGCCGCGGTCTGTCTTTTTATGATCGGCGTCACTCCGGTGATGCACAACTTCTGGACGGTTACCGATCCGCAGCACCGCATGACCGAAATGATCAACTTCACGAAGAACCTCGCACTCCTCGGCAGTACGCTGATGTTTCTGGCCATCCCTCAGCCGTGGCCGTACAGCCTCGGTCATTGACGACATCTCATTTTAGATTTTGGCTTCTTCGGGGAGTGACTCGACGAGCTTGATCACACGACGGCAATTGTTCAATCCAAAATCCAAAATCCAAAATTAGGTTGAGACGGCAGGGATTGGTCACTCAGACGGAGCCGATATCCCACTTCGGCCGGTCGCGCCAGCGATCGTGCATCCACACCCATTGCTCAGGAACGTGGCGGATCTGCTCTTCGATCGCGCGTGTCATGCGCGCGGTAAGCTCGATCGGATCATCATCGCGATTTGTCTCGATCGGTTCGTGAAAGCGGATGAGGTGTGTGCCATCGTCGCGGCGTTCGATGAAGGCAGCGACCGCGATGGCACCCGTGCGGATCGCGAGAGTCGCTGGTCCGATCGGCGTCAGCGCCGGTCGTCCGAAGAACGGCACCTTCGCGCTTTCGGCGCGAATGCTCTGATCGATGAGAAAGGCGACGAAGCCCGGCTTGCGCATCGCGCGAATCAGCTCGCGGCCGGCAGCCGTCGAGCCGCGATCGATCGTGTCGATGCCTGCACGCGCACGGATTCTCGTGATGAACTCGTTCAGCCCGGCCTCGCTGCGCTCACGCTGCAGCACCGTCACAGGAGCGAGCTTGCCTACGCTGTAGGCGAGCCACTCCCAGTTTCCGCAGTGACCGGTGAAGACGACGACGGAGCGTCCGCTGCGGATGAAGTCGAGCACGCGATCGACGCCTTCGAATGTGGTGTTTTGATTTTGCGGATCGAGATTCGGCAGCCAGACGATCTCAAACAGCGAGGCGCCGAGGTGGCGGAACATCGCGCGCCCGACACGGCGGCGCTGGGCAATCGACCATTCCGGAAAAGCGATCGTCATGTTCTCCATGGCTTTGCGACGATCGCGGCGCGCGACGAACCAGCCCAGCGATCCGATCAAGCAGCCGAGGTTCTGGCCGGCGCGCAGCGGAATGCGACGGCCGATGAAGCTGACCGCGCTCAGAGCTCGGAGAAGGGCGCGCTCTCTAAATGCTCTGAGCTTCGGGCCGGCCACTGACGAATTCCTGGACGATCGCTTCCCAATCGCCGCGCTCGCGGAGCAAACGCTCGACGATCTCGCGTAGCGCGCCGCGGCCGCCATGCGCATCGAGTTTCCAGGTCGCGGCAGTGCGGACCTCCGGCGCCGCGTCTGCCGGCGCGGCGGAAATCGCGGCGCGCGTCATCGGCGCAAGATCGGGAAGATCGTCGCCGGCGTAGAGAATCTCGTTGAACGACACCTTGAGCTTCTGCGCCAGCCGCTCCGTCTCTTCGAGCTTGTTCGATGCCCCCTGCCGCAGATGGACGACTCCGAGCTCCCGCGCCCGCCGCTCCAGGGCGGGGGAGCGGCGGCTGGTGATGAACGCCACAGTGATGCCGACCTTCTGCGCCAGCTTCACTCCAAGTCCGTCGCGAACGTTGAACTCTTTCACTTCGCGCTGCTCGCCGATGTAGATGATCCGGCCGTCGGTCAACACACCGTCGACGTCGGAGACGATCAGTTTGATCTGCGATACTTTGGACACCGCGGCAATGGTAGTTCAGTGGCGGAAATGCCGCTCGCCGGTAAAGACCATGGCGAGACCGTGATCGTTGGCCGCGGCGATCAACTCATCGTCGCGCACTGAGCCACCGGGCTGAATCACTGCGCGCACGCCGGCATCAGCGAGGATGTCCAGGCCGTCGCGAAACGTGAAAAATGCGTCCGATGCGGCGAACGATCCGGTTGCAGAAAGAATCGATTTCATGATCGCCACCTTGGCGGCGTCGACGCGGCTCATCTGTCCAGCGCCGATTCCGATCGATTGCGAGCGGTTCGTCAACACGATCGCGTTCGATTTCACGTGCGCGCACACGATCCAGGCGAACTCCAGTTCGTCCATCTCCTCGTCGGACGGTTTGCGCACCGTCGCAACTTTCCACCCATCGCGACCGGAGATCCGATCGGGCGACTGCACGAGAATTCCGCCGGCGGCGCTCCGGTATTCCCTCTCCGGCAGCGAAGCGCGCGTCGTCACGAGCCGTAGATTTTTCTTCTTCTGCAGAACATCGATGGCCTCGGCGGAAAACGACGGCGCGACGATGACTTCGAGGAACATCGACTCGATCTGCCGCGCACAATCGCCGTCGAATTCGCGATTCGCGCCGATGATGCCGCCGAACGCGGAAACAGGATCGGATTCGATCGCGGCGCGAAGCGCATCGGCAAGAGAGTCGCGCCGCGCCACGCCGCACGGATTCGTGTGCTTGATGATCGCGATTGCCGACGGCGCGAACGCATTCGCGAGGCGGATCGCCGAATCGAGATCGAGCAGATTGTTGTACGACAGTTCTTTGCCTTGAAGCTGTTCGAAAGGCTTGCCGTGTGCGTAGAAAGCGGATGGCTGCTGGGGGTTCTCGCCGTAACGCAAGTCCTGGAACCTTGGGAGATTGATGGAGAGGTAGTCAGTGGTTAGTGGTTGGTCGTTGAGGTACTTCGCGATCGTTGCATCGTACTGTGATGTCTTTTCAAAGACCTTGATCGCGCAGCGCAATCTGAGCTCGTCGGAGATCTCGCCGGTCTCAAATTCGCGGATGAAGTCGGCGTATAGGCTTGGATCGCAGAGCGGGATGACGTAGCGGTGATTTTTCGCAGCCGCGCGCAGCATCGACGGCCCGCCGACATCGATCTGCTCGATCGCCTCGGCCATCGTCACGCCCTTGCGCGCGATGGTCGCTTCAAAGGGATAGAGGTTCACCGCGACGACATCGACCGGCGGGATCGAGAGCTTCTCGCAGTCGGCGACGTGCGACGGGTTCGCCCGATCGTGCAGGATCGCCCCGAAGACTTTCGGCGTCAGCGTCTTGACGCGTCCGCCGAGGATCTCCGGCGCGCCGGTCCAGGTGGAGATCGGCGTGACCGGCACGCCGGCGTCGGCGAGATGCTTGGCCGTGCCACCGGTCGAGAGGATCTCGACGCCGCGCGCCACTAATGCCTTTGCCAGATCGACGATCCCCGTCTTGTCGGAGACGGAGAGGATCGCGCGCTCAATTCGCATTGTTGAGCAGGAGATTTCCCCCGCGCAGCACCGGCGCGACGCGAACATCTCCGCCTGCTTCTCTCCAGATATAGAAGAAGAGATTCACAGCGTCGGTGACCGCACGCGAGTAGCAGATGGACGCGACGCCGAATGCGGTGGAGCGATCATCGAACTCGGTTGACGAATGCTCCTCGCCGAAGCGGAAGTACTCCTCGTCGATCAGCGGATAGAACTTCGCCGTCCGCGCAAACGTCTGGTCGAGATAGGTTGACAGGCGGAAGCTCGGATCGAGTCCGTAGAAGACCGTGGGGAACTTCACGAGTCTCCGCTCGAAGTAATGCTCGTAGTCTTCATGCGACGCCTCGAGCTTCGGGTCATCGTCGGCGACATGAAACGGATTATTCGCGTCGGCGACGTAATGCGTGAGCGCGCCGAGGTGCATCACGACGCTGCTCATCGGCTTGCCGGAGCGGATCATGGCGATGATGAAGCCCGTCTCGCGCTCGATGCGGTCGCGCAATCTACCCTTTCGCGAGAGCACGAAATATCGATGAACGTCCGATCCTTCGTCGGCCGCGGCGCGCGCCAACCCCTCTTTGTACTCTTTGTCGAATTTCTCGATCATTTTTCGCAGATCGTTCGGTGCAAGCTGCGCCGCCTTCATCGCGATGCGTTGATCGGACGCCGGCGTCCAGGCGTTGGCGGTTGCGGCGATGAGGAGAAGTGGAGCGAGAAATCGCTTCATGGAAGGATGGTACACGGTTAATCGTTAACCGTTAACCGTGATCTCCTTCAGCGAACACATCGGAATCGTGAGTGCCTGCCGCCTCTGTCCGAACGTCTTCGGCGCGCCCGTCACCGGCGCGGTCGCCGGCGCACGGGTGATGCTCGTCGGCCAGGCTCCCGGTCCGCATGAGGTCGAAGATCGACGTCCCTTTGCGTATACGGCCGGGCGACGTCTCTTCGGATGGTTCGACGAGCGGTTCGGGATTTCCGAGGCTGAGTTTCGGCAGCGCGTGCACATGTGCGCGGTCATCCGCTGCTTTCCTGGAAAAGATCCGAAGGGTGGCGGCGATCGCGTCCCTGACGCGTCCGAGATCGCGAATTGCAGCGCGCACCTCGATCGCGAAATCCGCCTGCTGAAGCCGGAGCTGATCATCGCCGTCGGTACGCTTGCCGCGGCGCAGCTCATCGGGATCGCGCCACTGAAAGATGCTGTCGGCAAGCGGCATCGCGCGGAACGCGCCGGCCGCGCATTCGACGTCGTCGTGCTCCCTCATCCCTCCGGCCGCTCGACCTGGCTCAACAAACGGGAGAACGCGGCGATGTTGAAGCGCTCGCTGAGGCTGATTGGACAGCATCCGGCGTTCCGCGCAACTTTGCGGTCGTAGGTCGTAGGTGCCGGGGGCTTCGCCGCGCTGAGGCCCCCGACACCTACGACCCACGACCGACGACCTACCTACGCTAGGATCGCAAAAGCCTCTCGCGTCAGGTTCGCGTGACCGTTGTCGGTGACGGCGACATCGTCCTCGATGCGGATGCCTCCGTACTTGCGGAAGGCGTCGACCTTCGGCCAGTTCACATACTTCGCGTTGTCGCTCTTCTTCAAATCGGCCAGGAGCGAGTCGATAAAGTAGAGACCGGGCTCGATCGTGAAGACGTGCGAGGGCTCGACGACGCGCGTGAGGCGCAGATAGGGATGACCTTCCGGTTTTGCGATCGTGTTGCCTTCCGGATCCTTCTGAAATCCGCCGACATCGTGGACCTGCAGTCCGAGGTAGTGACCGACACCGTGCGGGAGGAACGTGCTGCTGATTCGTTTCTGCACGATGCCGTCGGCGTCGAGATCCTTGACGAACTCGAAGCGGCGGAGGATCTCCGCGACTTTCCGATGAGCCATGAAGTGAAGATCGGGATAGTTCACTTTCGGCTCGACGGCCTCGCAGATCGACTGCTGCATCTCATCCATCGCCTGGATCAGGTCGAAAAACTCGTCCTTCTTTTCGGAATAGGTGCGCGTGATATCGGCGGCGTAGCCGTTGTAGGACGCGCCGGCGTCGATCAGGAACGAGTAGCGCCGCTTTCCGTCGAGCCGTTCGCGGATGTGCTGCACATAATGCAGGACGGCGGCGTTCTCATTGAGCGCGATGATGTTCGCGTAAGGCAGCTCCTCTTCAGCGTGCGTCGTGGCGCGCAGATAGGCGAGATGGATCTCGTATTCCGACTCACCGGCGCGAAAGGCTTTCTCCGCCGCGATGTGGCCGCGCGCGCCGAGCTCGTTCGCCGCGCGGATGCATTCGATCTCGTATTCCGTCTTCCAGGCGCGATCGAAATGCAGACGGTTGAGCAGATCGGGCGGATTCGATTCCAGCTTTCCCCACGCTTTGAAGGCGTCGTCCCATTCGCCGATGAACGCGACACGTCCCGACGTCGGAATGTGCTGTCTGGCCTCCTCGGGCGTTTTGATGATCTCGATCTCGAACGGCTTGGTCCACCATCCGCGCGGGGTCTCCGCCGGCTTGTACCAGTAGTCGATCGGCTGGTAGTACACGAGGTGCGGCTTGAGGCCGGGCGAGTAGATCAGCACGCAATGCGGGTTGTCGACGACCGGCACCCACCACTTGAAGTGCGGATTGACTTTGAACGGGTAGAGATAGTCGTCGAAGAGCGCCACGTGTTGCGCGCCGGCGAAGATGACCACGTGATCGAAACCGGAGGTGGCGAGCGCGCGGTCGTGCCGGAGCTTCAGGACGGTGATGTGCGCGAGATAGATTGTCGATAATTTGTCGAGCCGGGCATCCATCGGCTGGGGAGAATAGCATCGGTCGCCATTGACTTTCGATCGATCTGCGGCGTTGCTCGTCTCTTCCCCTTCGCTACGCTCAGTGTCAGGGCAGGCTACGATGCCACCGCATCGCCTCCTCCTCGCGGTTGTATCTCGGCCGCAAGCGGCACCAGCGAAACGCGGCGTATTTCTGACTCACCACACTCGGCGCGCAGTTCGGATGGAAAGTGCCGGACGGCGCGACCGTCGTGGCCAGCGTCCGCGTCGATGCCGGCGGTCCGCAACTCCTGCTGGCGAACCATCTCGAAGGGACCGTGCCGATTCTCATTTATCGCGTGACCAATCTCGTCGATACTGTTGCGGAGATGCGCGATCGCGGATGGGTGCCTGACACCGAACAATTTGAAATCCCGCATGGACCGTGCATCACCTTTCGCGATCCGAACGGGCAGCGGTTCGCGTTGTATGAACTGGTTCGCCCTGAAGCGAACCGCTTCTTTGCCGGACGGGTAGACGCATGAGCATTCGAATCGCGGAGCCCAACGATGCCGCGGCGATCGGGGAGCTGGTCGTACAACTCGGGTATCCGATCAGTACCGACGATGCGCGCCGCCGGCTCGTCCAGCTCCTCGGTCGCGCCGATCACGCTGTCTTCGTGGCCACGGAGTCGGGTGATGTGGTCGGCTTCATCCACATCTGCGTGACCGAGACGCTCGAGCACGAGCCGTACGGCGAGATCAAGGGTCTGGCCGTTGGCGAAGGACATCAGAATCGCGGAACCGGCGCGCAGCTTCTAGAGTCTGCGGAAGGGTGGGCGAGTCAGCGTGGCCTTTCGATCGTGCGCGTTCGCAGTAACGTCAAGCGCGACCGCGCGCGTTCGTTTTACGAGCGACACGGATACGAAGTGACGAAGGTCCAGAATATCTTCGATAAGAGATTGCAGTGAGCGGAAACAGAGCTTTGGCTATTTCGGCTCAGGGCAAAATCGCTCGAACCCTTTCGCGCGCTCGCGCCGCTGCATTGGATCGTACGTGAACACGCCGAGCTTGATCAACTGCGGCCGGAACTCGTATCGAATCCTGACTGATGCGACCGGGCGCCGCTCGAGATCGATGTCGACACGCTCGACCTCGTGCCCGGTCCTCTCCCCCATTCCTGTCGCCGCGTAATCGTCGGACGGCGTGGCCCTCTGCGCTTCAGGAGCTGCTTCCGCCTTCGAGCGAGGCGCGTAGACCGTAATCTCGCGATGCCTCTCCGGAAAGAAGACCGCTTCGATGACGCCGAGGTTTTCGGTCTTTCCCAATGCGGCACCGTACGAATCGTTTTCGCCGGTGAAGAAAAAGCGGCGCGCGGTCCGGTCGCTGACCTGCCATCCGGAGATCACCGTGGACTCGTAGGGACCGACCACCCACTTCGCGGCGCTCCACGCGTCCGTGTGCCGTGCATCGATCGTGTTCAGACCATCGACGGAGAGCGCGACGGCGACGCGATACGGCATCGGATTTGTGATCCTCAACGCGTAGCTCTCGCCGCGGATGGCCTCGACATAGATTGTGCCGCGCGCGTGATACTCGGGCCGGGGTTCGTCGCCGACGAGCACACTCAGCCCGAAGCCGGATGTTCCGGCCGCCAACGCGTTCGCGCAGATGAAGACGACACTCGCCTGAATGAAATGTCTGATCATCGCAGCCTCCTGCCTGAATGAGACACGGCTGGCGTCGGGAAGGAAACCGGCGGGATCATCAGGTACCCCGCACACCTAGCGGCGGCGCGAATGCGCCCTGCGCTTACCGGAAGAGAGCGCCTTGATGACGGCGCCCCAATTGTCGAACCATGTCTCGAACGCGGCCCGCAACTGGGCCCGCCCCTGCTCATCGGCCGCCGCGCGCAGGGCCTCCACAACCGCCGCCGTGGAGGGGCGCAGGCGGCGTTCGCCCAGGGGGGTCAGCTTCACGTAGACGCAGCGGCGATCAATCGAGGAGCGCTTTGTGCGGACGAGACCCGCGCGCTCCATCCGTCGGACGAGGGCGGATGTCGTGTTCATCGTGGCGAAGGTCTGGCGCGCCAGATCGCCGATGGTCAACGGTTCGTTCGAGGGGTTGCCGGCGAGCGTCAGAAGGGCGAATTGCTGCGCGGCGGTGAGGCCTCCGTTCGTCGGTTCGGTCGTGATGGTCTTCCGCACCGACTCGAAGAACCGCCGCAGGTGGGCCATCGTGCGGTAAGTCTCCGACAGGCTCTGGCGCGTGGCCATCCGCCGACATTATAGGCGGACATCTTGACTCGGGGGAGACGGAGGCTACAATCACTCCACACAATGAATAGTCGACGACACGGAGTATCTCGTGGCGCCTTGGCGGCGACGGCCGCCCCCGTCCTCCTGGCGCCTGCCGGGAGTCCAGAGGCTGTTCGGGCTGCGCTCGAAGCAGGGGCAGACGCCGTCTACGTGGGACTCGCGGGCTGGAGCCGGGGCGGAGCGCGGGGAGAGCTCGACTGGAACGAACTTGTGGCCGCGCATCGAGAGGTTGCCTCGGTCGGCCGGACGCTCCGGGTCGCGCTCAACACTATCCCGAAGCCGCAGGAGCGTGCTCTACTCTTCGACCGCATCCCGGCCCTCCTCGATCTGGGGATTCACGAAGTCATCGTGAACGACATCGGAATTCTGGCGGCGCTGCTGCGGCGGTTTCCTGAGCTCCGGCTGACGGCCAGCATCGGCTGCGGCGCTCAGACGGTTGCGGATGTCGCGTTCTTCCGCGACCTGGGCGCTCACGCCGTCGTCCTGCCGGGGACAGTGAGCCCTACGGAGATGCGCGAGATCAGGACCGTCCGAGGAATCTCCGTGGAGATCATGGTCCACATGGTCGAGGAGTTCATCCTCCTCGGGAAATGCTGGATGCCGAGCTACGTGCATCTGAAGCCATCGCTCCTTCCGCCCGCGTCTGAGGCGGCCGGCGATACGCCGGAGGGCGCCCTTCGCGGGCTGCGGCAGACCGGGAGCATGAAGCGAGGAGGCGTCGGAGTCTGCTTCAAGATCTGCCAGCAACCGTGGGAGCTGTTCGCTGACGGGCAGCGGATGGACGCGCGACTGTTTCCGAGTCGGCAGATCAGCCGGATTGCGGAGGTCAGGGAGTACGCCGAAGCAGGCGTCGATGTCCTGAAGCTTCAAGGGCGAAGCCTTCCGGTGGAACTTTTGGCGTCCCTTGTCGGGCGCTACCGGAAGGCGATCGACGCCAGCACTCAGGTCGGGGTCGAAGCGCGGTCGGCAGCATTGCCGGCCGCGTGGACAGTCGTTGGACGATAAGAAAGAGATGAGGATGAGCCACAAGCCATGAGCACGTACGAGTTGAACACGACGATCGCGAATCTGCGGGATCTCCGAGAGTCGGACCTTCGCGACTACGATGCGGTCTACCTCGGCGACATCTACTGCCGCCTCTACGAGGCAAATTTCCTGGAGCGGCACGGTGATCTCAAAGAGGGGGTGCGCATCCTCCGAGATCAGGGGAAGCGGGCCTACGTGACGACCTATGCGGGGCCACGGAACGATTTCTTGCCCAAGGTGCGCAAGATGCTGGAGGCCTCCGCCGTGGCGGGCGCCGAAGCGGTCGAAGTCCACAATCTGGGAATCCTGAAGATCGCTCACGAGGAGTTCCCCGAACTGCCGCTGCACGTCGGCGGCTTTGCGAACGTGTACACCGCTCCCGGTATCGAGGTCCTTCGCGGATTCGGAGCCGTGCGGTTCACGCCCAACTACGAATTGAGTCTGGAAGAGATCCGCGAGATCACGACCGAATGCAGCGCGTCCATGGAGCTTCTGGTGCATGGCAAGATGCCCCTGGGGATCTCCGACTATTGCTTCCTGCTCGAATACGAGGAGAAGTGGGGTGTCAAGTGTCCGGACCTCTGCCAGAAGGATCTTTTCCTGAAACAGGGGGACTGGGCCATGAAGTCGGTGGGCAAGGGAATCTTGAGCGGCAAGGACGTGTGCATGCTGGAACATCTGCCGCGACTCCTGGAAGAGGGCCACAGGCACTTCCGGATCGAGACCGTTTCGGAGAGTCCCACCTACCGTCGTGAGGTCGCGGCGGTGTACCGCGCCGCGTTGGATCGCGCGGTCGCTGGCGATGGTGCGGTGGACGACGGCTGGAGTGAGACCCTTCTGCGTCATGCCCGGATCGGTCTGTGCAACGGGTTCTACTTCGGAAAGAGCGGAATGGACTATGCGGGCATCCGGCCCGATGCAATGGCTTCCTTTCTAACGGTTTCTCGCGTGGAGTCGTAGAGCAAGAAGGAGCGGCTCATGATTGAACTTCTGGCACCGGCAGGCAATCTTCCAATGGTCGAGGCGGCGGTGACGGGCGGCGCGAACGCCATCTACGTCGGACCGCGTGGGTGGAGTCGACGGCGCGACCGGTACGAGCTATCCGACGATGAGGTGCACTCCGCGATTGAAATTGCTCATGCCGGCGGCGCGAAGCTGCGCGTGGCCTTCAACACCAACATGCAGTCCCACGAGATCGCTCCGATGCTTCAGAAGATGGAGCAATTCGTCTCCTGGGGGGCGGATGGCGCGATCATGACCGATATCGGCGCCATCGCCGAGGTTCACAAGCACTTCCCGCGTCTCACCATTCACGCCAGTATCGGGGCGAACATCCTCAACAACGAGGACGTCCGCTTCTATCGCTCGATCGGGGTCTCCCAGGTGGTGGCGGACACGAAGCTGACCCTCCGGGAGCTGGCCTCCCGGAAAGAGCAGATCGACGTCGGGATCGAGATCCTGATCCACGCCAACAAGTGCTACACGTATCTCGGAAAATGCTGGATGTCGCCTTATCACCGGCTCGAGCGCACCACCGACGAATTTGGGAAGGACCAGTTCAAAGGGAGTCCCAACCGCGGTGGCCTCGACTATCGCGTCTGCTTGGAGTCGTGGGAGCTCTACAGCGGTGAGGAGAAGTGGGAAAACAGCGTGGCCCTCAAGAACGATGCTTTCTTTCTCCTGGCGGACATCCCGCACCTGATCGATCTCGGCGTCAACTGCCTGAAGGTGCAGGGGCGCGAGTATCCCGTGCCGCTGGTGCAGCGCATGGTTAGGTTCTACCGCGATCTGATCGACGCCTACGTCGCCTCCCCGAAGGGCGAGCCTTTCAACCTCTCGCCCTGGCAGTCACGCTTGCTCGCCATCCAGACGGAGCGAGACATGGCCCGGTCAGATGGGACCCGACAGTTGTTGATCGAAGCGCGACAACCGGTGTCCGCGCCCTAGTCCCCAAGGAGAGCGGCCGTCCCGGCCGCAGTCGCCGGGCTTCACGCCCGGCGACATATGGCGGTCGCGCGAGACGCGCGCCCGCTCTCCTAAACAAATCGGCGAACGGCTTCGAGCACCTCATCCGGCTGATCGGAGTGCGGCGAGTGGCCACAGCGTGCCAGCATCAGCGATCTGGCAGGACCGCTGACCTGCGTCACAACGGCATCGACCTGCCTTACCGTACCGTACTCGTCGCCATCACACTGTACGACCAGTACGGGGCTGGTAATGGCTGGCAAGTACTCTTCGATGTTCCACTGCCGAAATTCCGGCCTGAGCCAGACATCGGTCCATGTTCGGAACATCGAGTCCGCGTTGCCGCCGTGATACCGCGCCAGTCGCTCTCGCAGGCGTGTTGTCTCGTACTCCTGGGCGATTCGCCGGATACTTTCGACGCAGATGGATTCTACGAAGACGTGAGGTGCCTCGAGGACGAGCCCACGGACGCGCCGCCGATGCGAACCGGCGTAAATGATCGCAATCGATGCGCCGTCGCTGTGACCGAAGAGAATGACCTCCTGGAGCTTGAAGTGTTCGATGACAGCAGGGAGCACATCGAGCGCTTCATCGTGCATGAAGCGAAGTGACCGCGGACCACGCACACGATCGGATGCACCATAGCCCAACCGGCTGTAGACGAGCGCGCCGCAGCCGGTCGCGGAGGCCACGCGGTCCGGAAAGTCACGCCACATCCCGACGCAGCCCAGGCCCTCATGCAAAAACACGATCGACGATGCGTCGTCGGGCGGTGGTCCGATCCAGCGGTATTCGAGGTGCTGTCCGAGAACTTCGAAAGTCGCTGCTCGAGTCAGGCCTTTGCTCCACGCTGAGCTGCGCCTGACACGAGCCTCTCGGTGGTGACGATCGCACGTTTATGTGTCCCCCGGCCGATCTCGCCTGCGTCGTCCGCGGCCGAGACCTCGAAAAGGAAGAGCTTTCCATCACGCCCAACGAACTTCGCTGTGGCGGTAACCGTCGCGCCGAGCGGAGTGGCAGCGTTGTGTTTGACGTCGATAGAGACGCCGACGGAGAGCTCGCCTGCGCGAAGAAGCGGGCGGAGAACACGCGCCGCCGCGAGCTCCATGAGAGCCACCATGCGCGACGTCGCAAACACACGTGGAAAGGCATCCGCGGGCTCGAGATTCAGAGCACTGGCGAGATCGGATTGCGCTACGGTGAGATGTGCGGAAGCAGTGGAATTGACAGCGAGTTCGCTGCCGACGTTGCTTTCACTAGGCATAAGTCAATTCGGTAGTGATGTCGATCGCCCGATGGATGGAGCGGTAGACTGGACAGCCGTCCTTGTGGATGCCGTGAACGCGTTCGATCGTCTCGCGCGGCACATCGGCAGCAACGCCGAGTTTGTAGACTACGTGAATCCGTTTGATGACCAGGACCTTTTGATCGAGCTCTACATCGCCGGTCACGTCGGCGCCCAACTTCTCAATGCTGATCTTGCGTGCTCCCAGCGCGCCGGCAAACGTGCCCGTGAGTCACCCGCCTGCGGCAGCGATGATGTAGTCGAGCGTGGTGGCGTGTTCTGGGAATTTGCCGGGAACGATCCCGTAGTGTTCGGCAATCGCTCCGTGCAATCCGAAGCGGATGGGCTCCTTCTCTCCGGGGAGCCAGGCCAGCCGGATCGGCCCGCGCTCTCGTTCGATGTGAACGTTCGATCGATAGACCGGCTCGCTCATCGAATCACCGGCGGGATCATCAGCTCTTGAGGACTGGCTCCTTGTCGCGTAAAACCCGCCGCAGGAGTTTTCCTTGCAGCGTGCGCGGAAGCTCCGTGACGAACTCGA
>DASYUK010000316.1:0-8326 GCA_036001325.1 Thermoanaerobaculia bacterium
AATGATGCGCTTTGGGTTTGCGGAACTACGGAAGCTATCCGCAACTTCACCATTGCGTCGAACGCAACCACGCGATAATTGAATATGCGTGGCACTTCGACCTCAGGAGCGGCGGGCGTATGGCCGGATCGAGCTCGAGCCGCCGCTGCGCGGATTTCTCGACGAGATCCGGGTGCAGGTGATCGAGGCCTCGGTCTCAGGATTCCGCATCGCCCACGACGTGCGTTTCGTCCCGGCGGCGATGCGTAAGATTCGCGTCGAGTGGGATGACAAGACGCTGGAGTTCGGCTGCGTCGTCGCACGATCCACGCTCGCCGAGCTCGCACCGACCGCAGCGGAAAAATCGATCTACCACTCCGGGATTCGTCTGCTCGAGCCGGTCGGCGACTCGGAGACGGTTCTGCGCGACCTGATCGCGCAGCGCGTCATCCACGCCTTGAAGGAGCAGAAAGAGAATGCGCGCGGCATCCCGCCCCTCGGCAACTATACCTATCAGGTCGGCAAAGGCGATCGCTTCCGCCGCTGCGAGCTGGTCGACGGGAAGTGGACGAAGACCGTCACGACGAATCGCCTGCAGCCGATCAGCGGATTCACCGTCTCCGCGGAAGTCGATCCTCATCACGTCGACATGCTCTGCAAGACGTACGAACAGTCCGCCGCCGAAGGACGGCGCCTGACGCAGATTCTCGCGGAGCTCAGCATCAGCAAGAGCGAGGGGGTTCCGACGAGGAGGTATGTGCCGTAGTTGTTGGTCGTTCGTCCTTAGTCGCTGGTCCTTAGTCGTTAGTCGTTGGCTGCTAAGGACTAACGACTAACGACTATGGACTGATGCGGTGCTATGCTTCCATCCATAATCCATTGCATCTCTCTCATGGAGCGCTCGTTGGACCATATCGCATCCTCGCGCCGCTCGGTGCCGGAGGAATGGGTGAGGTTTATCGAGCACGCGACGAGAAGCTCAATCGCGATCTGGCGCTGAAGATTCTCTCCGCCGATCTGGCGGCGAACGCCGAGCACGTGCGCCGGTTCCAGCAGGAGGCGCACGCCGCCTCAGCGCTCAATCATCCGAACATCATCACGATTTACGACATCGGGCGTGTCGACGAGACGGCGTACATCGCGATGGAGCTCGTCGATGGTCAGGACCTGCGCTCAATGCAGGCAGGCGCGCGGCTTCCCCTGAAGAATGTGCTGCGCATCGCTGTGAAAGTGGCCGATGGTCTGGCTGCCGCGCACGAGCGGGGCATCGTGCATCGCGATCTCAAGCCGGAGAACGTGATGATCTCACGCGACGGCTTCGTGAAGATTCTCGACTTCGGTCTGGCGAAGCTCGTCCGCGCCTTCACCGAAAGCGAGTCCACGGCGCCGCACACGACACCGGGCGCCGTCTTCGGAACGGTCGCGTACATGTCGCCGGAGCAGGCCGCGGGACGCACCGTCGACTTTCGATCCGACCAGTTCTCCCTCGGCGTGATCTTGTACGAGATGATCACCGGCCGCATGCCGTTCAACGAAGCGACGGCCGCCGAGACGCTCGCGGCGATCATCCGGCGCGACCCGCCGCTGGCATCGAGCTTCAACAACGAAGTAACGCCGGAGCTTCAGCGGGTGCTCGATCGCTGTTTGGCGAAGGACCCGACGGAACGTTACGGCTCGACGCGCGACCTCGCGCGCGATCTTCGCGAGATCCGCGATCGCATCTCGCACTCGACAGATCCGCGGCTTCGAAGCGATCGGCCGCCGATTGCACCGAGACGTCGGATCGCCTGGATCGTCGGCGCGGTGGCCGGACTTGTTCTCGTCACGATCGGCATAGCGATGACCGTCCGTCAACAACGGGTGCCCACATCGGCGCGACATGGTCCGCTCAGCCTGGCGATTCTTCCGTTTCGC
Organism: Thermoanaerobaculia bacterium; assembly: GCA_036001325.1. Taxonomy (GTDB): domain Bacteria; phylum Acidobacteriota; class Thermoanaerobaculia; order Gp7-AA8; family Gp7-AA8; genus DASVHS01. The sequence goes on from DASYUK010000316.1 coordinate 1,894, forward strand.
GATCTCGATGGAACCGCTGACGGACAGATCTTCACGGACGGAGTCGCGGAGATGATCCGCTCGCGGCTCGGTGAATCGCCAACGATTCGCGTGATCCCGGCATTTGATCGCGGGGCGACCGGTGATCCGCCGAGTGTGGCGCGCCGGCTCGGTGCGGCGTTTGCGCTCACCGGCTCTGTTCAGCGATCGGGAAACGTCGTGCACCTCAGCGTCTCGGTCATCGATGCGGCGACCGGAGTGCAGGTCGCCGGCGAGACGCTGAGCGGCAGTTCGAACGATGTCTTCGGACTGCAGAACCGAGCCGTCAACCTCGTGCTCTCGGGCATCAACGTCCAGCGCGACCCTCGCCAGCGCTCTTCGGTCGTTGAGCTCTCCAGCCCTGCGGACCAGAACGCGTACGTCGAAGCTGTCGGATTGCTGCAGCGGGCGCAGGATCAGAAGTCGATTGATCGAGCGATCGCGACGCTCGAACATCTGCTTCTGAATGCGCGCGATTCGGCGGCGGTCAATGCCCAGCTCTCGCGCGCGTTGTTGTACAAGGCGCAATTGAGCCGCCGGCCGGGACTCATCGCGCAAGCGACTGTGTATGCGGAGCGCGCCGTCGATCTGGACGACTCGTCGCCGGAAGCTCATGTTCGTCTCGGCCAGGTGCGTGTTGCCGCCGGTCGTTACGCAGACGCCGAGCCCGAATTCCGGCGAGCCCTCACACTGCGCAACGACTACGCCGATGCATACCTCGGACTCGCGTTGAGCTATGACGGAATGGGTCGTGCCGCAGACGCTGAGGCGATGTACAAGAAAGCGATCGCACTGCGCCGTGATCATGCCAACTCGTACAATCTCTACGCGGCCTTTCTCTTCAACGCCGGCCGGCCCGAAGAGGCGGCGGCGAACTTTCTGCGCTTCACTCAGTTGATGCCAACCGCGCGTGGCTTCAGCAATCTCGGCGGCGCATACCAGGCCATGGGCCGTTACGACGAGGCACAGCGCGCCTACGAACGCTCGATTGCGCTCGAGCCGAACAGCGACGCTTATGTGAATCTGGGAACTATCTATTACTACATGGGTCGCTTTGGCGACGCCTGTCGCGCATTGGAGAAGGCGACTTCGCTCGCACCAGGAAGCTATCTGGCGTGGGTCGCTCTGGGCGACGCGTATCGCTGGTCACCCGACTTGCGCTCAAAGTCCAAGGGTGCATATGAATCGGCAATCGCCGCTGCTCGCGCGGCCGTAGCCGCCAATCCTCGCGACGCGCTCGCGCGGGCGAATGAGGCCATCGCTCTGGCCAAGCTCGGAAGAGCGAGTGAAGCAACCGCTGCGAGCAGTAGTGCGTTGAAACTCGATCCGAACAATCAGACGGTTCTGTATGCTGCAGGAGTCGTCAATCTTCTTCGAGGGAATCCCGATGTCGCCGTAGGCTGGCTGCAGCGTGCAGTCAGCGCCGGCTATCCAATCAGCGATCTGCAACGCGATCCGGAATTCAAATCCATTCACGATGATCCGGCGTTCCCGAGGCAGGTCGCGCACAAAACATGAAGGAGGAGCAACATGTCGGTATCTTCTGCCCACCGCTTTGCCCTTCCCCTCGTCGTGCTCACGGTTTCGTTCGTGATTTTCAAGTGCGGCACGTACCGTTCCCTGCGTCACCCTGAAACGTTTTGCACGTACGGCAACAACTCACCCAGCAAACCGATGATCTGCGTTGATGACCAAAATCTGAGTGCGAACCCCCATCATGCGTGGATGTATGACGTGGAGTCGAAGAATCATCAGCCGACGAACCGGCCTGTGGTCGTCCAATGGTTCTCGCAGCACACGGCCGATCTGCAGATTCAGATGATCACTCCGAACTGCACGGAGCCGGTTCAGTGCGACGGCCGCGGTCACTGCTGGACAACGGTGAAGAAGCTCACCGACTCCTACCCGAAGGTTTGCCATTACAGCATCACACTCGGCGACACCAAATACGATCCCGAAGACGACATCGTCATCAACCCGTGCTGCATGTGAGTCATTTACAAACAGAAAGGAGGAGCAACATGCCGGTATCTTCTGCACGCCGTTTCGGCCTTCTCCTGGTCGCAGCGGTCGTACTCGTCCTCGCCTTCGCGTATCTACGGGTCGCACAATCCTCACCGGTCAAGCCAAAGCGCACCATGAAAGTGACGTCAACGGCAGTGCCCAAGGCACCTCCATACGCACAGGATGTGTTCTGTACGGACGGCAATCATTCATGGAGCCATCCGATGATCTGCGTCGTTGAGGGTCTCGTTGCCAAGCCGAAAGAGGCGTACATATACGACGTTGAACCAGATTCTCCTGAGAAGCGATCGTCGCGCCACGTGAAGATTCACTGGTTCTCCCAAAGGACCGTGGATCTGGATGTGACGTTCAAAACGGCCGGCTGCGTGGAGAACCTGACATGCGACCGCAGAGGTCACTGCGAGGCGACTGTCAGTGTGACGCTCAAGAAGGGGGAGCAGAAGCGTTGCACTTACAAGACGAAACTCTTCGGCCAGAAAGATCCCGAGGAAGACATCGTCATCAACCCGTGCTGCATGTGAGGCCGTCTCTGGCCGCGTTGCTCTTGATCAGCGCGGCATGCTCGATGTCGCGCGATCCGCTCGCCGGCTCGCGTCAGGCGATCGCCGTCGTCACCGACGACGCGAACGCGACGAGCGGCACGCTGCAGCGCTACGAGCGCGACGCGCCGGGCGGGCGGTGGCGGGAGGTGGGGGCGGCGGTGCGGGTGGTGGTGGGGCGGAGGGGGGTCGCGCCGGTCGGCGAAAAACGCGAAGGCGATGGACGCGCGCCAAGCGGCGTGTACACGCTCGGCAGCGCGTTTGGGTTTGCTCCATCGGCGGACTTGCGCGTGCCGTATCGGCAACTGCGTGAAACGACGGAATGCGTGGACGATTCCGCATCGCGCTACTACAACCAGATCGTCGATCGCGATGCGGTGCCGCGCGTCGACTGGTCGAGCGCCGAGAAAATGCGCTCGATTGCGCTCTATCGATGGGGAATCGTCGTCAACTACAACATACCGGCGCAGCCGCGCCGCGGATCGTGCATTTTTCTCCACATCTGGAGCGGCCCCTCATCGACGACGGCGGGATGCACGGCAATGGCGCAAGACGACCTCGAGACCTTGCTGCACTGGCTCGATCCGGCAGCGAACCCGCGCGTCATCTGGAGTGCGGCGGCCATGCCGCCGCTCTCCAGTCGATCTACGAATTGACGTCCTTCCCTTCCTCGAGCTTCTTGATTGAATCCTCGAGGTTCTTCTTGTTCCCCGGATCGGGAGCTTGGGTCACGGCCAGCTTCGCGTACTTGAGCGCCTCTTTGTAATTGCCCTGCGCGGAGTAGGCGCGCATCAATCCGACATTGATCGGCCATTCGTTCGGATGCCGCTTCGCGTTGAGCTGCCACACGCGAATCGCTTCGGCCTTGTTACCCTTCTGCAACTGCTGGCGCGCGTACTGGTGAATAAGAACCGCCGTTGCCGTCGGATGATTGAGCGCCTTCTCGCGCGCGGCTTTCGCCTCCGTCATCCCGCGCGCTTCCTCCACATCCGCGAGCGTCGACAGCGTCTGGAAATTCTCCTGGCCGATCCCCTGAGCCGGATTCCCTGCCGCCTTCGCGAACTCGTATGCCTCGTCGAGACGCTTCGCGTTGAGCGCGTACTGCGCCGCAGCGACCCAGTTCTGCCAGTTGAACCCCGGCGAGTTGCGCAGCTCGTTGCGGATCTCGGTCAGGTAGACGTCCGTGAGGTTTGGAACAGCGATATGGATCGGAACCTGGAGATCCTCCCACTTCATCGCCACCGTCGCGTGATCGGGCGTCCGCTCCGTGAATTCGTACGTCATCCACTCGTTGTACTCCGACTTCTGCGGTTTCACCTTGACGCGAAGCTGATCTTCAGCCGGGTCGTAGAAGAAGCTTCCCCACGACGTCGAATTCTTCGAGAAGATCACCGTCCACTCATTCGGATCGGCGACCAGAAAGAATCCGTAGGTCCCCGCGGGAAGAGTCTGTCCCTCGATCTGCACCGGATAGTTCACGCTGAACGTCGTGTTCTCGTTTGCGCCGGCGCGCCACGGGCACTCCTTGCAAGTGCCGAAGCCGAGGTTGGTGAGGCCGTAGGGGACGAGGCCGCCCCAGATTTTTCCGCGGCGATCTTCACCCGTTCGCGGGTTGTGGACCTTCGGACTGTTGTAATCGATCGTGACCTTCACCGGTCCGATGAACTGCGTGACGATGGCGTGCTGGTTATCGCCGCTCGTCGGAAGGGTGATGGCCTGTCCGAAAGCCGCGCTGACGACGAGCAGAGCGAGCGCCGGGACAATCGCGATTCTCCGCATGATCTCCTCCTGTTTTGCGAACGCAGATCATATCGAGACGCTCGAGGCCGGCAGATACAGCGCTGTGAACAATGGATTACGGCGCTGTGCTAATCTGCGCGGCGGTCCAAAAAAAGGTCTTAGGTCATGGGTCGTCGGTACCGGGGCCTCGTCGCGCTGAAGCCCCCGGTACCTACGACCTACGACCCACGGCCTATGTTCTGGTGGCACTGGGTTCTGATCGGTCTCGCACTTCTCGCGATCGAGCTCGTCTCGACGACGCTGCACGTCGGCTTCTTCGGGGGCGGCGCATTGTTCGTCGGCCTGCTGGTCGGTCTGGGTTGGAACGGACCCCTCTGGGCGCAGTTGCTCGTGTTCACCGGGTTCTCGCTCGTGGCGTTGTTCTTCATCCGTCCTCCGCTGATGCGACGGCTGAAGCTGAACGAGCCGAGAGTCGTCGACACACTGATCGGCGAGCAGGCGATCGCCATGGATGACATCGCTGTTCAGAGCATCGGAAAAGCGGAGATGCGCGGGAGTACATGGAACGCGCAGAACGTTGGAATGAGTCCACTGACAAAAGGACAGCGCTGCACGGTCGAGTCCGTTGAGGGCCTCGTGATCCGCGTCAGGGCGCAGTGATACAACCGGTCGTAGGTCGTAGGTCGTAGGTCGTAGGTCGTGGGTCGTGGGTACCGGGGGCCTCGTCGCGCTGAGGCCCACGGTACCTACGACCTACGACCGACCACCCAAACAGGAGGAGCTATGGGTAGTTTCTTGGTAGCAATCGTCATCGCCATCTTCGCGATGATCGTCGTGTCGCGCATCGCGCGCGTGGTTCCGCAGCAGCAGGCCTGGATCGTCGAGCGCCTCGGGCGCTACAACCGCACGCTTCAGGCGGGGTTCCACATTCTGTGGCCGTTCTTCGACAGCGTTCGCTACAAGCATTCGCTGAAGGAGAGCGCCGTCGACGTCCCCGAGCAAGTGTGCATTACGAAGGACAATGTGCAGGTCGCCGTCGACGGCGTTCTGTACTTCAAGGTCCTCAATCCGGAGCGCGCCTCCTACGGAATCTCCGATTACAACTACGCGATCTCGCAGCTCGCGCAGACGAACCTGCGCAGCGAGATCGGCAAGATCGAGCTCGACAAGACTTTTGAAGAGCGGACGAACATCAACATGCAGGTCGTCAGCGAGGTCGATAAGGCTTCCGAGGCGTGGGGAGTGAAGGTGCTGCGCTACGAGATCAAGAACATCACGCCGCCGCAGGATGTGCTCGCGGCGATGGAGAAGCAGATGCGCGCCGAGCGCGAGAAGCGCGCGCTCATTCTGCAGTCGGAAGGTCAGCGCGACGCGGCGATCAACAACGCCGAGGGCGAGAAGCAGCAGACCATCAAGAAGTCGGAAGCGAAGAAGCAGCAAGCCATCAACGAGGCCGAGGGTCAGGCCGCGGCGATTCTGTCGGTGGCGACGGCGACCGCGGAAGGCATTCGCAAAGTTGCCGACGCGCTGAAGACCGCCGGCGGACAGGAAGCGATGCAGCTTCGTATCGCCGAGCAGTACATCGCACAGTTCGGCAACATCGCCAAGAGCGGCAACACGATGATCGTGCCGGCGAACCTCGCCGATGTGGCCTCGATGCTGGCGATGGCCACAAGTGGATTGAAAGTCGCCTCCGCGAGCGCGGAGCCGAAGCTCTCGGCGCGTGGCGCGGTTGTGAATCCGTAAAGTGTAGCGGCGGGCTTCAGCCCGCCGACGGCGCGCTGAAGCGCGCCGCTACACGATAAACTTGCGCGATGAGTCACAAACTCATCGCGCTTTTTCTTTTTCTCGCGTCCACCGCATCGGCGCAGCAGCGCTTCCTCCCGGTCGCCGTCTGGTATGGCGGCGGGAAAGCGCGCGCGCCGATGCTCGAGCCTGATCCGCAGTCGCGCAAAGAGGTATGGCGCGCCGATCTCCGTCAGATCAAGACGATCGGATTCAACACGGTCCGCTGCTGGGTCGACTGGTCGAGCGCCGAACCGAATGAAGGCGAGTATCACCTCGAGACGCTCGATGTGCTGACCGATCTCGCGCGCGAAGAAGGTCTGCGC
>DASYUK010000317.1:0-4578 GCA_036001325.1 Thermoanaerobaculia bacterium
ACACGAGATGCACTACTTCCGCCTCGGCATCGTGGGATTGGGACAAGTGGGCATGCGCGTCGCGAGGCTGGCGCGCGCGTTCGGCATGGAAGTGAGTGCCTACGATCCGTACCTCACCGACGGCCAGATCGCCGAGCGCAATGCAAAGCGCGTCGGATCGCTGGAGCGGTTGCTCGCGACGTCGGACATCATCACATTGCATGTGCCGCTGACGGCGGAGACGCGCAAGATGATCGGCGCGGCGCAGATCGAGCGAATGCCGCGCGGCGCGATCCTGATCAGCGCCGCGCGCGGCGAGACCATCGATCAGCAGGCCGCGCTCGATGCCCTCGCGTCGCATCAACTCGGCGGACTGGCCATGGATGTCTTCGATCCCGAGCCGCCGAACAGAACGTTCCCCGACGATCCGCGATTGATCCTCACGCCGCACGTCGCCGGATGCACGCACGAATGCCGCAGTGCGATCGGCGAGAAGTTGTGGGCGAGGATCGTGGAGTTCTACGCGACACGCGCGCCGTCGCGATAAACGTCGCGAACGAGATTCACGCCGAAGTGATAAACGAGATGGAGATAGTTCGGCGCATCGAGAAGGATGAAATCAGCGCGCTTGCCCCGTTCGATCGATCCGATCTCGTGAGCAAGGCGCAGCGACTGCGCGCCGTTGAGCGTGGCCGCGGTGATCGACTCTTCCACTGTCATCTTCATCTGCAGCGTCGCGAGCTGAATCGCCATCGGCATCGATTCGGTCATCGATGAGCCGGGATTGCAGTCCGTCGATACGGCGACGATCGCGCCGGCATCGATGAGCTTGCGCGCCGGAGCGTAACGATCGGACATCAGGAAGAAGCTTGTGGCGGGCAAGAGATTGGCCACCGTTCCCGAACGCGCCAACGCGTCGATGCCGCGATCGGAGATGTACATCAGATGATCGGCAGAAGCGGCGCCGAGCTCCGCGGCCAATGCTGCGCCGTCCGAGTCGCTGAACTCGTCGGCGTGGAGACGCGGGATCATCCCGAGTTGCGCGGCGGCGCGAAGAATGCGTTCGCCCTGATCGCGCGTGAAGACGCCGCGCTCGATGAATGCGTCGCAGAACGTCGCCAGGCGCTCTTTGGCCACGGCCGGCAGGATGTCATCGATGATCGTGGCGATCCACCGATCTCGCTCGACGCCGGCTGGAAACTCGTGCGCGGCGAGGCAGGTCGGAATCAAGCGGACAGGCGAGCGCGCGGCACGAATCGCCCGAAGCTGTTTCAGTTCGTCCTGCTGATTGAGACCGTAGCCGCTCTTCGCTTCGGCTGTCGTCGTGCCGTAGCGGGCCATCGTCTGCGCCCGCGCGACGATGTTCGCGACAAGCGTCTCTTCCGAAGCCGAGCGCGTCGCCTGCACTGTCGATGCGATCCCCCCTCCCGATGCGGCGATCTGCTCGTACGTCTCGCCGCGAAGGCGCCGGTTGAATTCCGATTCGCGATAACCGGCAAAGGCGATGTGCGTGTGCGAATCGACGAAACCGGGGAGTGCCGTGGCTCCGCGCGCATCGATGTCGTGATCGATGCGCAGATCGCGGGGCCTTTCGTTCTCTAGGCCGACGAACGCGAATCGCTCGCTGTCGACAATGATCACTCCGCGCTCGTACACGCGCAGTTCGCGCATGGCACCGCCGCGCACGCCGGTGGTGCCGACGGGAGTTGCGATCTGAGAGAGATTTCGGACGAGGAGCGTCGTCAACTGCTCTTATTCGCCCGGAACATCGTGGTGATCGGCTGCTCGGTGGCCTCTTCTTCGGCGTCGAGCATCAGGAGCTGCTGCACCGTGTCGAGCGTCAACTGCACCTTGCTCCGCGTCGACTTCCGCTGCACCTTCAGATCCTGGATCGCTCTCTCCAGATCGGCGACGCGCGTCATCGCCTGGGAGATGAGGCGCTCCGAGAGAAGCTCGGCATCCTTGACGATCAGCTCCGCTTCTTTCCGCGCCGTGGCCCGCACATCCTCCGAAACCTTCTGCGCGGAGAGAAGTGTGTCTTTGAGAATGCGCTCGCGCTGCGAGTGATCGTCGAGATCCTCGCGCAGCATCGCGTTCTCGCGCGCCAGCCGATCGACGTCGCGCACCAGGCGCTCGATCTCTTCAGCGATGAGGTGGAGATACGCGCGGACTTCGTCGGGGTTGTAGCCTTTCAGACTCTTGGAGAACGTCTGCTTCTGGATGTCCAGCGGCGTCAGATTCATCGTCACCCTCCCGACACGTCAACTCACGGTCGAAGTATACGCTGGTAGGCGATGACGATCAGGCCGCGGACGATGAAGATCGTCAGAAGCAGGAGCAGCGGCGACCAGTCGATGCCGGCCGTGTCGACGCGGCGCAGCACGCGCCGGAACGGGCGGAGAAACGGGTATGTCATCCGCGAAAAGATCTCGTCGAGCTGTTCGAGGATGTGAAAGAAGCGCGGGTTGCGCCAGCGCATCTTGCTGTTGCGAAGAAAGAACAGCACCCAGGAAAGAAGCACCCAGATGAGGATCAGATACTGGAGAACTTCGAGCGCGATGAGCACCGCCTGAAAAAACGGTATGAGAAATGCCACTCTTAACCTCTGCTCCCGAAAATCGCGCGGCCGATGCGCACGATGGTCGCGCCCTCTTCGATGGCCATCTCGAAATCGTCCGTCATCCCCATCGATAAATGTCGCAGGCCGGTCGCGTCTCGCATCGCGCGCATTTCGCGAAAGTATGCACGTGTTCCGCTCTCGTCGGCGACGGGAGGGATCGTCATGAGTCCCGTCAACGATAACGCGTCGATGCGGGACACGTCGCGCGCCAGCGCTTCAACATCAGCAGGATCGGCACCTGCCTTTTGCGATTCCCGGCCGATGTTGATCTCGAGCAACACTTCCTCGATCTTTCCGGCGGCAGCAGCGGCCTTGCCGATCTTTTCGGCAAGCGACAGAGAATCGACAGTCTGAATGACATCGAAGATGTGCACGGCGTCCTTCGCCTTGTTCGATTGCAGATGCCCGATGAGATGCCATCGCGCGAACCCGCGCGCGAGGGGCTTCTTGTCGCGCGCTTCCTGTACGCGGTTCTCACCGATGTCATGCGCGCCCGCTGCAATCGCCGCGCTCACCGCCTCTGCCGCAAACGTCTTCGACACAGCGACGAGCGTCACCTCCTCGGCCTTCCGCCCGGCGCGCGCACACGCGCTGCGAATGCGGGTCTCAACCGCTGCGTAGTTCGAGCGGATCTCGTCAGGCGTCAACATCGATCCGGCGCCGGTCGACGGCGCGTCCTTCTCCACGATTGACGGCCTCGTTGGCCAGACGATCCGCTTCCTTGTTCCCGGCGCGCAGCGTGTGCCGGATCGTGAATCGTCCGAAACGCCGCGCCATGGCTCTCGCTTGTTGATGCATCGGAATCAGATTGGGATGTTTCACGCGATAGGAACCGAGCATCTGTTTGACCAGCAGCTCCGAGTCGGAGACGATCTCCACTTCATCGGCTCCTTCCGCTTCGGCGACGGCCAGTGCTTCCAGAAGTCCCGAATATTCAGCGACGTTGTTCGTCGTGGTGCCGAGGAATCCGGAGATTTCGATGACGTCGCCGCGCTCTGTTTTCATGAAGACGCCGTAGCCGGCCGGCCCGGGATTTCCTCGCGATGCGCCATCAACCCAGGCGGTGATCTTCAGGCGGCCTTCTCCAGATAGAGGATGCGATGACAGCCTTCGCAGTAAACGAGCTCGCCGCGCTTGAGCTGCTGCTGCAGCGCCGGCCGGATGCGCGTGCGGCACGAGCTGCACGAGTCGCTGACGACGCGAGCCACTGCGACGTTCTGGCGCTGCCGGAAGATCTTGTAGAACTCGTTCTTCAGCCGCTCCGGCAACGTGCTCTCGATCGCCGCCGCTCGCTCGCGGAGCTGCTCCGCTTCTTTTCGGAGATCGCCGAGTGAATGCTGCCATTCTTCGTGCGCCCGATCGTAGCGCGCCTTCAGATCGTCATGCCCGGAGCGCCTCGCATCGAGCTGACTCTGGAGACTCTCCGCATCGCTCATGCTCTTGAGCGATGAATCTTCGAGCTCCTTGACATGTTTGCGCGTCGCGTCGATCTCTTTCCAAGCCGCGGCGTACTGCTGTTGATTCTTCACCTGCATGAGCTGACCCTGGTATTTCTTCAACAGCTCCTGCTGATCCGATAGCTCGCCGTCGACGCGCCGCCGCTCCTTCGCGATCTGTTCGAGCGATTCGCTCAGCCGGTTCATCTCATCATTCGCCGTCTGGTACTCTTCGTCGATTGCTGCGAACGATTCCGGTTTGACCGCCATCTGCTTTTCCCGCTCGCCGAGCTGCGACAGAACCGTCTGCAGTTCCCACAGCTTTTCGACCTCAGAGCTCAAATCACTCTCCTCTTGAAACGAAAAAGGCGTTCCATAGTCGGAACGCCTGTGCAGAACGGATTCTCTCCGCCGCGCTTGCGACACTTCATCGCGATTAAAGTGACTCCCATCATCGCGCGCTTGGTGGGTCCACCAGGATTCGAACCTGGGACCTGCCGGTTATGAGCCGGTAGCTCTGACCGCTGAGCTATGGACCCGGAC
>DASYUK010000318.1:0-1633 GCA_036001325.1 Thermoanaerobaculia bacterium
AGTGGCCGCCGGCGTGAAGCGAACGAGACGATGGAGCGCCTCGTGCGCGCGAACCCCGATCGATCGAGCTATGAGCTGGCGGCGCAGACGTTTGCGCAACTGCACGATGAGGCCGATGCTGCAATTTGGCGGCGCAGGCACGCTTCACGCTAGTTCGTGCGGTATGGCAACCGACGACGATATCGACTACACCGCGGAGGGAAGCACTCCGCCCCACGAGAAAGACGACCCGACAAACGCGGGCTATGACGAGGCCGCGCACAGCGGTCCGAATCGCTACGGCGTGCCGGAAGGGGAGGGTGGCGTGTTCGGCACGACCGGCGGAGGAACCTACGACGCCGGCTTGCATGTCGAAGAGCGACCGGTCGTCTACGACGGCGGCGGCGACGACTCCGGTAAGACCGCGGGAAACCGCGGCGTGTCGCGACGAACTCCCGGCACCGGTAAGGACTGACGAGGCAAGTTCGCGAAGAGTGATGAAGTGGACAGTCAGGGAGCGTCGAATCCTGGCCAGTCTGCGCACTCCTGCGCACATCCAGAGATTCCTCGACGAGCTCGAATATGACGAGAAGGGCGGCGCCGCGTCGCCGCGCGTCGTCATGCGGTACGGCAAGGCGCAGTGCTACAGCGGTGTTCTGTTCGCATGCGCGGCGCTGCGGGAGCTGGGTCACGCGCCGCGCCTCATGTGGATCGATGCGGTGACGGACGACGGTCACTGCCTCGCACTTTATGAGAGTGCCGGCTTGTGGGGCAGCATCGCGAAATCGAATTACACGACGCTCCGCTCGCGCGAGCCGGTCTATCCCTACCTGGCTCTTGGCTTGAGCTATTTCGACGGCTATTTCAATCAGTACGGAAAACGAACGATGCGCTCGTTCACGGTTCCTGTCGAGCTCGAGAGATTTGAATCGCGCGGTTGGCGATTCAGCGACGACAGACTTCTCTACATCGATCGTGCGATCGACGCCGCTCCGAGAGCGTGGACACTTCCTCGTGGCATCGTCAGGCAACTCAGCCCGGTGAACGCACAGTTGCGCCAGGCCGGACTCCTCGGAGCACGACCCGAGGGTCTGTGGCGGCGTAGACTATCGTCATGAGCAAGCTCCGATGTTCCTTCTGCCGCAAGAGCGAAGATGAGGTGAAGAAGCTCGTCGCCGGTCCGAACGTTTACATCTGTGATGCATGCGTGAAGATCGCGACCGAGATCATGGAGCTTGACGTTCCGCCGCAGCCGCGGCCGTCGCTCTTCAAGAGACTCCGCGATCACTTCTTTGGTTCGATGGCGACGAACGCGTCGTAGATGCTTCTGTTCCTGAAGAATCTTCTCTTCACCATCCTCGTGCCGGGAATGGTAGCCGTACTCATCCCGTATCGAATTGGTCTTCGGCGCGGGATGCCCACGAGTCCGTGGACTCTTCGACAATCCGCGGCGCTTCTGCCCTTGGTGATCGGCGCGGCAATCTACCTTCGCTGCGTCTGGGACTTTGCGCGGACCGGCCGTGGCACTCCCGCTCCGATCGATGCTCCACGGGTTCTCGTTGTGCGAGGGCTCTACGAATACGTACGAAATCCAATCTACATCGGTATTCTGCTGATCGTCCTCGGCTGGTCTGTCTACTTCGGTTCCGCGCGT
>DASYUK010000319.1:0-1640 GCA_036001325.1 Thermoanaerobaculia bacterium
CAACGAACATCTGGGCCCTTTCCACCGAGGATGGCGCCATGCGTCGCATCACCGATTTTGGAGATCGAGCCACCTTCATGACTCGGCGAGTCTCCTGGTCGCCCGATGGTCGCTATATCTATGCCGCAGTGAGTGAGGGCGACGCCGATATTGTTTCGCTGGACGGATTGCGTCCATAGCATCTGTTGTTGCGGGCTCCTCGCGCTTTCGTCTACATTGCCCGCGCGATGGCAGAGCGCCTTCCGAAGCCCGCTTCCGGCACCCGAATCGACTTCAAGGATGGACGTCTGATCATCCCTGATGATCCCATCGTGCCCTTCATCGAAGGCGACGGAACCGGTCCCGACATCTGGCGCGCGACGCGGTACGTCATCGAAGGAACGGTGAAGAAGGTTTACGGCGACAAGAAGAAGATCGCCTGGTACGAGGTCTACGCGGGCGACAAGGCGACGGTGAAGTTCGGCGAGTTTCTCCCCCAGGAGACGCTCGACGCGCTTGCTCATTACCGGGTGTCGATCAAGGGGCCGCTCAGCACGCCGGTCGGCGGCGGAATCCGGTCGCTCAACGTCACGCTGCGCCAGGTCCTCGATCTCTATGCGTGCGTTCGACCGGTGCGCTACTACAGCGGCGTCCCGTCGCCGGTGAGAGAGCCGGAGAAGGTCAACATGATCATCTTCCGGGAGAACACGGAAGATCTGTACGCGGGAATCGAGTGGCCGGCGGGCTCAGATGGGGCCAACAAGATCATCGACTTCGTCAACGAACTGGAGCGCCGGAGCGACAAGATCCGCAAATTATCGGCGATCGGCATCAAACCGGTGTCGGAGTTCGGATCGAAGCGGCTCGTCCGCAAAGCGATCGAATATGCGATCGCTGCGAAGCGCGATTCGGTGACGCTCGTGCACAAGGGCAACATCATGAAGTTCACCGAGGGGGCGTTCAAGGACTGGGGGTATCAGATCGCGAGGGAGGAGTTCGGCGAGCTGACGATTCCCGAATCCGAAGTGACCACCAGGGGCGCGAATGGCCGGATCGTGATCAAAGACCGCATCGCTGACAACATGTTCCAGCAGGTCTTGCTGCGACCGTCGGAGTATTCGGTGATCGCGACGACGAACCTGAACGGCGACTATCTTTCGGACGCGCTGGCCGCGCAGGTCGGCGGGCTGGGAATGGCGCCCGGCTCGAATGAGTCGGATGAAGTGGCGATCTTCGAAGCGACGCACGGCACCGCGCCGAAGTATGCGAATCAGGATGTGATCAATCCCGGGTCGTTGATTCTCTCCGGCGTCATGATGCTGCGCCACATGAAGTGGTGGGAGGCGGCCGACGCGATCGAGCGCGGCATCGCCAAGACGATCGCACAGAAGAAGGTCACGTATGACCTCGAGCGCCAGATGCAGGGCGCGACGAAGTTGAAGACGTCCGAATTCGCGCGCGCGATCGTCGATAACATTTAATCCTCAGTGCGGGACGATGTCGACCGACGTGTTGAACGAACACGCTGCTGATGTCACTCGCTGGCAAACCTCCATTTCCGGCTAATGTCGGCGAACGGCCCTTCGCCGCAAGACCGGCTGGCGCGTCACGCGCTCGATGACCATGTGCCCATCTCGTCGCGCATGGTCATAGAGCGCGTT
>DASYUK010000320.1:0-1974 GCA_036001325.1 Thermoanaerobaculia bacterium
GCGCACGACGTGAAGATCGAGATCGTCTTCGTCGCCGAGACAATCAATCGCGCGATAGTCGAGTCCGGGCTGCAGCGTCATCCAATCGACCGCGCATTCGCCGTGCGGTCCATTTTTTTCTTTTTCGTATTCTTTACGGAATTTTGTACCGTATTCCTGCGCAATTATCGTTTGTGTTATGAGTAAGATGACAGGAATTGTCACTATTGACTTCACATTGCCGCCGAATCGCAAGCCGTGTGCCGCACCTTCCACAATAGCCAGTCACATTTTTCTTCGCGCCATGGCAAACTGATGTTGCGGCCACTGCAACGAACGCCCGCCTCGTGATCGCGCTGCGAGAAACATGTCTCGCTGCTTCAGAAACTTGGTCTCCTTGCGGTCGAGTTTGGTGCGCCTTTTGCCCGTGGCTCAACATCGTATGAGCTCGAAAGACCATCGCCAGCGGAAGTGGAGGGGGGATGATTATCGCATCATCTGCTCCTGCCAGATTCACGCGCGTCGCGAAAGGACGCTGTGGCGGCGCTCTCTTCGCGCTGCTTCGCGCCTCAAAGCACGCAGCATCGCGCTGCTCGTGGGAGTGCCCATCGCGCTCGGCTCGCTCCAGTTCCCGACCGAGGCGATGGATGTGACGATCGGCAAGACGATGCTGCGCGATCGACTGGCCGCGCTGACTACGACTCGCCGCGATAGCGGATTCGCCATCTTCACCACCGAGCGGATGCGTGAGCAGTTCCTCAATCCCACGCTCCGGCCGCGGGTGTTTACCCTCGACCGCGTCAAAGAACATTTCTTCAGCGCCAACGTTCCCTACGGCTCGATCATCTATCGCGAGGCCACGCGAAATGGTCTCGCGCCGGAGCTCGTCGCCGCCGTCATCGAAGCGGAGTCGGACTTTCGTCCACGCCTCGTGTCGAACAAGAACGCTCTCGGCTTGATGCAGATCGTGCCGGAGACGGGACGGCTCATGGGAGCCGAAGATCTTTTCAATCCCACTCAGAACATCGCCGCCGGGACGAAGTACCTCCGCTATCTGCTCGATCGTTTTCCCGATCAGCGCATGGCACTGGCGGCATACAACGCCGGCGAAGGAAACATCGAGAAGTTCGGCGGCATCCCGCCGTTCGTCGAGACGCAGAATTATCTGCGCCGGGTGAGCGTGCGAACGAATCAGTACCGCCAGCATGTGCGCGGAACGTATCTCGCCTCGGTGCGGATTCAGAACTCCATGACGATCCGATAGCGAAGCGCCGGGTGAGGGGCACGCCCCTCATCCGCCGCTGCGCGGCACCTTCTCCCGTCGGGAGAAGGAAGAATCGCTACAATTACTCCCGCGATGCGTCTGGTCGGCGAAGAACGGCGCGAGTTTCAGCGTCTTCGGCTGGATCCCACTGTGCCGGCCACCCTCGGCGACGTCGCCGTCTCGATTCTCGAGATCGGCGTTCTCGGCGCGCGCGTGCGTCACGCCGATCCGATCGGCAAGGAATATGCGGAGCTGCGCTTCTCGCACGGCGGCGTGAACATCGGCATGCGCTGCGAGGTGGTGCGCACGATCAACAACGAGTCGGGTGTTCGCTTTCTGGCAGCCATCGACGATTCAGGCGACAAGCTGCGGAACATGCTGGCGGATCTCGTCACGCACGAGTTCGAAGTGCGGCGAAAGATGCCGCCCAACACGATCCCCCAGAACCCTTCATCGGTCGACGGCGACAAGACCGTGCGCGGCGCCGACGCCGCGTTTCTCTGCTATCGCCTGGAGAATGGCGTATGGCGACGGCGCCGGGTCTTCCTTCCTGAACAGCCTTCGGTCGGTTTCACCGTGGCGAGAAGCGAGGACAGCGCGGAGATGCAGCGGCTCTGCCGCGTCTACGAAGCATCTGATGAAGAAGGGCGCCGGCTCATCCGGCTCTTCGCGGAGTTGAGCGTCAGCGACGCGCTCGAGATTCCGCCGAAGATGTGACAGCCTCGCGTGCT
>DASYUK010000321.1:0-20666 GCA_036001325.1 Thermoanaerobaculia bacterium
GAGCGACACGAGGCGCGGTCGAGCGCGCGCGCCACGGCGAAGGCGTGACACTGCTCGAAGTGAAGACGTTCCGTTTGAAAGGTCACGCCGAGCACGACAATCAGGCATACGTCCCGCCAGCGACGATCGAAGAGTGGACGGAGAAAGATCCGATTCCGCGTTTCGAGCACGTGCTGCTCGAGATGGGTCTTGCGAAGCGCGAGGACCTCGACGCCATCCAGCAGCGCGCGAAGCAGGAAGTCGACGCTGCCACCGATGAAGCGGAACGCTCGCCAATGCCGAAGCCAGAAGATGCGGCCCGCGGGCTTTATGCGGGCGATGGATTCTGGGATGCCTGAGACCACCTACCTCGACGCGATTCGTACGGCCATGCTCGAAGAGATGGAGCGCGACGAGAGAGTCTTCCTCATCGGCGAAGACGTCGGCGCCTACGGGGGCGCGTTCAAGACGAGCGCGGGTCTGATCGAGCGGTTCGGTCCCGAGCGCGTCATCGACACGCCGATCTCCGAGATCGCGATCGTCGGCGCGGCCTCCGGCGCGGCGCTCATGGGCATGCGACCGATCGCGGAGATGCAGTTCATCGACTTCATCACCTGCGCGTACGACATGCTCGTCAATTTCACGGCGACTTCGCGATATCGCGTCGGCAGCCCGTGTCCGATCGTCGTGCGCGGCCCGGCCGGCGCGGGCGGGCACGGTGGTCCGTTCCATTCGCTGAGTCCCGAGGCGATATTCATGAATCGGCCGGGGATCAAGGTCGTGTCGCCGGGGACGGCATACGATGCGAAGGGATTGCTCAAGTCCGCGATTCGCGATGACGATCCCGTCCTCTACATCGAGCACAAGTTTCTCTATCGGCGCATCAAGGAAGACCTACCGGCCGATGACTTCGCTGTGCCGATCGGAAAAGCGAATGTGCGGCGGCGCGGCAACGATCTGACGATCATCACGTGGGGCGCGATGATCTACGTCGCGGAAGAAGCGGCCGGCGAGCTGGCGAAGGATGGAGTCTCTGTCGAGATCATCGATCTGCGCTCGATCATTCCGTTTGATGAAGAGGCCATTCTCAACTCCGTCGCAAAGACGAATCGCGTGATCATCCTGCACGAAGCGCCACTCACTGGCGGCGCGGGGGCCGAGTTCGCCGCGCGCATCGCCGAGAAAGCGTTCGACTACCTCGACGCCCCGATCAAGCGCGTCGCTTCACTCGACGTGCCCACGCCCTACTCTCCTCCCCTCGAAGCGTTTTACCTGCCAAACAAAGAGAAGGTATTGTCAGCCGCCCGCGAGTTGTTACGCTATTGAGCGATGACTGACCGAATCACATCTCGTACGCGGGTTTGGTCAATCTTGACCAGTTGGCCGTCCACGTACGAAGTCTTCCGAAGACATGGCTGTCCGGATATGCGCCGCGGCGTGTTCGCGATCACCGCGCGAATCATGCCTCTCGCTTGGGCCGCGCGCATCCATCAAGTACCTCTCGAACAGCTTGTGCGTGAGCTCAACGCCTGTGCAGACCGCGAGCAGCAGAAGTAATCAACATCACAGACGATGAGCCATAGCCGGCCGTACGTTGTGATCAAATGTCCCTGAGAGTCGGATCGAACGTAACGCATCCGGCCGTTGGCTCGGCGAGCACAACCTGGTAGCTATCGAGCATCGGCATCGCGATCGACTCCAGTTCGTTCTTCCACAGATCGCCTTCGTAGAACGCCGTCTTCATTTCATCTCGCGCTTGAAGCGACGGAAAACCACGCAGAAACACGAAGGTATCGGCGTTCTCCAAATCCACGAGCGGTCCAAGAATCTTCATCCCGTGTGACAGCAGAGCAGGGACCGCTTGCGTTTCGAAAAACCTGATGAAGTCATCGCGCAGTCCCGGCTTGATCTTGTACGTCCGGACTTCTACGATCATCTGTGGCCTCTGCTTAGAAGGTAGTCACATCGATGAGCTCTCACAAGAAGGAACCTGCAGGTAACGGTGCTCGCCGCCAGCGCGCGAATCCTGTGAGCGGCTGTCCGCTGACGGCCGCCGTCGCGGCCATCGGCGGGAAGTGGAAGTTGATCATCGTTTACTGGCTGGCGGAGTCGCCGAAGCATTTCGCAGCGCTCCGGAAACTCATTCCGGGTATCTCACAGAAAGTGCTGACCGAACAGTTGCGCGAGCTGATTGCAGATGAAATCGTGCATCGCGAACCGAAAGGCGCCGTTCCATCGCCCGTCGAATACTCGTTGACCGAATATGGACAGTCGGTGTTGCCGCTCGTCGAGATCGTACGGATGTGGGGCCGCGGGCACATTGAACGTGTGCGTTCGCCGATCCAACCTGTAGGGCGGGCGGAACTCCAACGGTAGCCGTTTGCATCAGCCTCCAGCACGTGTGCGCAACTGCGTGACACGGATCTTGCCGCCCGCCCAGGCGCACGGCATCGCGATGGCGATGACCGCGAGTGAATACGAGGCGGGCCCTGCTCGGTCGACGCCAACAGTTCTGCGAGCATAACCGAAGAGTCATGCACAGCGCCGGCGAATCGACCGTCAAGTCGGGCTATGCTCGGAGTGCGTGATGGCTCAGATAAAATTGCCTGATCTCGCGAGTCCACGATTCAAGGCTGATCCTCATCCTCTCTACGCTCGCTTGCGCGCAGAGGCTCCCGTCTATCGGGCGAGGGCGTTTTTTCTCCCAGCGTGGATCGTCACTCGGTATGACGACGTGCTCGTGGTCCTCAAGGACCAGCGATTCTCGAAGGACTTCACGTCCAGGATGCCGTGGATACCGCAGTCGATTCACGCGCTGACCCGGAATCTGCTGAGTCTCGACCCGCCTGATCACACGCGGCTCCGCGCCCTGGTGAACAAGGCGTTCACGCCTTCTGTGGCCGACCGGTTGCACGCACGGATCCAGAGCGTTTGTGACGAGCTGCTCGACGCTGCGGCTGCTGAGGGCAGCATCGATCTCGTCGGCGGATTCGGGCTGCCGGTTCCTCTGACGATCATCGGCGACCTGCTCGGAGTCCCGCGGCAGGACAGACGCCCATTCGCGGCATGGACGAAGTTGATCGCCGCGGGAGGCTCCGGCGGCGTCGTCGATCTGCTTCGCGGACTGACTGGGATGTGGCTCTGCGGCCGCTACCTTCGAAAGCTCGCGGAGAGGCGTCGCGCGGAGCCGGAAGATGATCTGGTGACGGCGCTGATTCGCGCCGAGGAGGCGGGCGATAAGCTGAGCGAAGACGAGTTGATCAGCATGATCGGACTGCTTCTGCTCGCTGGATATGAGACGACCGTGAATCTGATCGCCGGCGGCGCGCTCGCGTTGATCGAGCATTCTCAGCAGCTCGAGATGCTACGAGACAATTCGAACCTGGCTGAATCGGCGATCGAAGAGCTCTTGCGTTACACGAGTCCGGCGGACTTCGCGAGTCCGCGCATCGCGCGCGAGGACGTCGCTCTCGCCGCGTCGCGCATTCCGCGCGGCTCTCTCGTGCTGGCTTCCATCGGATCGGCGAACCGCGACGAATCGCAGTTCCGCGATCCGAATACTCTCGACATCGCGCGGGAGCCCAACCGGCACCTGGCGTTCGGGATAGGCGCCCACTTCTGCGTTGGTGCAGCGCTAGCGCGTTTGGAAGGGCGGATCGCGTTGACGACGTTGTTTCGTCGTTTCCCCCGTTTGCGTCTCGCGGTCCCGCGTGAATCTCTCCGCTGGCGCAGGTCGATGTTGTTCCGCGGTTTGCGACAACTGCCTGTTGTCTGGTAACTCAACGTGAAGCCACAGCCCGCTCCAGCCGATCAACTCAGGGAGAAGGCCGCCGGCTTCCACGACACCATCCGGGCGAGTCGCGCCGGAACGTGGTCGTCGTGACCGGAGAAGCTCATTGGTGGCTCGTTCTTCTCGCGATCGCGACGACAGTTGACGGTCTGCTCGCCGGCGCAAGCCTCGATCAGTCGATCGAGCAGCTTCCTGCGCGACATCGCATCGGAGTTCGAGCGTATTCGGAATACAGCCGCGCTTCGCACGTCGGCAACGGAAGGTTCTGGCTGATCCCATTAGGCATTGGCGGCGCGGTGTTGACGCTCGCAGCCGCCATCTGGGCGCTCAAGCTCAATCTCCCAGGCTATCGATCGCTTCCAATGTTCCTGGCCGGCGGGCTTGCGATCGCACACACGCTCTCCACCGTCAAAGCCGCCTCGATGAATTTGATTCAGTGGAAGACAGGAACCGACGACGTTGCGTTGGCGAATGTCCTCGATCGATTCGCACGCTGGCAGGCTCTCAGAGCGAGTCTTCAGTTTCTGACCTTTGCGGCCAGTGCGTGGGCACTCGCAGTCAATGGATATTGACGAGCGGAAATCACGACTTTGATGTACCGTAACCCCGGTCCCATCTTCCGACGGAGGTAATCTCGTGGGAAAGATCAACTACGGACGCGTAATCGCAGGCGCGATCGTCGCCGCCATCTTCTATTTCATCGCCGACGGGTTGATCCACGGCATGCTCCTGGGGCAGGAGCACATGGCAGCGATCAGAGAGGCCGGCAAAGCGGTTGTGCGCGATCCGACCGCTTACCTGTACTTCGCCGCCTTCGATCTCGGCAAAGGACTCGTCGTGCTCTTGATCTACGCAGCGGCGCGTCCGCGGTTCGGGCCAGGTCCGAGCACCGCGATCTGGGCGGGGCTGGTCGCATGGTTTGCGATCGAAGTGCTGCCTCAGATCGCCATGATGCCGTTTCCGTTCTACGAAAAATCGTTCTATTGGAGAGCGATCGCTCTCGAGATCGTGCCGATGGTCGTCGGCGCAATTCTCGGCGCATGGATCTATAAGGAACCGGCAACCGCGACTTGACCTAACTCAGTCGGCGACGACGATGCTGGCCCAAGGCATCTTGCGGACCGCGACGACGTTCTTGTCGATGTCCTCCTGGGTAGCCTTAGGACCGAGGATGCGCTGAACGTACTGAATCTCGGGGGAAACCAGCCGCTGAGTGAGAAGACGCAGCGCCGCTTTGGTGAGATTGCCTTCCGTAACCGGCAGTTTTGCTTTCGATATGCGAATCGTCGACTTCATCTAGCCTCCAAGCTGAACAGGGGTTGCTAAGAGGCTGAGGTTCCACCGGGCAGCTTAGTCCACGTCGGTTGGAAGGTTGAGCAGAGTTACTCAACGCGGTGTAAATATGAGAACGTGGGCGGTGTACGACATATTCTTGTGAGCAGACCCTGCAGAAGGAGAACAAGTCATGAGCACAGCACGTCCATCCGTGACGAAAAGACAAAGAGAGCAATTGAAGCGCGACCGACGACTGAGAAAGGAAGAAAGACGAGCCGAGCGCAAGAGCAACGCATCCAAGAATCAGCCGTCAAATGACGAGCAGACAGATCGTTGAATTGCCGACGCCACCGGCGCATCTGGGATGCTGGCGGCAGTCGCCCGGTTGCTCGCATTTCGTCTTTGCATTAAAAAGCCCTCATGGCTACTGATGTCCTGATGCCGCAGATGGGTGAATCGATCGCCGAGGGGACCGTCTCGCGGTGGATCAAGAAGGTGGGAGATAAGGTCGAGCGCGATGAGCCGCTGCTCGAGATCTCGACTGACAAGGTCGACGCGGAGATCCCGTCTCCCACTGCCGGCACGCTGACGGAAGTCCTGGTGAAAGAAGGGCAGACGGTCGCCGTCAACTCGGTGGTCGCGCGCATTGCCGCGGAGGGGGAAGCGGCAGCGGCGAGCAAACCGGCGGCCGCGGCCGAGAAACCGAAACCCGCGCCGCCTGAGAAACCGAAGACGCCGGCACCCGAGAAGCCGAAGCCGGCCGAGTCGGCCGCCGCTCCACAGAAACCGGCGCCACCTGCTCCGCCAACCGACAACCTCACATCGCTCGAAGAACGACGAAGAACGAAATCCTCACCGCTCGTTCGAAAGATCGCGAAAGAGAACAATGTCGACATCGCGCAGATCCAGGGTTCGGGGGTTTCTGGACGTGTGACAAAGAACGATATCCTGGGGTTTCTGCAACAGCCGCGGGAGGCGGCCGCCGAGGGCGGCGGCGCTCCACAAAGAGCGGCGTCCGGCGCGACCGTTCGCATGGAGCCGCTCTCGGTGATGCGCAAGAAGATCGCGCAGCACATGGTGCTCTCGAAGCAGACCTCCGCGCATGTGACCACGGCATTCGAGGTCGACTTCACCGCGATCGAGAAGCTCCGCCAGCAGCACAAGCAGACCTACGCTGAGCGGGACGCAAAGCTCACCTATCTTCCGTTCATCGTGCAGGCGGTGATCGACGGCTTGCGCGAGTTCCCGATCGTCAACGCCTCGATGGATGAGAACAACATCATCTACCACTCCGAGTTCAACATCGGCATCGCCGTCGCGCTCGAGTGGGGCCTGATCGTCCCGGTCCTCAAACACGCCGACGAGAAAAACATCCTCGGCATCGCTCGCGGAATCAGCGATCTCGGCGAGCGCGCGCGCACGAAGAAGCTCAGTCCCGACGATGTCCAGGGCGGCACATTCACGATCACGAATCCCGGCGTGTTCGGCGGTCTGTTCGGAACGCCGATCATCAATCAGCCGCAGGTGGCGATTCTCGGCGTCGGAGGCGTGCACAAGCGGCCGGTCGTCGTCGAGACTGAGGCGGGCGATTCGATCGCGATTCGGTCGATGTGCATCCTGACCCTGACATTCGATCACCGGCTCATCGACGGCGCCGTGGCCGATCAATTCATGGCCCACGTGAAATCGGTGATCGAGAGCGGGCAGTTTACGATGTAGTCACGCGACTGCTCACCGGCATCCTCGTCCTCACGACTCTCAGCGCTTCGGCGCAATACGTTCCCCCTATACCGAAGGCGATCTCAGGCAGCAGGTCGCTGAATCGGCAGCGCGATATCCCCCTTCCCTCTCCGAAGCAACAGTGGGTGCGTGCGCGGTCGGCGCATTTCCTGATCATCAGTGGCGCGGGTGAGCGCCGCACGCGCGAGGTCATCACCGAGCTGGAAACCGTCGCCTCGGCGCTCCGACAGATCGATCCGCACCTGGCAGCCGAGAGCGAGCCGACACGCCTCATCCTCTTCGCCCGCACACGAGACAGCGCGCCATATTTCGAATTGCTGCTGGCGCGACAGCGATCGCCCGGAGCGTTCGTGCAGAGTCCGGATGGCAGCGAAACGATGCTGATCGATGGCTCGTGGAACTTCGCCGATCGCACCGTCTTTCACGAGCTCGTGCACGAGCGGCTCGCCAGCAGCGGCACGCGGCTTCCGCTGTGGCTCGAAGAAGGACTCGCCGAGTATTTCAGCACGGCGGAAGTACTCGATCAGGCCGTGCGCCTCGGCCGTGTCATTCGCGAGCATCTCTTCACATTGCGAAACCGTCCACTGATGCCGATCCCTGATCTATTCGCGATGCAGTCGACCAGTGAGATGGCCGCGACCACATTCTTCTATGCCGAATCGTGGGCGGTAGTCGACTGGATGATGCGCAGCAATCGCGATGCATTCTTCGCATTTCTCTCCGACGTCGGCGACGGCGCCTCGTCGCTGGAAGCGCTGCAGAAGCACTTTCATGTCGACCCGGGCCTGATTGAGCGGAGCATCGGCGGCGCGAACTTTCGGCCTCCGGCGGTGCTCACGGTACGCCTCTATGTGCAACCCAACGTCCCGGTGATCGAACCGCTGGACCGCGCGGACGTCCTGATCGAGCTGGCGACGTTTCTCGGATCATTCCGTGCCACGCGACCCGATGCGGAGCGATTTCTCCATGCAGTCGAAGGGGAGAATGCTCGCGTGATCGCGGCGCTGGCCAGGCTGCGCAGTCGCGAGCGAAATGACGATGACGCGACAAAGCTCTTCGAGCGCGCGCTCGAGCTCGCGCCACGCGACGCCGAGATTCGTCTCCTCTTCGCCGAATCGCTCCTCGGCAACGCGCTCGGTGCGTTCAGCGGTACCGTGGAGATCGACGCGAACGCGGTAGAGCGATTCCGGCGTGCGCGACAGTTGGCATTGGAAGCGATGCCACTTGGCGCAGATGTCCCGCGCGCGAAGGCCGTCATCGGGACGAGCTATCTCGTCGAGAGCGATGTGAAGCCGGGGATCGATGCGCTGCAGCGGGCGCGCGATGCTCGCCCGAATCGCTACGACGTGGCGCTGAGCCTTTACGCGCTTCTCATGCGCGGCGGCGACCGCGAGGCCGCCGAGCGTCTGTACAACGAGATTTCATCCCGCGCCAGAACTCCGCAGGCGATCTTCGCCGCGCGCGCGGTCTACGTGCGCGAGCAGCTCGCGCTGACGAATCGCATGCTCGTGGAGAATCGGTACGATGACGCGATCGCGAGTCTCCAACATCTGATCGATGTGACACCCGATGCCGCCGCGAAGATGGATCTGCAGCGTCAGCTCATGCGCGTGCGCGACGTCGGCGAAGTGAACCGGCAGATCGTGACGTACAACGAAGCGATCACGGTGGCGAATCGAGGTAACACGCGCAAAGCGATCGAGATGCTGGACCGGCTGCTCGAGACGGCCACGGATCCTTCGATCATCCGCGACGCAACCGAATTTCGCGCGCTGCTGCGGAAACGGCTCAAGGGAATGCGCGGCTCGTGACGTGCGCTATAGCGTTTGCCGATGCGGCGTTGTGATCTTCACCAGCTCCATCTCGTCACCTACGAGAACGGCATGAAGCTTCAGCAGAAGCTGGCCGAGATGCGTCAGCGCGACGAGATCGACGACCAGCTCCTGCTGCTCGAGCATCCGCCAGTGATCACGCTCGGCCGAGGGGGCGACGCGGCGAATCTGCTCGCCGCGCCGGATGTGCTGCGCCGCGAGCGCGTCCGTTTCTTCGAGACGACGCGCGGCGGCGACATCACGTATCACGGTCCAGGCCAGATCGTCGGCTATCCGATCCTCCATCTCGGCGAGGGCAGCCGCGACGTCCGCAAGTACGTGACGAAGCTCGAAGAGGTGCTCATTCGCACGGTCGCGGAGTACGGCATCGTTGCGAAGCGCGCGGAAGGAAAGCGCGGCATCTGGGTTGGGGAGAACAAGATCGCAGCGATCGGCGTGCGCATCGCGCGGTGGGTGACCTCGCACGGTTGGGCGCTCAATGCGAACACGAATCTCGATCACTTCCGCCTGATCACGCCGTGCGGACTGCGCGGCACGGGCGTGACGTCGATCGCGCGCGAGATCGGACGGCCCGTCGATCTCGAGGAAGTGCGACAGATGCTGGCGAACAAGTTCGCGGAGGTTTTCGAGCGCGACCTGGTGCCGCGCGGCGAGACGATCCGCCTCGTGAAGGTCGTCGTGCACGACGACCACCGTGTGCTGCTGCTTCATCGCCGTCCGGAGCGAGGCGACTACTGGCAGCCGATCACCGGCGCGATCGAGAGCGATGAGACGCCGGCGGACACGGCGCGCCGCGAGATCGTCGAGGAAACCGGCCATACCGGCGAGCCGGTGTCGCTCGGCATCACGCAGTCGTTCATGATCGAGTCGCAGTTCCTTGCCTCCCGTTATCCCGCTCCGATTATCGCCAGCGAGATCGCCTTCGCGTCTGCGTTCGACTCCCGGTTGCCTATTCGCCTCGACGCCGATGAGCACGATGAGTCCGGATGGTTCACGTTTGGCGAGGCATATGAAAGGATTCACTGGACCGACGATCGCGAGGCGCTCGAGATCGTGGAGTCGCGCATCGCATGAGCACACCACTCAATCGCCGCGCCGGCCATCGACCAGATTGGTTGCGCATCCGCGTGCCGGGCGATCTCAGTCAGCTTCCCGTCTCGAAGCTGATGAACGATCTCGCGCTGAACACGGTCTGCCAGGAAGCGCGTTGCCCGAACATCTTCGAGTGCTGGAGCGCCGGCACCGCGACCTTCATGATCCTCGGCGACGTCTGCACGCGTCGCTGCACGTTCTGCGCGGTGACGAAAGGAAAACCGCTGGCAGCCGATCCTGACGAACCGCGTCGCGTGGCCGAGGCGGTTTCACGAATGGGTGTGCGTCACGCGGTGATCACGATGGTGAATCGCGATGACATGCCCGACGGCGGAGCCGAACAGATTGCGCAGACCGTGCGAGCGGTGCGCGAGCGCACGGGCGCGAACGTGGAGGTGCTGATCTCCGATCTCGAAGGGAACCGCGATGCGCTGCGCCTGGTGATTGAATCGAAACCCGAAGTGCTCGCGCACAATGTCGAGACGGTGCCGCGGCTCTATCCGCAGGTACGACCGGTCGCGAAATATCGCCGCTCGCTCGACGTTTTGCGCTGGGCAACCGAAGAGGGAATGCTCACAAAGTCGAGCCTCATGCTCGGCCTCGGCGAGACCGAGGAAGAGATTCTTCAGGTCGCCGCTGATCTGCGCGGGTCCGGCGTCGAGATCTTCACGATGGGTCAGTATCTGGCGCCCACGGGAAAGCATCATCCGGTTCGCCGCTACTACACGCCCGCCGAATTCGTGGAGCTGGGCCGGCGCGCGAGGGAGCTCGGCTTCCGGCACGTCGAGTCGGCGCCGCTCGTGCGCAGCTCGTATATGGCGCACCGCGCCATCGAACACATAGAATCGATGCCCGATGCCGCGGGTCACGTTCGCTGACGAGGGCAAATCGGCAGAGTTTCCCGCGGGAAAGACTGTTCTGACGTGCGCGCTCGACATGAACGTGATCGTCAGCCACGTCTGTGGCGGCGACGGTGCGTGCGGCACGTGCAGAATCGAAGTCGTGGAAGGATGGAACAATCTGACGCCGCCGACGCCCGATGAGACGTACAAGGAGCTCGAGCCGCCGCATCGGCTGTCGTGTCAGGCGAAGTTGATCGGCGACGTGATCGTGAAGGTGGCGAAGATTGATTGAGGTTCAAAGATGACAGTCGCAACAACGACGAACGCGCTTACGGAACAACAACTGGGCCTCATGTTCCAGTACACCGTCGAAGCGTACAAGACGTTCGCGAAGCTCGCTGAAAATCTGCCGAATCCGATGACGGCGACGATGTTCACGCAGTTCGCCGTCGATGAGCGCGAGAATCGCGATCTCATCGAGATGAAGATCGCCGCTCGATCCACCACCCCCTTGCGCGTCACTCTCGGCTCCGACCTGCTCTTCCAGGACATCCTCGAAGGGAGCATGTCGTACCGCGAGACGACCGAGTTCCTCATCGCCCGCGAGCGGACGATGGAGAAGAAGCTCGGCGAGTTCAGCCGCGCCTCATCGCCGGTGGATCGGAATCTGCTCATCTATCTCATGGCTGTGAAGCGCGCGCACGTCGTGGAGTTGGAACGCGAGCTCGAGCTGTTGAAGGTCGACGGCGACTGGTTCCGCCGCGAGGATGCGCAGTGGCGGATCGTTCACGGCGTCGAAAAAGAATGAACATCTCCCTCTCCCCCGAAGCAGCACAACATCTGTCGAGCGATCTCGAAGGGCGGCTGCTGCGCATCGCGTTCACGACCGGCTGCGGCGGCAGCGGCTATCGCTTGAGCTACGCCGACGCGCCGAACGAAGGCGATCAGATCGTCGCGGTCGATGGATTGCGTATCGCTCTCGACGACATGGCCGCCTCGCGCCTCGACGGCGCGGTGATCAACTATGATCCCGAAGAGGATGGTTACCTCCTCGATCATCCCGACGCCGTGACGGCGGCCTGGTGCGGCTAGAGTGCAGTTCCTTCTCCCACCGGGAGAAGGTGCCCGAAGGGCGGATGAGGGGGCGTGTCGAGCGCGAGAATCTCACCCCTCACCCGCGCAGCGGATCGCTGATATGCTCACCGAACCATCGACGCTTCAGGAGGAAACATGCAGCTCATCTCTCGACTTACTCTCGCAGTAGCTCTCGTCTCGGCGGCATTGTGGGCGCAGGAACATCCCGAGCATCCAAAGGAGAACAAGGAGAAAAAAGTAGCGACGAAGGCGTACTCGATCGATGATCTCGAGTCAGCGATCAAGTCGGCGGTCGTAGCGAAAGAAAAAGCGGGTGGAGGCTACTATCGCCTCGCTGACAAGACGGCGAAGAAGACCTGGCTCCTGAAGCTCGATCACGTCCACCGCGAGCGCCTCTCGCGCCTCGATGAGCATATGTACTTCGCCTGCACCGATTTCAAGTCGAAGGACGGACACACGGTCGACGTCGACTTCTTCATGAAGGACAAAAACGGGAAGCTCGTGATGAGCGACGCGACGGTGCACAAGGTCGACGGCAAGCCGCGCTACAACTGGGAAGAAAAGGACGGGTTCTGGAAGCGCGTGCCGGTCAAGGCATGAGCTTCGTACGCGCGGCTGGATCATGCTGACGTGAGGCGCCACGCCAATCGTCGCGCTGCCGCACGAACGGCAGCACTAACACTTTTCCAATCGTGACGTCATCAGGGCGCTGATATGCAGGGACGCCGATCGTCACTGTCTCCTGCGGAACATTGAGCAGAATCGTGCGGTGCAGATAGTCCCAGCATGAGAACAGGCTCGACCAGTTGCTGTTCGTCTCGTTCAACCGGTCGGAGTGATGTATGCCGTGCATGCGCGGCGTGACGATGAAGGGAACGATCCATCGTTCGACGGCAATCGGAAGGCGTGCGTTCGAGTGATGAAAGAGGATCGAGGCGAACAGAATCGTCTGCCACATCCAGACCTCGTAGGTGCTCACGCCGATGATGACGATCTGCGCTGCGCGATAAACAATCGACAGCGAGAGCTCACCAAAGTGAAAGCGCAGTGCCGTCGACGCGTCGAGATCGAGATCGATATGGTGCGGGAGATGGAAGCGCCATAGGAATGGCACTTGATGGTTCGCCCGGTGCCACCACCACAGCGTGTAGTCCATCAGAATGAGTGCGAGAACAAGCCGGATTGGTTTTCCGAGTGACGCGAGATTGAGCAGACCGACTCCATGATCGGCAGTCCATTTCGCGACGGGCACGAGAAGCGGTGCCTGAAGTAGCGTGAGGATCGCCAACGACACGCCTCCGGTCGTGAAGTTGCGCACGACGCGACGCATCTTCGGCTCGATTTTTCTGCGGAGCGGTCGCAACGTCTCGGCAACGAGCATGATCAGATATGCGCCGCCGATGACGGTCGCCGAAATGATCGCCTGCGAGCTCATGCGCATATTACGCGTGCGCTTCCTCGGGGCATCTTATTCATCATCCGAAGCATGTCCATTCTCCTGGTCGTGAAGAAGCGCCAGAGCAGAACCGCGGCGATGCCGAGGAAGATGATATTGAGGATCGACGTGTAGTTCATCGAAGGCCATGCTCAGCGCGTGGAGAATCGGATTCATTTCTTCAATAGTTTGACGATGACGATGACCAGGACGATGACCACGAGAACGCCGACGATCGTCCAGATCCACATCCCGCCCATCATGCCCTGCATCATTCCCTGCATGGTGCCCTCCTACTTCGCGTCATTTTTTGAATTCGATCGTCAGGGAGGGTCGCGTCGCACTCGGATCGACCTCACGGCTGTCGAATCGTTTCGTCGTTCGTGCGCTGGCCTCGTTTCCCACGATGATCCAACCGAAGTTCGTTGATGGGTGATCCAGCCAGTCCTGCACTCGCGCAATCAGTGCCGCTGATGATCCCCATGTGACGGGACCGAAGTCGGCGAGCGCAGCGGCATCGGCCGCCGCGTCAAAATCGCCTCCCGCAGTGCTCCATCGCCGATCGGGGAAAAAGGTGTGGATCCAGGTCGCATCTCCTGTTCGCGATGACGCCCCATCGCCGTCCCGCGAATCTCCGGCGTTCGACGATCCCTCGCCCCAATCCGCCGAAAGACGATGGAGCACCATCGACTCCGGCCCGGCAGCGGTCTGCGACACTTCGAGTTTCAGGACGACGCTCACGATCTGGCTTCCCGGCGGAACCTGTGAAGCGACATCGAACGCCAGCAGCGCACGCCGGCGATCGCGCTGATTCGTCATGCCGGCGAAAAGATGAATGCCCGCGCCATTCGAAAGCGACCCATTGGAAGTTTGGTACAACGTGTTGTCTTTCGACGGCGTGAGCACCACCGTTTGCAGCGATGGTTGCGGTGATCCAGAGCGTGCCGCGCGCCGCCGTGCCGGTGTTGTCGCGGCAGTGAAGAACTCCGCTCCGCTTCGCTCGTTAGCGTCATAGCCGAAGACGAGCACAGATTGCGGCGCACTGAAGCTCACTGAATCACCCGGCGTGGTGAAGAGATCATCGATCGAGACGGCCAGCGCTCCTCGACCTGGGACGTAGATCGACGTCTGGTCGATCACCCGATCGCCGCGATGAAGGGAAACGTTCAGCAGCGCTCCCGCTGCGTCGGGATTCACAACGCCAACCCCACGCTTCCACATCGGTTCGTTTCCGAGGGTCATCACACCCTCGTCGATCGCGGCGTGTGCATCGACGACGACAACGCTTGACATCGCGTTGCATGCAGCACAGCGCCGAATCGCTGTCACGGCAAGCGGCCCGTCCGATTGAACCGCGATTGCGGCGACTCGCTCGCTGTCGGCCTGCTCGATACCGGTAGTCTCACCGGCGGCAAGAGTCAGCCGTAGCGCTGTGCCGATCGGACCGAGCGGACCGAGCGCCTCGATCGCAATCGCCACGTCGTTCTCGGATCGATTGGCAATCGTCACTTCGGTTACAAACGGGGAGTCGCTCCGAGTGCTCAGTGGGACGAAGGATTCGTCAGCCGCAGCAGAAACCGCCACCACCCCGATGAGGAGAGCGAAGAAGCGTTTCATGCGATTCCCTTTCAATGCGCTGACAGCGCGAGCTCGGAATTGATGACGGGAGTTGGCGGCGGTGATATGTGCGTCTCCTGTGCTCTTCGCCTCCAGAGGTAATAGATCGCCGGATAGACGAGCAGCTCCATCAGGAACGAGGTGAAGAGTCCTCCGATCATCGGCGCCGCGATTCGTTTCATGACATCCGCGCCCGTTCCAGTGGACCACATGATCGGAACGAGACCGAAGAACGCGCAGGCGACGGTCATCATCTTGGGGCGAACACGCTTGACTGCCCCATGAATGATTGCTTCGCGAAGCTCGTTGAGCGTTCGCGGCTTGAATTGCTCGTGCGCCAGATCGAGGTACAGCAGCATGAAGATCCCGGTCTCGGCGTCGAGCCCCAGGAGCGCGATGAGTCCGACCCAGACACCGATCGACATGTTGTAGCCGAGAGCGACGAGCAGCCAGATCGCGCCAACCGCTGAAAAAGGCACTGCGAGCAACACGATCGCCGTCTTCACGAGCGACTGCGTGTTCATATAGATGAGAAAAAAGATGATGAAGAGGGTGATCGGCACGACGAAGAGCATGCGCTGCTTCACACGCTGCAGCGCCTCGTACTGTCCGCTCCACTGCAGCGTGTAGCCGGCGGGCATCTTCAGTTGCGCCTCGATGGCCTGCTTCGCTTCGCCGACATATCCGCCCAAGTCACGCTGGGTGGTGTCGACGTCGATGTAGACGTAGCCGGAGAGCTTCCCGTTTTCGTCGCGGATCATCGCCGGCCCCTCGGCTAGCCGAATGGCGGCGAGCTGCCCGAGCGGAATGTTCGCTCCGGAGGGCGTAGTCACGAGCACCCGCGCGAGCTTCTCCAACTCATCGCGCAGTTCGCGCGGGTAACGCACGTTGATCGGATAGCGCTCGCGCCCTTCGATCGTCGTCGAGACATTTTCGCCGCCGATGGCGGACATGATCACATCGTTGACCTCTTTGATCGTCAGGCCGTAGCGCCCGATCGCCTCGCGATTGAGATCGAAGTCGACGAAGTAGCCGCCGCTCACCCGCTCGCCGAAGACGCTGCGCGTTCCCGGAACCTTGCGGATGATCGGCTCGATCTGCTGCCCGATGTTCTCGATCGTCTTCAGATCGGGTCCGAAGATCTTGATGCCGACCGGCGTGCGGATGCCGGTCGTGAGCATGTCGATGCGATTGCGGATCGGCATAGTCCAGGCGTTCGTTTGACCCGGGAACTGGAGGCGCTGATCCATCTCGTTGACGAGGTCTTCCCAATCCATGCGATCGGGCCAGAGCGGCCGGAACAGCGGTTTGATGAAGTCAGGCGTCCAGCGCGAGTACCAGCGCTGCTTCGGCCGCCACTGCGATTCGGGTTTGAGAACGACAGTCGTCTCCATCATCGAAAGCGGCGCAGGATCGGTCGAGGTGTCGGCGCGTCCCGCCTTGCCGAAGACGCGTTCGACTTCCGGCATCTGCTTGAGCACGGCGTCCTGTCGCTGCAGGAGCTCACTCGCCGCGGTCACAGAAATGCCCGGCAGTGTTGTCGGCATATAGAGGATCACACCTTCATTGAGCGGCGGCATGAACTCGTGTCCAAGGGTGAAGTACGCGGGAATCGTGAGCAGCACGATCGCCAGCGCGATCGCGATCACGAGCCGCGGATGACGCAGCACGAAATGCACCGGCGGCCCGTACATCTTGAAGAGCACGCGCGAGATCGGATGCTTTTCCTCGGGGACCATGCGGCCGACGAGAACAGCGTTGGTGACGGAGGCGAGCCATCGCGGCCGGAAGTCGTAGCGCCTCATCCTCGTGAACAGCAGCCGGATCGCCGGATCGAGCGTGATCGCCAGCACCGCGGCGATCGCCATCGCGAAGTTCTTCGTGAACGCCAGCGGCTTGAAGAGCTTTCCTTCCTGAGCTTCGAGCGCGAAGATCGGCAGGAACGAGAGCGCGATGACGAGAAGCGAGAAAAAGCTCGGCCGCCCGACTTCCTGAATCGCGCCGATCAACACTTCTTTGTAGTCCCCCCTCCGCCCGCCCGCCTCCCACCCTTCCAGCTTCTTGTGCGCGTTCTCGACGACGACGACTGCGGCATCGACGAGTGCGCCAATGGCGACGGCGATGCCGCCGAGGGACATGATGTTCGAGTTGATTCCGAACAGCTTCATCGGGATGAACGAGAGGATCACCGCCGTCGGAATCGTGATGATCGGGATGATCGCGCTCGGGATGTGCCAGAGAAAAATCAGAATGATGAGCGAGACGATGATCATCTCGAGGATCAACTCGTGATTCAGCGTGTGGATCGATGCCTCGATCAACTCGGAGCGATCGTAGGTCTCGACGATCCTCACGCCGGCCGGAAGTGATGGCGCGATTTCGGCGAGCCGCGCCTTGACGCGCCCGATCGTGTCGAGCGCGTTCTCACCCTGCCGCATCACCACGATGCCGGCGGCCACTTCTCCTTTGCCATCGAGCTCGGCGATGCCGCGGCGCAGCTCGGGACCGAGCTGCACGCTGGCGACGTCGCTCAATCGCACCGGCGTGCCGCTGCTGCTCTTCAGAGCGATCTGTTCGAGATCGCGCGTGCTCTTGACATAGCCGTGCGCGCGCACCATGTACTCGGCGCCGCTCCATTCGATCAACCGCCCGCCGACTTCGCTGTTCGAGCTTCGAATCGCGTTCGTCACCTGCGTCAGCGACAGGCCGTATGCAGCGAGTTTGTTCGGGTCGACCACGACCTGATATTGCCTGACGAAACCGCCGACGCTGGCCACTTCGGCGACGCCGGGAACCGACTGCAGTTCATAGCGAACGTGCCAGTCCTGGATCGAGCGGAGATCGGCGAGCGATCGCTGACCGCTCGTGTCGACGAGCGCGTACTGATAGACCCAGCCGACACCGGTCGCGTCGGGTCCAAGGCTCGTCTGCACACTTTCCGGCAGACTGCTCTGCACCTTCGAGAGGTACTCGAGCACGCGGCTGCGCGCCCAATACATGTCGGTGTGCTCGTCGAAGATGATGTAGACGTAGGAGTAACCGAAGTCGGAGAAACCTCGGATCGCTTTGACACGCGGCGCACCGAGGAGCGAGGTGATGATCGGATAGGTGACCTGGTCCTCGACGATGTCGGGACTGCGGTCCCACTTCGAATAGACGATGACCTGCGTGTCCGAAAGGTCCGGCAGCGCATCGAGAGCGATGTTCTGAATGCTCCAGATGCCGATGAACACGAGCACGCTCACGATCATCAGCACGATGAAGCGATGCGTCGCGCAGTAGCGGATGAGGCGCTCGATCATGGCTTCATCTGCTCCATCGCCGACTTGAGCCGCGATTCGGAGTCGACGAGGAAGTTCGCCTGCGCGACGACGCTCTCCCCCGCTTGGACACCGCTCCGGATCTCCCAGAAGCCTTCGACGTGCGCGCCCGTGCGCACCTCGCGCGGCTCGAACGCGCCGTTGCCGCGCGCGACGAAGACGACCGAACGCGTGCCGGTCTGCAGGACCGCCTCGTCAGGAACCGCGACAACCGCGCCGATCGGCTCCTGCAGTATGACGTCGGCAAACATGTCTGGTCGCAGCGCGCCGTCGGCGTTCGCCAGCTCGATGCGAACCTTCGCCGTGCGCGTGTTCGGATCGACCGTCGGCGTGATGAACGCGACACGGCCGCTCCAGCTTCGCCCCGGGTAATACGAGAGCGTGACTTGCGCGGGTTGTCCGACGCGGATGTACGGCAGTTCCGATTCGTAAACATCGGCCTGAACCCACACGACTCGGAGATCGGCAATTTCATACAGCGTTTGTCCGGCCATCACGCGATTGCCGAGGACCACGTTCTTCGTGATGACGACGCCATCGACCGGCGAGCGGAGCGTGACGGCGCGAGTCGGTTTACCCGATCGCACGACACGGTCGATGTCGGCGGCGGTCATGTCCCACAGCAGAAGGCGGCGGCGCGCGGCCTCATACAGCTCTGCACCGAACTGCGTCTTGTTCTTCGCGGCGAGCAACAGTTCGTTCTGCGTGGCCAGAAGATCGGGGCTGTAGATCGAGGCGAGCGGCTGCCCGCGACGAACCGATTGACCGGTGACGCTGGCGTAGAGCGCCTCGACATATCCGTCGAATTTGGTCTGAATGGTTGCGCGGCGCCGCTCGTCGGAGGCGACCGTGCCGACGGTGCGCGTCATGCGCGAGAGGTCGCGCACCTCGGCCTTCGCCAGCTTCACGCCGATGAGTTGCTGTCGCTGCGGCGAGATCGCCACGCCGCTCTGTGGAGCACCGCCGCCCTCGGCGGTGTCTGCATAAACTGGCACGAGCCTCATGCCGCAGTCGGGTGCGATGCCCGGCTTGTCCGAGGTGTAGTTGTGCGGCGGACCCTGCGCGATCATCGGGTCGGCCCAGTAGAGAACGCGCCGGCCGGAGTTGTCCTGAACGACTCCGTTGATCGTCTTCTGCTGTCGACACGCGAAAGCGAGGATCGCGATGATGAAGAACGAAACGAATGTCCTGGTTTTCATCGCATCACCCCAATCGACGCACCGCTTCGCGCGCCACGGCGAATCGCATCGATATTTGCGTTCGCTTGCCGCTCCTGCCGCAGGAACTCGTAGTAATCGATGTTCAGCGTCAGGTAGCTCTGCAGCGACGCGAGCGTCGACTCGAACGTCGCTTTCCCCGCCTGATACGAGCCCAGCGCCGACTCGAATCCCAGCCTGGCTTGTGGCACGAGCTCGTTGACGTGCAGCGCAATTTGCTCGCGTGCTTCGCTGCGGATCGCTGCCGCCACGCCGAGCTCTCCGCGAAGCTGCTGCCGAAGAACGTCGATCTGCTTCAGCGCCGCTTCGCGGCGTGCGATCGCTTCGCGGATCCGCGGCTCGATCATGGTCTTCTTTCGAATCGGCAACTCGATTCGCCCGACGACGCTGATCACGTCTTTCTCATAAGGACGCACGCCGTAGGACGCTTCGAGGTTCCAGTCGGGTCTTGTCGCCAGCTTCGCCAAACGGATTTCTTCGTCGGCCCGGCGGACCTCCGCTTCGAGCGCGGCGATGGCCGGCGTGCTTTCGGGAACGCTGGCCTGTTCGCCCTGCGCTTCGTGTTCGTGCTGCATAGCGAATGCAGGGATCGATGTATCGGCCGGCAATTGCAGCATTGCGACGAGGCGTGCGATCGCCTGCTGTCGCCGTCCGCGAAGCGTGAGGAGCTGATGGCGGACATCGCTCTCCTGAAGACGAGCGCGGATGATGTCCGACTGCACGGCGGCGCCAGTCTCGTATCGGACGCGCGCCGCCTCGGCGATGCTCTTCGCCAGCTTCACGATCTCGTCGGCAGCTTCGGCTTCGCTCTGCGCGGCCGCGGCGTCGAAGTACGCCATGAGAGCGTCGCGCTCGATCTCCGCGCGCTGCGCGTCGTGTTCGCGCTCGAGCCGTTCGACGTCGAGCTGAGCCGCAGTGCGCAGCGCGTCGCGCCGCGAGCCGCGCGTGATCGTCTGCGACGCGCCGACCATATACATCGTCATCTGCCGATCGATTGACAGATCGACCTGCTGGTTCTGCACGCCGCCCATGAGCATCGGGTTCGGCAGCGAACCGGCGGAGATGACGCGTTCACGCGCGGCGGCGATCTCCGACTTCAGCGCGAGCAGTGACGGACTGACCTCCGCGGCAGCGTGCGCCACGCTCTGAGCGCTATGCCAGTCGACTGCGCCGGCCGGCGCGGCTACGACGAACCAAATCGAAATGATGATTCTCAAAACGACCTCCAGCGAACAACGGATCGACGAGACACACGTGTGCCTCGAGAAAGATCACGAGCGCTGGAGAATCAAATGAGAAGGACGGAGAGCGACGACAAGCGTTCGCTCGTCGACGGAGGTGAGAGCGCCGGCAGAGGCTGCGCACTCTGGACGATGACGACCGGTTGTACCGCAGTCGATGTGAGCACAGCCGCAATGACGGTACGCTGAAC
>DASYUK010000322.1:0-4481 GCA_036001325.1 Thermoanaerobaculia bacterium
GCTTGTCTGGCGTGTCCGGCATAGCGCTGCTTGATGGCGATGCCAATGAGCATGCGCGAGGAGCCGACCTCGTGCGCCCACACCGCCTTCACATCAGGCACGCCAGCGCGCTCGACGTTGTGACGGATGAGCGCGGAACGCGTGACGGCGCGATAGCGCGCCAGCTCATCGGGCGGCCGGAGCGGGGGACAACCGAGGATGATCGGATTGTGGCGATGGTAGATCGCTTTGATGTCGAGGACCGGCTCGTCACGAACGTCGCTGCCGTAATAGCCGGTCCATTCGCCGAACGGTCCTTCGCGCTTTTTCTTGTGCGGGTCGACAAATCCTTCCAGCGCGATCTCGGCGTTGGCGGGAATTGGCAGACCGGTGATTTTTCCGGGCACCACGCGCACCGGTTCGCCGCGCAGTCCGCCGACGATGTCGTACTCGCAGATGCCGTACGGCGTCTCGCTGCAGGCCATGAGAAACGTCATCGGATCGCCGCCGAGGACGATCACAGTCGGCATCGGCTCGTTGCGCGCTTCGTACTTGTCGCGATGAATGCGCCCGTGCTTGCCCGGTGAGATGTAGAAGCCGACCGAGTTGCGGTCATGGATCATCACCCGGTACGTGCCGAGGTTGACCCAGTTCTCTTCCGGATCGCGCGTGACGTTGAAGCTCCCCGTACCGATATAGCGTCCGCCGTCGTTCTCGTGCCAGATCGGCGTCGGGAAGATCGTGACGTCGACGTCGTCGGCCATCATGATGTTCTCGAAGATCGGACCGTCGTCGACTTCCTTGTACGGAATCGTCTTCATGTCCTTGAGGCTCGTGCGCAGGAATGCTTCACTGAGCTCGATTCGGTTCAACTCGAGCGGATAACCGAGCGTCATGTTTTTGCGCTTGCCGCCGAAGAAGTTCGAGAGGACCCGGAAGCCTTTCGGAGAACCAGGGACGTCGTCGAAGATCACGCACGGCGCGCTGTCGGAGTGCATGACGATCTCCGCGGCCATGCCGATGTCTTCTTGCCACGAAGCTCCGCGCACGATCTCGATTTCACCAAGCTTGTCTGCTTCAACGATCCATTCGCGCAGATCGTTGTAGCGGAGGTGCTGCTCGGGAAGGCCTGGCGCCCTTTCCGGAATCTTGTCTTCGACCTTTGGTGATCGTGACGACTCGTCTCCCGCGGTCGGAACGGCCTTCGGCATCGTCCGGCCGCTTCGTGGAGATGCCTTTCGGTTTTGCGCTTTCATTCGCGTTCTTCCTCCCTCATGTCATTCCGAGCCGCGAAGACGGCGAGGAATCTGGGCTGGAGCCGACCCCAGGTTCCTCGCGCTCTGCGGCGCTCGGAATGACATCTTCATTGTCCTCACCGACGCGCGGAGCACGCTTGCCGGCGGGAATCCTTTTGCCGTTCACCATCGCGAATCCGCCGGGCGCCTTGAACGTGACCCCCGACGTCGCGTCAGTCAGCTCCTGCCAGAATCCGCGCTCATCGAGCTGCCGGTCATCGAAGATGTCTTCGACCGTCGAGACCGGATAGCCGAGCATCTCACGCTGGAGCGCGCCTTCGAGGAATTCGAGCTTCGTCAGCGTCAAGAGGAACGCGCCGATCGGCGCTTCGAGCCGATTCACGTCCTCCTGGGTCAGCGAGGTCACAGCGAACGTCGACCAGTCGATCGCTTTCAGCCAGTCGGGCGCGAGCCCTTTCTCGTCCATCCAGCAAACGAGCTGCTGATTCGTGTGCCGTCCGGCGGTGCCGCCGTAGATGATGAAGTTGATCCAGCCGTCGTGGCACGGCCACAGAGCGCGCATCTTGGCGCCGGTGACGCTGCGGCCGGTCACGTACAAGCCCGCTCGTTCGGGATTCACGCGATTCAGATCCCAGAAGGCGGGCGCATGCGCCAGCGCGGAGAGGACCGCAGCCTGAGCGGAGACATCGACATGCTGCCCGCGGCCGGTCACAGAGCGATACGCGAGCGCCGTCAGCGCTCCCATGACCGCTTCGACACCGACCCAGTAGGGAGCCTGCGGCGCACTCACGCGCATCGGCTCGCCGCCTTCCTCGCCCGCAAGCGACATCGCGCCGCTGAGCGCCATGATCTCGATGTCGGACGCCTGAAAATCGGCGTACGGGCCGCTCTGTCCGAAGGGCGTGATCGACACCATGATCAGCCTCGGATTCTCAGCGCGGAGCGTTTCGTAGGAGAGTGTTCCGGGAAGAAAACTCTCCACGATGAAATCCGCGTTCGACGCCAATTTGCGAAACAGACTCTTACCCGAATCGCTCTCCAGATCGATGGTGATCGAACGTTTGCCGGCATTTGCGGCGATCCAGAAGAGCGGCTGTTGTGATCGCGACGGATCGCCACCGGGCGGCTCGACCTTAACAACGTCTGCACCGAGGTCGGCGAGAACTTTGCCGGCCACAAATCCCAGAGGACCGGTCACGTCCAGAACTTTGTAGGGCGCGAGAAGCATCTAGACCTTTCTCATGCGTGATGCGGCGACGGAGTAGTGCGGATACCACGTGGAATCGGCGGCGTATCCGGTGCGCGCGACGCGCACATCGAGCAGATAAGGCCTCCCCTCGCGCGTTACACCGATGGCCCGCTTGATCGCCGGTCCGAGCTCGCCCGGATCATTCACGCGCTCGCCGCGGATCGCGTAGGCGCGGGCGATGTCGGAGAACTCGACGTCAGGACTGCCGAGGTAACAGATCATGTCTTTGTTCTGCTGCTGAACGCGGCCGAGCCTCATGAACATGTTGTTGCGCGGCTCGTCGTAGCTGCGGTTGTTGCAGACCACTGTGATCACGGGAACGTCGTAGCGAGACATCGACCACAACGCGTCCGATTGCGCAAAGAGGAATCCGCCGTCGCCCTGGAGCGAGACGACCTGTTTGTCGGGCATGGCCATCTTCACGCCGATCGCTGCGCCGACACCCCATCCGAGCGCACGCCCGAGTGTGCGGCCGATCTTCGTCTTCTTTCCGTCGGCGAACGGGAAGGAGCGCAGCACCCACTCTTCCGTCCCGACTTCATCGATGATGACCGCGTCTTCGTCGAGCATCTCGTTGAGCGTCAGCAGGAGTCGTGGCCAGGTGATCGGCGTGGCGTCCCACTGTTCACGCGCGGCCGCAATGTATGCGTCGCGGAAAGCCTGCGTGGCGGCGCGTGTCTCGTCCCAACGCTGTTGTCGCAGTCCGGCGATGCGCTCGGCGGTGAGCATGGACTTGACCGCGTGCACGAGAGCGCGCGCCGTTTCGC
Organism: Thermoanaerobaculia bacterium; assembly: GCA_036001325.1. Lineage (GTDB taxonomy): Bacteria > Acidobacteriota > Thermoanaerobaculia > Gp7-AA8 > Gp7-AA8 > DASVHS01. Next base: position 3,252 of record DASYUK010000322.1, read on the forward strand.
GCACGTCGCCGACGATCGCGACGTCGGTCGGATAGTTCACGCCGATCTGGGTGCTCTCGATGCGACCGTGGATGATCTTCGCCGCGCGAGGCACGAGCGGTGGTCCGGCGCCCTGATCGGGCATCTTCGCCCCCAAATTGAGAAAGAGGTCGATCGCTTTCGGATGGCGCAGCGGATAGAGATAGCCGCCGACGTGAAGCGGATGATCGCTCGGAAAATCGGCGGCCCAGCTCCACGCCTGCGTCACGGGAATCGCTAGAAGCTCCGCGAGCTCGACGACATCCGCGCGCCCGCCGGTGCTCCACACCTCCGAGCCGACATAGAGCATCGGACTCTTCGACTCGATGAGCATCCGCGCCGCCTCTTCAACCACGCGTGGATTCGGGACGAGATTCATCGGCACCGAAAGGCTCTGTCCCGAGAAGATCTCCGCCTTTGCCTTCGCGTAGAGCACATTGCGCGGGATGCGGAGAAACGCGGGACCGCATGGTGGCGTCGACGCGATCTTGAACGCGTGAGCGAGCCACTCGGGGATTCGATTCCCTTCCTTGGCGATCCATCGCCATTTCGTGTACTGCTTGAAGGCTTCCAGCCAGTCGTCGACGTCTTCGGCCCCGTCGCGGCCGTCGGCTTCGGTGTCGACGTGATCGGTCATCGCCACGAGCGGCGTCCGGTCTTTCATCGCATTGAAGATGTTTGCGCTCGCGAGCGGGCCGCCGACGCGAGAAAAGCAGACGAATGCCGGGCGGAGCGTCGCTTTCGCGAACCCATCGGCCATGGCCACGGTCTGATGTTCGGATGTGCCTTGAATGAACTGAAGATCGGGGCGGTCGACGACGGCATCGCACAACGGTCCCATGCCCGAGCTGTTGCAGACGAAGATGAAACGGATCCCCGCGGCGCGCAACTGTTCGGCAACGAGCTCGCCGCCTGTGCCTTGAAAGGTCGTCGTGAGCTCGGCCGCCTCAGGACCGGCGATCCCCAACATCGGCTCGAGCGCCCGCGCCGCGGAGGTCGCCGCCGTGAGACTGAAACCGGCAGCGCTCGCGAGACGGACAAAGTCGCGCCGTGAGATTTCGCGCTGCAGGTACTGTCTGACGAGTTCTTTCAACGACAGTCTCCCGATCCGTCGCACTCGATCTTCTTATCGCTCACTGGAAGGACGACACTGAATCGTGCGTCGTGCGACGGTATGCGCAGTTGTTGTATGAAACGGTCGACGCGTGTTCC
>DASYUK010000323.1:0-10954 GCA_036001325.1 Thermoanaerobaculia bacterium
CTACGCATCGCAGTTCAACACGGTCGAGATCAACAACACGTTTTACCGGATGCCCGAAGCGAAGATGCTCGCGAAGTGGGAAGCGGAAGTGCCGGAGAGTTTCGTCTTCGTGCTGAAAGCGCCGCAACGCATCACGCATCAGAAGAGGCTCGCCGGCGCCGAAGGCGATGTTCAATTCTTTTTCGAGACGGCGGCAGAACTGGGACCGAAGCTCGGGCCGGTTCTGTTCCAGCTTCCGCCGTTTGCGCGCAAGGATCTGCCGAAGCTGCGCGATTTCCTGGCGGCGTTACCGAAGCATCCGTCCGCGTTCGAGTTCCGTCACCCGTCGTGGTTCGACGACGAGGTGTTCGGCGCGTTGCGCGATCACGACGCGGCGTTGTGCGCTGCGGACACCGACGAAGTCGTCGATCCATCGATGCTGCCGATGTCGACGGCGTCGTGGGGTTATCTCCGCCTGCGCCGCACGCAGTACGACGAGGCAGATCTCGAGCGTTGGGCGAAGCGCGTCGAGGAGCAGAAGTGGTCGTCGGCCTACGTCTTCTTCAAGCACGAAGAAGAAGGGAAGGGTCCCGCTTTCGCGCGGAGCTTCCTCTCGAGTTTATCGAGTTGATGTAGGCTTTTCGGGCGTGACGTTCTTACGAAGCGCGTTCGTATTCAGCTTGCTCATCTTCCTGAAGTATTTGAGCAAGGTGTTTTACCGACACGATTTCGGCTGGATCGGACCCACTCCGCCCGATCCGTGGAAGGATCTCCGCCTCGTCGTCTTCCTCAATCACACGAGCCTCTTCGAGCCTGTCTTTCTCGGCGGCGTGCCGAATCGTTTCATCTGGCGCCTTGCTGCACACGGTGTGATTCCCGCGGCGGACAAGACCACTGGCCGGCCGCTCGTCGGCATGATCTTCAAGTTCGTCGCGCATCATGTCATCGCGATCACGCGTGAACGAGACCATACGTGGTTCGCGGTCTTGCAGAAGATCGATCCGAAGTCCATGGTCGTCATCGCACCGGAAGGTCGGATGAAGCGCGCGACCGGTCTCGATGTGAGCGGCAATCCCATGACCGTGCGTGGAGGCATCTCCGACATCCTGTTGGCGATCAGAGGCGGGCGCATGCTGCTCGCGTACAGCGGCGGACTGCATCACGTTCAAATCCCGGGACACATCCCGAACGTCTTCAAGACCGTGCGCATGCGCATCGAGAACCTCGAGATCGCCGACTACATCGACGAGATGATGGCGCGCGGCGGTCCCGACATGTTCAAGAAGACGGTCATGAAGGATCTCGATCGCCGCCGCGATGAATACGTGCCCGAAGAGCAACGCCAGCAGCAGAAGATCGCGTGATGGGACCTGGGGTCTGGGACCTGGGGTCAGGTCTGTCCTTCGTCCTTTTTTCTACCAGCCGTAGAAAAAAACCGTCATCGCCGCGCGCTCGCCGTCACGCGTGCTCGGGGTCACGTCTTTTGTTCTTACTTTTTTCTACCGGCGGGAGAAAAAAGGACGAAAGACAGACCTGACCCCATTTCGGCGTCAGCGCCGCAGGTATTGCCAGGTGGCGAGAGCCACGCCGGCGATCGCGAGCGCGATCAGGAACTTGTTCCGGACGATGGTCGACCAGAGTGACGGCGGCTCCTGCGGTTGCCGCTTAATCATCTCCATGCGGTTCTTGATGGCGCCGCGCTGCTCCGCGTCGCGCACGTCGCGCTCGAACTGCTGCAGCGTCCGCGGCTCTTCGGCCGGAACAGCCATGCCTCGCTGCGTGTCGATCGTCACGGCATCGCTCGCCACCGGCTTCACCAGTCGGTTTTTGTCGACGTCGTACGCGCCCTGATCGAAAAAGAGAACGGTGGGACCCTGACTGCTGTTGCGGATGAAGAGCACGTTGTCGCTGCCGACCGCAAATTCAGGAACACCGGGCGTGTCCTGATGAAGATCACCGACTTGACCGCCGGGCGTGACGATCGTGATCTCCTGCTGCGCAGGCAAACCCTTGTACGACTTCTCGATGCGAAACGTCGTGTATGTGAGGATCCATCGATGCGATGCGTCCCATCGCGTTTCCTTCTTCACGGCGGTTCCGAGAACGATCGCGGCGGCGTTTTCGACTTTTTCGTCGAAGGTTGCAGATTTCATCAGCGTCGCTTCGGCGCGAGGCGCCAGAAGCGCAAACGCCACGAGTGCCCCCAGAGCGATCGAGCGGTTATTTGCAGTCATCTCGTGCAAGACAAAAGCAATCGACAGGCCACAAAAATCCAGGACCGCTCGCGGCTGAGCCCGTTGGCCGCTCTTATCATTCCGCAGTCGATGCCTGAAGAGTCGACCGCCTTCCGCCCACCCGAAGAGACGCCAACTGTGCGCGCCGGCGAACGGCAATCGTTCGTGGATAAACTCACGCCCGGCACGACGCTCGGCGACCGCTACCGGATCGTGTCGCTCATCGGCGGTGGCGGAATGGGCGAGGTTTATCGCGCCGATGATCTGAAGCTCGGCCAGCCTGTGGCGTTGAAATTTTTGCGGCGACGCGGTGGCGCCGATACCGAGCGCCGTCTCTACGACGAAGTGCGCCTCGGCCGCCAGGTTTCGCATCCGAATGTCTGCCGTCTCTACGACATCGCCGAAGTCGACGGCCAGCTCTTCATCACGATGGAGTTCATCGATGGCGAAGATCTGGCTTCGCTGCTGCGACGCATCGGGCAACTTCCGATTGCGAAAGCGACAGCCGTCGCGGGACAAATCTGCGCCGGACTCGCGGCCGCGCACGCCAGCGGCGTGATTCATCGCGATCTGAAACCAGCGAACGTGATGCTCGACGGACGCGGACGTGCGCGCATCACCGACTTCGGCGTCGCCGTCGCGGAGGAGAGCGCGTCGCAGTCGATCGCGGCCGGGACGCTCGCATACATGGCTCCGGAGCAACTCGCGGGCAAGAGCGCCACCATCAAAAGCGACATCTACGCCCTCGGCCTCGTGCTGTATGAGATCTTCACAGGCCGGCGCGCGTTTGCGACCGCAAGCCTCAGCGACCTGGTGAAGCAGCAGAACACGATCGCCCTTCCGCGGCCATCGGCGATCACTGCAGACATCTCGCCGGCGATCGAGCGAACGATTCTGCAGTGTCTCGATCCCGATCCGGAGAATCGTCCCGATTCCGTCGACGACGTTCTGCGCCAACTCCCGGGCTACGACCCGCTCGCCGCGGCGGTGGCCGCGGGCGAGACGCCGTCGCCCGCGATGGTTGCCGCGGCAGAGACCGCACCGGAGCTTTCGCCGATCGCGGCGTGGTCGTTATTGGTGTTCGTGATCGTTGGCATCGTGGCGTTCATCGTCCCCGCGGGAAAGACGATGTGGTATCGCCGTTCCGAACTCAAGCCGCCGGAAGTCTTGCTCGAGCGAGCGCGTGAAGCGGTCGCCGCCGCCGGCGTCAGTACCCGCGGCGATTGGTCGGCGATCTACGACGACAGCAATGCCGAGGTGTGGCGCGCGTCGATGTACTTTCTGTATCGGCAGAGTCCCTTGCCGCTGCGACCGTATCGCGCGGATCGTCGAGTGACCGCCAACGATCCGCCGCTCACCACGCGGGGTATGGCCGACGTGCTTCTCGATTCGAGTGGTCGTCTGATCGAGCTGACCGTCATGCCGCCGCTGCATGATCCGAAGCCGGCATCCGCGCCTCCCGACTGGTCGAAGCTCTTCCAATTCGCGGCGATCGATTCCTCGAAGTTGACACCGGTGAAACCGGAGTGGCGAGCGCGCGTCGACTCCGATGAGAAGCACGCGTGGATGACCAAAGAAGGAGAGCGCATCGAGGCGGCAGCGTTCCATGGACGGCCGGTATGGTTTTCGGTCGCGCTGACATCGCCGTCGATCCCGAAGCCCGAACCGCTCGCGATTCAGATTTCCGGTCTTACGGTCGTCTTCCTGCTCATCCTGCTTCCTGCGGCCGCGATCCTGATCGCGCGCCGGAATCTTCGTCGCGGTCGTGGCGATCGTCGCGGGGCGATGCGGTTTGCCGTGTTCATCCTGCTCTCGACCGCCATCGCCATGCTTCTTCGCGCGCACCATGTCGCGTCATTCGTGCAGGAGTGGATCATCGCGTCTCGGATCGTCGCGGACTCGACGTTCTGGGCGGTCATGAGCTGGGTTGTATACATCGCCGTTGAGCCGCTGGCGCGCCGGCGGTGGCCGCAGATGCTGATCGGCTGGACCCGTGTGTTTCAGGGACGATTCCAGGACCCGATCGTCGGCCGGGAGCTCCTCGCCGGAGCAGCGATGGGAACGGCCGTTCTCCTTCTTTGGGAGACGACGGCACTCGTCCCGCAGTGGTTCAGCGGAGAAGGCCCACCTCTGCACCTTCGGCAGCTTCCGTTCGGAGCTCCGTTCGGTTCGGCTGCGTATGTCAGCTCATTCATCATCTCCGCGCTCACCGAAGCCACGTTGCGGAGCTTCGGTGTGGTCACGCTGCTGCTCGTCGTGCAAGCGCTGGTTCGCAATGAGGGTGCGACACGCCTGATCGCCATCGCGTTGATGTCGTTGTCGTTCCTTTTCGAGCCGGTCGGACCTTTGATGGAACGGGCGGCTTACGGATTCGCGGTCGCCGCGATCGTGATCTTCGTGATCTATCGTTTCGGAATCCTGGCGCTGTCCGCGTGCGCCTACGTCGTGTTGCTGGGCTGGTCGGTTCCGCTCACACTCGATCCCGATGCCTGGTACTTCGGCCGTTCGGCGGCGGCTCTGATTTTGATCGCGGCGATCGCCATCGCCGGATTCGCTTTCGCGATTCGCGAGAAGCAGTGGCTGCCGCGATTCGCGTTCGATTAACCCAAACACTTCTCAATGAAATCGCGCACGACGAGCATCGACTCCGGCGTCACGTGGTGCCCCATCGGAAATTCGTGATACTCGACCTCCAGGCCGTGTTGCTCGAGCACGCGACGTGCGCGACGAGCCATGTTCACGTTGATCATTTCGTCTTCCGTGCCGTGGATGATGAGCACGCGTTGATCCTTACGGGTCGTCAGATCGGGGAGATCGTGTTCGTGAAGCGCGCCGCTCATCACCACGATCCCGGCGAGTGGTTGCGTCGTCCGCAGGCCGGTATCGAGCGCCATCAGCCCGCCCTGCGAGAATCCGCCGAGGACGACTTTGCCCGCAGGCGTTGGGAATCGCTTCACCACTTCATCGAGGAAATCCATCATGATTCGCCGTGATGCCTGGAGCGACTTTAGCTCCGCCGGCACGCCGTCGAACCATGTGAACCCGAACATCATGCCCGGCGCGGCTTCCCACGCATTCGGCGCGTTTGGAAAGACGAAGCGATAGCCGCGAGGGCCGTCGATCATCGGCGCGATGTCGGCGAGGTCGTATGCGTCGGCGCCCCGTCCATGCATGATGATGACGAGCGGCATCGGCTCCGTGTCGGGCCGCGACGTCGGCGTGTTGACGACGTAACGAAGGGCGAGATCGTCGCGAGTGGTGACGGTCATGGTCTGCAGTGTGACGTGGCGCACCAACCCGCGAATAAGGCGCAAATGACGAGCGTTGCGGCACTTCTCAAGCGGCGGCGATTCTACGACTACCCCGCGTTCTGATCGCTGTACAATGAACCATTCGTAGCGAGGTGACCCTTGCATATCAATGACTTGCTCAAGATTGCGGCGGAGCGACGGGCTTCGGACCTTCACATCAAGGTCGGGTCGCATCCGGTCATCCGCGTCGACGGGGATCTGGTTCCGCTGGTCGAGCTGAAACGCCTCATGCAGGAAGACACGATCGCCATGGCTTTTTCGATCATGTCTTCCCGACAGAAGGAAAAATTCAAGAACAACTACGAGATCGACATCGCCTACTCCGTGCCGGGCCTCGGCCGTTTCCGCTGCAACATCTTCCAGCAGCGCGGTACGGTCGGAATGGTCCTCCGCGTCATTCCGGTGAAGATCCTCTCGATCCGCGAGCTGATGCTCCCCGTGGTTCTCGAAAAGATCGCCGAGGAGACGCGCGGGCTGATTCTGTGCACGGGCACGACCGGCTCCGGTAAGTCGACGACGCTCGCCGCGATGATCGACTACATCAACTCGCATCGCACCGAGCACATCATGACGGTCGAGGATCCGATCGAGTTCCTCCATCGCGACAAGAAGTCGATCGTCAACCAACGCGAAGTCGAAGTCGACACGAAGTCGTTCTCACAGGCGCTGCGATCGGCTCTCCGTCAGGATCCCGACGTCATTCTCGTCGGCGAAATGCGTGACTATGAGACGATCGAGACCGCGCTGACGGCGGCCGAAACCGGCCATCTCGTGTTCTCGACGCTGCACACGATGGACGCGACCGAAACCGTCAACCGCATCATCTCTGTGTTCCCTCCGCACCAGCAGAAGCAGATCCGGCTGCAGCTCGCGGCCGTGCTCAAAGCGGTCGTCTCTCTGCGACTTCTGCCGCGCGCCGACGGCCTGGGCCGCGTCCCGGCTGCCGAGGTCCTCATCTCGACCGCGTATATCCGCGACTGCATCGAGAACAAGGACAAGACCAAGCTGATCAAGGACGCGATCGCGCAGGGCACATCGCAGTACGGCATGCAGACCTTCGATCAGTCGCTCTACGTCCTGTATAAGAACGGGCTGATCTCGCTCGATGAAGCGCTGCGTCGCGCCTCGAATCCCGACGAATTCCGTCTCAAGCTACAAGGCATTCAGTCGACGTCCGACATCTCTCGCGAAGAGATGGAGTCGAAGCTCGGTGTGGCCGGCAAGGAGGGTTCGTCGCCGAACGATCCATTCAGCGAAGACTCGCCGTTCGATTTCTCCAATAACGTGTAATCTGGTGGAGGACGGCCGCCTCGGCTGTCCCGGACAGGCGAGGGTGCCTGTCCTCCACCATGACCGACCTCGACGATTGCTACCTCGCCGCGATCCGCATCCTGAACTATCGGTTCAACAGCGAGGCGGAGCTTCGTCGCAAGCTTCGTTCGAAACGGTTCGACAACGCTGACGTCGCGACAACGCTCACGCGTTTGCGCAACGAAGGCTGGCTCAATGACGAGCGTTTTGCCGGTTCCTATATCCGGACCCGACAGCGGAAGAGGATTGGCGTGCGGCGGATCGAATATGAGCTGCACGCCGCCGGCGTCGATGACCAGATCGTCCGGCAGGCGATCGCGGAGAACTCTGATGAGGATCGCGAGCGCGACGATCTGGCGGCCGCCTGCAACAAGCGCCGGCGCCTTCTGATCCGCCGCCACGGCGCCGCCTATCTCGAGACAACCGAGGGGCGAAAGAAATTGATGGTGTATTTGTTAAATCAAGGTTACGACGCCGCGCTCGTGCGCAGCGCCGTCAAGGAGACCCCGGTTGTTGACGACTAGCCAGACCCGCGAGAAGTTTCTCGCGTATTTCGAATCGAAGAATCATCGCCGCGTGCCGAGCTCATCGCTCGTGCCGGCAGGCGACCCGACACTGCTCTTCGCCAACGCCGGGATGAACCAGTTCAAGGACGTTTTCCTCGGACGCGAGCAGCGCGATTACAAGCGCGCCACCTCGTCGCAGAAATGCGTTCGCGCCGGCGGCAAGCACAACGATCTCGAAAACGTCGGCCGCACCGCGCGCCATCTCACGTTCTTCGAGATGCTCGGCAACTTCTCGTTCGGCGATTACTTCAAGACCGACGCGATCAAGTACGCGTGGGACCTGCTCGTCAACGTGTACGGGCTCGATGTGCAGCGCCTCTGGTTCTCGGTGTTCGAGGGCGATGAGAGTGTCCCCGCTGACGACGAAGCGGCGGAGCTGTGGGTGAAGGTCGGCGCTTCGCCCGACCGCGTGCTGCGATTCGGGAAGAAGGACAACTTCTGGTCGATGGGCGACACCGGTCCGTGCGGTCCGTGCTCCGAGATTCACTACTTCCGCGGCGATGACTTGTCGAAGAACGTCGCTGCGCTCGTCAACGGTCCGGGCGACGACACGATGGAGATCTGGAACCTCGTGTTCATGCAGTACGACCGCGATGCCAACGGCACGCTGACTCCGCTGCCGGCGCCGTCGGTTGACACGGGCGCGGGGCTGGAGCGCCTGACAAGCGTGCTGCAGAAGGTGTCGACGGTCTACGACATCGACAGCTTTCAGACGATCATTAGAGCAATCGAAGCAGCTGCTGACTATAAGTACGGCGGGCGAATGGATGATGAGCGCGACACCGCTGTACGTGTGTTGTGCGATCACGCCCGATCCGCCGTGTTCCTGATGGCGGACGGCGTTATACCTTCGAACGAAGGAAGAGGTTTTGTCCTAAGGCGAATCATTCGCCGAGCGCTTCGGTTTGGTCGGAAGCTACCAACTTTTGTTCTGCTGCAAGATCTGTACAGCAGCGTCATCGACGCAATGGGCGACGCATACCCTGAGCTCAAAGGAGCGCGGGATCGTGTGAAGCAATGGCTCAAGGCTGAGGAAGCGCAATTTACGCGAACGATTGAAACAGTGTACGACCGAATCGGCGCCGTTATGGATGCAGTCCGAGATCGAGGCGAGAGCACGATTTCGGGTGAAGAGCTATTTCGGCTATACGACACGTACGGTGCACCACTCGATGTGATCGCGGAAGTAGCCGAGTCCGAGGGCGTCACTCTCGATCGCGAAGGCTTCGAGACGATGATGAGCGACGCGCGCGCGAAGGCGAAAGCGTCGTCGAAGTTCCAATCGTCGACCGACGTGGAGACATTTGCAAAGATCGCTGAAAAGGTCGGCTCGCCGGAGTTCATCGGATACGAGAACTATACGAGCGTCGATTCGACAGTGAAGGCGATCGTCGTCGACGGAAAAGAGCGAGACGCACTTCATCATGGATCGGAAGGGGAGGTCGTTCTCGACCCGACACCGTTCTACGCCGAGTCGGGCGGTCAGATCGGCGACACCGGTACGCTGGAGTGGAGGGGGGGGCGGGCGACAGTGCTGGACACGCAGAAGCCGGCCGGCGATCTGATCGTGTCGCGCGTGCGCGTCGATCAAGGATCGCTCGCCGTCAACTCGAAAGTCTGGGCGTCAGTGCCCGTGCCGACACGTCTTGACACCACCGCGAACCACACTGCGACACACCTTCTGCACAAAGCGCTGAAAGATGTTCTCGGACCGACGGTGCAGCAGGCGGGTTCGCTCGTCGCGCCCGATCGACTGCGCTTCGACTACACGTATCACCAGCCGCTTACCGAAGAGCAGACGCGCGAGATCGAAGAGCAGGTCAACGAGAAGATCCGCGCCAATCTGGAAGTGACGAAGAACATTCTGCCGATCGAAGAAGCGAAACGCTCCGGAGCGGTGGCCATGTTCGGCGAGAAGTATGGTGAGAACGTCCGCATCGTATCGGCCGGCGAATACTCGCGCGAGTTCTGCGGCGGCTGTCACGTGAATCGCACCGGCGACATCGGCGTGTTCAAGATCGTCTCCGATCGCTCACTCGCCGCCGGCGTGCGGCGCATGGAAGCGCTCACCGGACGCGGCGCACTCGAATACTTCCAGTCGCTCGACGACTCCGCGCACGAGCTGCAGCAACAGCTCAACGCGCGCATCGAAGAGATCCCCGCATACGTCCGCTCGCTGCAGGAAAAGCAGAAGTCGCTCGAGAAGGAGCTGAAGCAACTGAAGATGAAGCTCGCTTCAGGCGGAGGTGTGGCGCGCGCTTCCGGTGGCGGAACCGACGACAGCATCGACATCGACGGCATCAAGCTTCTCGCCCGGCGCGTCGACGACGTCAGTGGCGGCGATCTCCGCAATCTCGCCGACGCGTTTCGCTCCAAACTCAAGAGCGGCGTCGTCGTCCTCGGCAGCGTCACCGACAGCAAAGTGACCCTGCTCACTGCGGTCACGAAGGATCTCGTCGATCGTATCCCGGCGAACTCGCTGATCGCGAAACTCGCTCCCATCGTGGGTGGGAAGGGTGGGGGGAAAGCGGACCTGGCGCAGGCGGGTGGGAGAGATCCGGACAAGCTCGATGAGGCACTCGATCGAGCCTCGGGTGCGGTGAGAGAGTTGCTCGGTGTGGACGCCGGTTCCTCAACCGGCGACGGTTCGGCCGGTTGAGGAACCGGCCGCCACACAAGTTGCGTTCCGCTCCATAAGTCCGTAAGCTTCGGGGAGTTATCGATCCAAATCAGCAACATCGGGTGGGCGTGAGGCCGAGGAGGGAAGATGTTGATTCACCACCGTGCACTCGAGGGCGCTGCTGTGTTTGCTGCGGCTGTGCTTCTCTCGTTGACGTTCGCCGGGTCGGCGCTCGCGCAGACGTGCGGCTCGATGGACGTCACGTTCGTCATCGACGAAACAGGATCGATGGGCGGCGTCATTGCCAATATTCAGGCGCAAGTCAACAAGATCGCTGACGAAGTCGTGAAGGCTTCCGGCGGTGATTACCAGTTCGCCCTCGTCGGCATGCCCGACAACAACGTCGATGTTCTGCTGAACTTCAAGCCCGCCAACCGTGCCGATCTCGCCACCGCGGTGGCCAAGTTGAGCACGAGCGGCGGCTGCGGCGGCGTTCCGTATGACGAAGCCATCAACACCGTCGTGCACAGTCTGAAGACGCGCTCCGGTATCAGCGGCGCGCAGCTCAACGACTTCACGAGCACCTGGCGCGCGGCTGCGAAGATCGTCATCATCGTCACCGATACTCTGCCGCAGGCTTTCACGTGCTCCTTCACGCCTGGCGTGCACGACGTGGCCGCCCATACGTTCGCGTCGGATGCGGCGAAGGCCGACATTCACATCACGATGGTCTATGTGCCGACCGGCAACACGCCGGAGGCGACGATCAAGGCCATCATGCAGGACGTTACGCAGACGTCCGGCGGCCTGTTCAAGGAAGCGAAGAGCGACGCCAGCGATCTCTCCGACATCATCCTCGACATCATCAAGGCCTGCGGCGGCGCGCAGGGTGGTACCGCCTCCATCACGAACCTCGTCATCGAGCCGCAGGAG
>DASYUK010000324.1:0-26181 GCA_036001325.1 Thermoanaerobaculia bacterium
TTCATCGCGGGTCCAGCAGATCCTGACGAATCTGCTCGACAACGCTTCGAAGCACGCCGGCCGTGGCGAAGTGCTCGTCGAAGTGATGGCGGATGCGGGCGACGCCGTGCTGCGCGTCTCCGACGAGGGGGAAGGCATTCCGCCGGATGATATCGAGCGCATCTTCAATCGCTTTTATCGCGTCGATCGCAGTCGCTCCGTTCCCGGCGCGGGGCTCGGTCTGGCCATCGCCAAGCATCTCGTCGGATTGCATGGCGGAAGCATTCGCGCCTACAACCGGAGGGGCGGCGGTGCGACGTTCGAGGTGAGGCTTCCGCTTTCGGTCGGAATGAAAGAGGTCGTAGGTCGTAGGTCGTAGGTACCGCGGGCCTCATCGTTTCTGCGCTGCAGCCCCCGGTACCCACGACCTACGACCGACGACCTTCATATAGAATCCGCGCGCCTCGGAGGGAGAAAACTGCATGGCGATGTTCCGCCTCATCCCGCGCGAAGAGAAGTTCTACGCAGACTTCATCGCGATGGCCGATCAGGTCAAGAAGGCCGCGGGCCTGCTCATCGAGATGTTCGAAAGCGATCAGCCCATCGCCGCGAAGGCGCAGGAGATCAAGGAGATCGAGCACAAGTGCGATTTCCTGACGCACGAGATCATCCAGCGCCTCAATAAGACCTTCGTCACACCGATCGATCGCGAAGATATCCATTCCCTGGCGACGACAATCGACGACGTCATCGACGCGATCGATATGGCCGCCGGTCTGGTTCCTCTCTATCGCATCGACAAAGTACGTTTCGGTGCGCGAGAGCTGACAAAGCTCATCGCCGCGCAGGCCGATGTGCTGCGGCGCGCTCTGGTGGCGCTGGAGAAGCGAACGGGTGTGCTCGACCTGACGGTCGAGATCAATCGCATCGAGGCCGAGGCGGACAAGGTCTACAAAGAGGCGCTGGGCCGCCTCTTCGATGAAGAACGCGATCCGATCGCAGTGATCAAATGGAAGGAAATTCTCAGCCTCCTCGAGCAGGCGACCGACCGATGTGAAGACGTCGCCAATCTGCTCGAGAACGTTGTCGTGAAGCACGGCTGACGCGAATGCTGCTCGTCACCGTCATCGGCCTGATCACGGTCGCTTTAGCGTTCGACTACATCAACGGCTTTCACGACGCGGCGAACTCGATCGCGACGGTCGTCTCCACGCGCGTGCTTTCGCCGGGACAAGCCGTGGTGTGGGCGGCGTTCTTCAACTTCGTCGCCGCGATCACGTTCGGCACCGCCGTGGCGAAGACGATCGGCAAAGGCATGATCGACATCTCGCAGGTGACGTTCGCGGTCATCTTCGCGGGACTCGTCGGGGCGATCGTGTGGGACGTCATCACCTGGTACTACGGTCTCCCGACCAGCTCTTCGCACGCGCTGATCGGCGGATACGCGGGCGCGGCGGTCGCCAAGGCGGGTTTTCTGGTCATCATCCCCTCGGGATGGACGAAGACGCTCATCTACATCATCCTCGCGCCGATAATCGGACTGACGCTCGGACTGATCATCGCGGTGATGATCTTCTGGATTTTTCATCGCTCGTCGCCGCGACGCGTCGATCAGATCTTCCGCCGTTTGCAGTTGGTCTCGGCCGCGGCGTACAGCCTCGGACATGGGACCAATGACGCGCAGAAGACGATGGGCATCATCGCCGGCGTGCTGTTCACGGCCGGTTATCTCAAGACCTTCACGATTCCGATCTGGGTCATTCTCGCCGCTCACACGGCGATCGCACTGGGCACGCTCAGCGGTGGATGGCGAATCATTCACACGATGGGCACGAAGATCACACGATTGCAACCGGTGAGCGGATTCGCCGCGGAGACGGCGGGCGCGATCACTCTGTTCATCTCCAGCAGTCTCGGGATTCCGGTGTCGACGACCCACACGATCACCGGGGCAATCATCGGGGTCGGCGCGACGCGTCGTCTGTCCGCGGTGCGATGGGGAGTGGCGCAGCGGATCGTCTGGGCCTGGATCCTGACGATTCCGACATCGGCGCTCATCGGCGCCACGACCTACTGGCTCGTCCGCCTCTTCGGCATCACTTAGCGTGACAGCACGAAGAAGTATCCGGCGACGAGCACCCAGAGCGCGAATGCGGTGAGGTAGAGCTGGAGCGAGACTGCCTTGCGCGTGAGCAACCACATCATGATGGCCGCGGTGGTAAGGATGGCGAGCGGGACAGCCCATCTGGTCGGAGGAACCTGGGCGCCGTTGGCGAGATCGATCACCACCGATCCGATCGGGATGAGCATGGCGATGCTGATCAGAAGAAGGACCGCAGACAGCACGCGCGGCAGAAAGGCGTCCATCAGAATTTTTACCTTATACTGGCCGTTCTTTCTCTGCCAGTATTAGACTCGAGGCAAAGGTAAGTTCATGAAACCAGAGATTCATCCGCAATACCATCAGGTCGACGTGCACTGCGCGTGCGGCGAGTCGTGGAAGACCGGCTCGACGAAGAAGGAGAAAGAGCTGCGCGTCGAGATCTGCTCGAAGTGCCATCCATTCTTCACCGGCAAGCAGAAGCTCGTCGACTCGGCCGGGCGCATCGATCGCTTCCAGCAGCGGTACGCGAAGAGGGCAGGGGCAAAGAAATGACGCGAAGCGTCATCCTGAGCGAAGCGAAGGATCTCCGACGCGCCTGGGCACGTTCAGCGCGACTCATCGCGGGGTCCTTCGGGGCCTTCACGAATGGTTTGACGTCCGCGATGCCCACCGAGCGCAACGTCGACATGCTCATCGGCGGTCAGGCCGTCATCGAAGGCGTGATGATGCGCTCGCTGACCGGCTACTCGGTCGCGGTGCGTCAGCCCGATGGCGGCGTCGCGATCAAGAAGGACAGGCTCTCGTCGATCACGGCCAAGTATCGCTTTCTCAAGACGCCGGTCCTCCGCGGCTCCGTCGTCCTCATCCAGTCGCTGATCCTTGGCATCCGCGCTCTGAATTATTCAGCGGCGGTCTCGACGGAAGGTTCGGAAGGCGAAGAGGAGATGTCGAGCTGGGCGGTGGCGGGATCGATCGGTTTCGCGCTTCTTCTCGCGGTCGGCCTGTTCATCCTCGCGCCCCTCGGGATCACGAATCTGATCCGCAAGTTCCTCCTCCCCACGATGAGCAACTTCGAATACAACCTCATCGACGGCGTGATCAGAGCAGTATTCTTTTTCGTCTATATCTTCTCGATTTCATTTATGGATGAGATCCGGCGCGTGTTCCAGTATCACGGCGCGGAGCACAAGACGGTCTACACCTACGAGGCCGAGGAAGATCTAACGGTCGAGAACGCGCGCGGGAAGTCGACGCTGCATCCGCGGTGCGGCACGAGCTTCCTGCTGTTCGTGATGGCGATCTCGATCCTGGTCTTCTCGCTGATTCCGTCCAGCGCGCACTTCGTCGTGAAGTTCGGCGCACGCGTCATTCTGATTCCGCTGATCGCCGGCCTCGCCTATGAAGTCATCCGCTTCTCCGCGCGGCATCTCAAGAACCGCCTCTGCCGCATGCTGATCGCGCCGGGGCTCTGGCTCCAGCGCATCACCACCAAAGAGCCGGACGACAAGCAGCTCGAGATCGCGATCATCGCCCTCCGCGAAGCGCTGCTGTACGACGCGGTCGAAGACGGCAAGCAGGCCGCCGTAGCCTAGACGCTGGCTGTCGGCTGTCAGCCGTCGGCTGTCGGGTACTCCCGAGAGCCGACAGCCGAGAGCCGAGAGCCATGTTTGAAAAACTCAACGACATCGAAAAGAGATACGACGAGCTTCAGCGAAAGATCGCTGATCCGTCGGTCGTCACGGACGTCAAGGCGTATCGCGACGCGATGAAGGCGATCTCCGAGATCCAGGAGATCGTGGCCAGGTATCGCGAGCTGAAATACGTGAAGAAGCGGCTCGCCGATGCTCGCGAGATGGTGAAGTCGGACGACGAGATGCGCGAGCTCGCGCAGGCGGAGATCGCCGAGCTGGAGCCGCGCGAGCCGCAGATCGAGAACGAGATCCGCCTTCTCCTGCAGCCGAAGGATCCCAACGACGAAAAGAACGTGATTGTCGAGATCCGCGCCGGCACGGGGGGCGACGAAGCGTCGCTCTTCGCGGCCGAGATCATGCGCATGTATATCCGCTATGCGGAGTCAAAGCGGTGGAAGGTCGACATCACCGACGCGAACTATTCATCGGTGAACGGAATCAAAGACGCGACACTGCTGATCGAAGGCGACAAGGTTTATTCACGCCTGAAGTTCGAATCGGGAGTGCATCGCGTGCAACGCGTCCCACAGACCGAGACACAGGGACGCATTCACACGTCGGCGATCACGGTTGCCGTGCTGCCCGAAGCGGAAGACATCGACATCCAGATCAACGATAAAGACATCCGCGTCGATACGTTCTGCTCCTCCGGACCAGGAGGACAGTCGGTCAACACGACTTACTCCGCGGTGCGCATGACTCATATTCCCACCGGCGTGGTCGTCTCGTGTCAGGACGAGAAGTCGCAGATCAAGAACCGCGCGAAGGCGCTCAAGGTTCTGAAGGCGCGTCTTTACGACATCGAGCGGCAGAAGCGGGAGACGGAGCTCTCGGCGACGCGGAAGAGCATGATCGGCTCCGGTGATCGCTCCGAGAAGATTCGTACTTACAACTTCCCGCAGGATCGCGTCACCGATCACCGTATCGGGCTGACAGTACACAACCTTCCGAACATCATGAACGGCGCGCTCGACGTGCTCATCGAGCCGCTGATTGGGCATTTCCAGGCGGAGAAGCTCAAAGAAGCGGTCGAAGCAAAGTGAAAGATCGCATCGACGCGATTCTGCAACGCAAACAGGCCGAGTACCTCGAGACTCTCACGCCACCCCGCGATGCGCTGCTCGAGCGGATGGAGAAGTTCGCCGCCGAGAACAATCATCCCATCGCCGATCCGGAAGTCGCTCAGCTCTTGCGCGTACTCGTCTCAGCGAAACGCCCGCGACGGATCCTGGAAGTGGGAACCAACATCGGCTACTCGGTTGTAGCGATGGGGCGGGAGTGCGATGCGCAGACGACGATTGAGACGATCGAGATCGATCGACGCACGCTCGACGCCGCGCGCAAGTTCGTAGGCGAAGCCTCCCTGAAATGCCGCGTCGTCTTTCACGAAGGCGCTGCTTTGCAGGTTCTGCCGAAGCTGGAAGGGACGTTCGACCTCCTCTTCATCGACTGCGTGAAGAGCGAGTACGAGCAGTATCTCGATCTCATGCTGCCGAAACTCGATCGCGGCGCGCTGATCGTCTGCGACAACATTCTGTGGAAGGGTCAGGTCGCAGCGGGAGTGCACGACACGAATACGGATGCGCTGCGCGCGTTCAACCAAAGACTGACGCAGGATGCTCGCCTTCTGACGAGCATCCTGCCGCTGGGAGATGGGACGGGAGTGTCGTCCTTCTCCCCGCGGGAGAAGGTGCCGCAAAGCGGCGGGTGAGGGGCTAGCCCCTCACCCGGCCTTCGGCCACCCTCTCCCGATGGGAGAGGGCGATGAAATGTCACTATTTCGCCGCCGCCGGCGTCGCCGCCTTGATCGTGCCTTTGACCGGAACGGTGACCACGGGCGTCGTCTTATCGTTGGTGTAGATCTTCACGTTGCCGTCGACGTCGCCAACCTTGGCGTTCTTGTCGACCTGCAGCGTCACTTCGTACTCGCCTTTGTTGGCGGTCGGCTTCACGTTCGCCGTCACGCCGGGAATCGCCGACTCGACCTTGTTGACGACGAACGACTCGGGCGCCTTCAGGTTGTTCGAACGGAGGACGACCGAGCGTGTCGCGGCGGTATCCGTCGGCGCGACTTCGCCGAAGTTCACTCCGCTCGGCTCGACGCGGAACGCGGGACGAATCACTCCCGACACGCTCAGCCAGTAATCGGGTGTGTGCTTCGAATTCGTGACGACGTGCACCTTCTCGGCGAGAGGACCGATCTTCGCGTCGGGTCCGCCGGCGGTGATGTTCACGCGGTACTGATTCTGTCCGGTACGACCAACCGTCTGCACGACCTGCGTCGGATCTTCGATCTTCTTGTAGTCGACCTTGATCCACGGCTGCGGCGACTCGATCTTCACGATCTCGAACGGCTCCTGCTCTTCCGAGTAGAGCGTCACGGTCTGCACATCGGTGTCGCCCTGCAGCATGTTGAAGCGGACGAAGCCGGCCGGGTGCGCCTCGACGTACGGCTTGACGATGGCGTGGATGGTGAGCTGGGCGCTCGGCGTGCTGGCATCGTTCGTCTCGAGCGTGATCGCTTTGGCGATCGGGCCGGTGAAGTTCGTCGTGTCGACGTGTGCCGTCACCTTGCCGGTCGCTCCGGGCTTGATCACTTTATCGAAATCGGCGACCGTGCATCCGCAGGATGGACGGGCGGCGATGATCTCGAGATCGGAGCTGCCGGTGTTTTTGATCTGGAATGACCAATCGAGCTTGTCTCCCTTCGGAACCGTTCCGAAGTCCTTGATCGGCTCGACGACGGTGAGACGCGGCGCCTTTTCGGCAGCCTTCGTCGTTGCTTCGCTCTTCTTCGTCTTCGACTGCTCCTGCGCAAACGCGCCGAGAGTGACCAGCAGAGCTAACGCTGTGACTATGATTCGCTTCGACATGGGGCGAAAACCTCCGTGTGTTTTGTACCTTCGTTGACTTGACTTGCGAACAGCCTCTCCCGAAAAGCCATTCCACGCAAAAGCACGCTTTTTGCTCGAGCTCGACTGATGGCTCATCTCACTCAACTGCCTGACGATGTCCGCCGGGTCTACCTCATCGGGATCTGCGGTACCGCGATGGCGTCGCTGGCCGGCATGCTCCAGCAGCGCGGATACGAAGTCTCCGGCTCGGATGAGCATGTGTATCCGCCGATGTCGACATACCTGGAGAGTCTCCGCATCCCGGTGCTTGAAGGGTATACGAAGGAGCATCTGGAGACGTTTCGCCCCGACGTGGTCGTGATCGGCAACGCGGCGGCGCGCACGAACGTCGAGGCGGCGGCGACCGTCGAGATGGACCTCCCCTACACGTCGATGCCGGAGGCGATCTACAGCCTCTTCATCAAGGGGAAGCACTCGATCGTGATCACCGGGACGCACGGCAAGACGACGACGACCTCGCTCATGGCCTGGATCCTCGAGGCCGCCGGACGCGCTCCGAGCATGGTCGTCGGCGGCATCCCGCTCAACTTCAATCAGAATTTCAAGCTCGGCGAGGGAGAGGACTTTGTCATCGAGGGCGACGAATACAACACCGCTTTTTTCGACAAAGGTCCGAAGTTTCTCCACTACCACGCGAACACGCTCGTGGTGAACAACATCGAATTCGATCACGCCGACATCTTCGAGAATCTGGATGCGATCAGTCAGGCGTTCCGAGCCGCGGTCGAGCAGGTCGCTCCGGACGGCGTGATCATCGCGAACGGCGACGACGCGAACGTCCGTCCGCTGCGCAGCTCCGCGAAAGCGCGGTGGATCACCTTCGGCTCGGAGAAGACCGACGACATCTACGCCACCGATATCGACTTCGCTCCCGACACGACATCGTTCACCGCGTGGTGGGAAGGGAAGGAGTGGTTTCGCTTTCGGACGACGCTATCGGGCCGGCACAACGTTCTCAACGCGCTGGCGTGTTGCGCGGTTGCGCGCTTGCGCGGTCTCGCGGCGGAAGAGATTCAAAAAGGCCTCGGCACGTTCCGCGGCATCAAGCGGAGGATGGAAGTGCGCGGTACCGAGCGCGGCGTGACCGTGATCGACGACTTCGCCCATCACCCGACGGCGATCGCCACGACGCTGAATGGTGCGCGCAAGCGTTATCCAGGCCGCCGCATCTGGGCTCTCTTCGAGCCGCGATCGATCTCCTCGGCACGAAAGGAATTCGAGAGTGGCTACATCGACGCCTTCCACGAAGCCGATCGCGTCGTCATCGGCCCGATCTTTCACAAGCAGCGATACGCTGAGCGCTACGGCCTCGATCACATGATGTCCGTGCCGGCGATCGTCGAGCGACTCAACGCCGACGGCATCCAGGCCGAGCAGTTCGATGATTTCGAAGCGATCGCCGATCGCGTCGCACGCGAAGCAGTTGAGAACGATGTCGTCGTGGTCATGTCGTCGGGCGCGTTTGGTGGCGTACACGAAAAGATACTCGACCGCTTGTCGTCGGTCGTGGGTCGTAGGTCGTAGGTATCGGGGGCGTCGAGGGTCTTGCGCTGCAGCCCCCGGTACCCATGACCTACGACCAACGACCTTATCAACTACAATCTCCCGCTCCCATGCCGTTTCGCGAAGACGCGCAGCAACTGATCAATGAAAAAAAATTCGAGGAGGTCGAGTCGCTCTGGATGAACCAGCTCGACGCCGACCTCGATGATGTCGATCCTCTGCTCGCTACAGCCAAGTCGCTCCGCAAATCGGAGCAGCGCACCCTCTCCGACACCCTCCTCGGACTCCTCGGCGACGCGCTCAAAGATCGTCAGCTCTGGGCGCAGCGACTGCAGGTGTTGAAAGAGATCGGCCGTCTCTCGAAACATCCCGCCACGCTGCGTCCGCAGATCGAAGAGGCGCTGAAGAAATCGCTCGGCGAGCATAAGTCGTTCGCGCGCGCGTTTCAGTTCGCCAGATTTCACGATCCGCAGAGCAATCCCGTGGAACGCGCCGAGAAGATCGAGAACTGGCTCACCTACGACGAGGGAGAGTGCTTCTTCATGCCCGGCCGCGGCGCCGGTTGCGTGACGGAGCTCAATCCCGAGCTCGGCATCTGCCGGCTCGATTTCGAAAAGGAGAAGCGCGTCTCCGTCCCCCTCGGTGCGGCCGGAAAGTTCCTCATGCCGCTGCAGAACGGTCACGTCCTGCGCGAGAAATTCACGCGTCCCGACGCGCTTCGCGCCGAAGCGATGAAGAAGCCGGCCGAGATGTTCGCGCGCATTCTGCAGAGTTTCGGGCGGCCCATGACGATGGCCGAGGTGCGCGATGCGGTGATCGGAATAGTGCCGGAGGAGAAGTGGTCGTCGTGGTGGACGGCCGCACGCAAGAATCCGCAGATCGTGGTCAGCGGCACCGGGGCGAAGGCTGCATATTCGTGGAACGCGTCGGCGAGCGATGCGGCGAACACGGTTCGTCGCGACTTCGACAAAGCGGATGCGAAGACGAAGCTCGAGCTGGCGAAGAAGCACAGCTCGCGTAGCAAAGAGCTGGCTGATTACTTCTCATCGTCGCTCGCGGCTGAAGCGGGAAAACTGGCGCGCACCGATGCGGCCACGGCGTGGCAAATCCTCTCCACGCTCGAGACTTTGCCTGGCGAATACACTGCGCCGGTCGAGCCTTCATCGTTGCTCTCGGGGGCGATGGCGTCGCGGACGGTGGCGGCAATCAACGATAAGACGCTTCGCGAAAAAGCGCTCGGCGTCGTCCGCCAGACGCATCCCGACTGGACGAAGGTCTATGGCGAGATGTTCTTCCTCGACGAGGAGCCGCGCATGCTCACGCTGATCGTGAACGCGCTCGAGGAAGCAGGGCAGACAGACATCCGCGATCGACTCATCGACGAAACGCTCCGCTATCCGCGCCGCCATCCACGCGCGTTCTACTGGTATGTGAAGCGGCTCAACGATGAGGAAACGCTCTCGGACCGCGCGAACTACGCGCTGCTGTTTCAGATCCTCGACGCGATCGGCTCCGACGAATTCGCGCCCGTCCGTGCGCGGCTGAAAGATTTCTTCGACAAGGGCGGCCTCGTCATCCGCGTGATCATGGGGCAGGAGAACGAGGAGCAGGCGCGCAAGTTCATCGACGCCCTCGAACGGCTCGGCGGCGTGGAGGAGTATCGCCGCGACATCGTCAAGCAGGCGGCCGTCATGAAATATCCGACGCTGCGCGAGCCGCAGGCCGAGCCGATCTACGCGACGGCGGAGATGCTGACGCAGAAGCGCGGCGAGCTCGATCACCTGCTGAAGGTCGAGATCCCCGCGAACAACAAAGCCATCCAGACGGCGCGCGAGTTCGGCGATCTCAGCGAGAACTTCGAGTACAAGTCAGCGAAGCAGCGCGCCGCGTATCTCGGCGCGCGCGCGGGAAAGCTGCAGAACGAGCTCGCCAACGTACGCATCCTCGATGCGGGGCAAATCGATACGGCCGCGGTTCGCGTCGGCACGAAGATCGTTCTGACGAACGGAGACATCCGCCGCGAAGTCACCATCCTCGGACCATGGGAGTCGGCACCGGAGCACGGGGTCTATTCGAATCAGTCCGAAGTGGCGAAGGCGCTCATCGGCCACGCGGCGGGAGATATCGTGTCGTTCATGGGGAACGACTATCAGATCGAGTCGATTCGACGGTGGAACGAGTGAGCGTTCTTGGTCCTTAGTCCTTGGTCCTTAGTCTTTGGTCGCTAGTTGTTCCGCTCCCAACGACTAAGGACTAACGACTAAGGACCAACGGACGTAAAATGTGCCGCCATGACCTACGTGATCGCCGAGCCATGCATCGGAGTGAAGGACACCGCCTGTGTGGAGGTTTGCCCGGTCGACTGCATCCACCCCCGAAAGGATGAGGCCGACTTCGAGAAGGAAACGATGCTCTACATCGATCCGGAAGTATGCATTGATTGTGGAGCCTGCGAGCCGGCCTGTCCCGTGCAGGCGATCTTCCCTGCCGATCTCGTCCCCGAAAAGTGGGCACAGTACACGCAAATGAATGCTGACTGGTACAAGGCGAGAACTTGAAATTCGTGATGAAAATCACTAAATTAATTACGGAAGAGAGCTAGATTTTCTACAGACAGATTTGCGCCGGCTAAAAAACGGCAACAAAAGGGGCGTATCGCCCCTTTTTTAGTTTGTGCTCTTTGAGAAGTTGTTCGAGACCCTTCAGCTTCGCGCCCACCTCGGACCCAACCACGGCAGAGCGGGCGAATGGGCGTGCCTCCGTGGACAAATTGCTGAAGCTACCTCTCTCTCTGCAACGCGGGCCGGAGGGTCTCGTACAGCTTCTCACTCCCACCACCTAAATCATTAGAATGCGCGGCCTATGAAGAAAGCCGCGCTTGCTGTTGCTCTCCTATTCGGTGTGGCGCCGCCGATCTCGGCGGCGACCGCCGGCGCCACACGCCTGCCGCAAAATGTGATCCCGAAGCATTACCGCATCACACTCGCGCCCGACATTCCCGCTGAAAAGTTTTCCGGCGACGAGACCATCGATGTCGAGCTCATGGAGCCGTCGACGACGATCACGCTCAACGCGGCGGCGATCGAATTCGATGACGCTTCGGTGACGAGCGGCGGGCGGACGCAGAGAGCGCAGGTGGCGGTGAGCGCCGCCGATCAAACGGCGACTCTCTCGCTGCCGGACGCCGTCTCGGGCGCCGCATCGATCGACATCAAGTTCCGCGGAACGCTCAACGAGAAGCTCCGGGGCTTCTACATCAGCAAGACGCCGCGTCGAAAGTATGCGGTCACGCAGTTCGAGTCGACGGATGCCCGTCGCGCGTTTCCCTCGTTCGACGAGCCGGCGATGAAAGCGACGTTCGATGTCTCGGCGGTGATCGACACGAGCGACATCGCCATCGGCAACGGTCGCGTGATCAGCGACACGCCCGGCCCCGGCGACGGCAAGCACACAGTGAAGTTCGCGCGGACGAAGCCGTTGCCGACGTATCTCATCGCCCTTCTGGTCGGCGATTTTCAATGTTCGGAAGGAAGCGCCGGCGACATCCCGATCCGCGTCTGCGCCACACCGGAGAAAGTGCCGCTCACGAAATTCGCGGTTGACACGGCGTCGAAGGAGCTGAACTTCTACAACGACTGGTACGGGATCAAGTATCCGTTCGAGAAGCTCGACGTCATCGGTATCCCCGACTTCGCCGCCGGCGCGATGGAAAACGCCGCGGCGATGACGTTCCGCGAGTCCGCTTTGCTCGTCGACGAGAAGAGCGGTTCGCCGTCGGTGAGACGAAGAGTGGCGAGCATCATCGCGCACGAGCTCGCGCACCAGTGGTTCGGTGATCTCGTGACGATGCGCTGGTGGGACGACATCTGGCTCAACGAAGGCTTCGCCACGTGGATGACGCCGAAGGCGGTGGCGGCGCTCAATCCGGCCTGGAGCACGGCTGCGACCGATGCCCAGGCTACGGGACGCGCGCTCACAACCGACTCGCTGGCCGCGACGCGGGCGATCCATACGCGCGTCGAGACGCCGGCAGAGATCGAATCGGTCTTCGATCAGATCGCGTACGGAAAGACCGCGGCCGTGCTGCGCATGGCCGAGTCGTACATCGGCCCGGAGCTTTTCCGCATCGGCATTCGCGCTTACCTGACCAAGTTCTCGTACAACAACGCCTCGGCCGAGGATTTCTGGAGCACGATGATGGAGTCGACGAAGCAGCCGCTCGATCGCATCTTCTCGTCATTCGTTCTACAGAGTGGTGCCCCGCTCGTCCATGTGGAAACGAAATGCGAAGACGGCACGACGCGAGTCACGCTGTCGCAACGCCGATTCTTCGCCAGTCGCGAGAGCGCCGGCGGCTCGAAGGAAGTCTGGACAATTCCCGTCGTCGCGCGAACGCTCGACAAGGACTCCGTGCAACGGTTCGTGCTCGATCAGCCGACGCAGAACTTTTCGTTATCCGGCTGTTCGCCACATCTCTTCATCAACGCGAACGGACGCGGCTATTACCGCAGCGATTATGCGCCAGGGCTCCTCGAATCCGACCGGCGGTTGCAGGACTCGCTGACGGCGGCGGAGAAGGTCTCCCTCATCGGTGACGACTGGGCACTCGTCCGTGCCGGCCAGAAGAACGTCGCCGACTATCTCGGTCGCGTCGAGGTGTTCCTGACGGACCACAACCCGGTGATGGTTCAATCGACCGTCTCATCGCTCGCGTCAATTGGCGATTACCTCACCACCGATGCCGATCGCGACAGGTATCGCGCGTGGGTGAACCGCCTGCTCTCTCCGATTGCCCGCGAGGTGGGGTGGACACCTTCCGCTACGGAAAGCGACGAAACGAAACAGATGCGCTCCGAGACCCTCAGCGTGCTCGCCGAGGTGGGAAACGATGTGGAAGTCAAGAAGCGAGCGCGAGAGCTCGCGCGCAGCATCATCGAGAACAACATGAGTGGCGATCGGTCGCTTGCTGCGAACATCCTCGTGATCGCGGCGGAAAGCGGAGACGCCGCGCTCTATGAGGAGATCCGCGCCAAAGCAGAAAAGGCGAAATCGCCCGAGGAGTACCGCACGTATCTCGCTCCGCTGCAGCGGTTCACGGATCCGACGCTCATACGACGCTCACTCGAATGGGCGCTTTCCCCGCAGATGCGCAGCCAGGATCGGGCCCTATTCATCGCCGGGATTCTTTCGAACGATCAAGCCCGGCCGATCGCGTGGCCCTATGTCAAGGAGCACTGGAGCGAGATCGAGCGGCTGATTCCGCCGTTCACGATCGGACGAATCATGGCGTCGATGTCGCGCGCCTGCTCGCCGGCTGAGCGCGACGAAGTGAAAGCGTTCTTCGCCGCACATCCGGCGGCGGGAAGCGAGCGTGCGGCGCGGCAGACGCTGGAGCGCATCAATAGCTGTATCGCGTTCCGCGAGCAGCAGGGCCCGAATCTCTCGACCTTCCTGGGAGCGTCGAAGTGAAGATCGGTTTCATCGGACTCGGCGCCATGGGTTATCCCATGGCGCGACATCTCGCCAAAGAACATGAAGTGATCGTCTGGAACCGCACGCGCGAGAAGGCGGAGCGCCATTCGCGCGAGCATGGGACGAAGCTCGCGCGCGATCTCTCCGACTGCGCGGCGGCCGACGTCATCATCACGATGCTTCCCACCAGCCGCGAAGTCGACGAGATCGTCGACAAGCTGTTGCCTCACGTGCGCCGCGGCACGCTCTGGATCGACGCGACGAGCGGCGACCCGAATGTCAGCCGCGAAACCGCGAAGCGTCTCGCGGAGAAGGGTGTCGACTTCGTCGATGCGCCGGTGACCGGCGCGGTCGTCGGCGCGGAGAACGCCATGCTCACGATCATGATCGGAGGAACCAAGGATGCGTTCGAGCGGGCTCGAGACATCCTCCGCCTGAACGGAAAGACGATCATTCATGTCGGGGAAATCGGCGCGGGTCATGCCATCAAGGTGCTGACGAACTCGATCATGGGGGCGACGGTGTGGATGACATCGGAGTGCCTGCTGCTCGCGAAGCAGCTCGGCATCGACATCAAGACCGCGCTTGCGGTTACGAACGCCGGCAGCGGAAGGTCGAACGCGTCGGAGAATCTTCTGCCGATGCGCCTCATCGAGGGGAAGTGGCCGCTGATTTTCAAGCTCGCGCATCACGACAAGGACATCCGCATCGCCGCGTCGCTCGCACATCAGCAGCATGCGTCGACACCGATGCTCGCGCTGACTTCACAACTCTTCACTGCAGCCTTGCACGAGCTGGGCGATCAGGCCGACTACATCGAAGTGGCGAAGATCGTGGCGAAGATGAACGGAACGGAGTGGTAACGCAGTGCCCTCTCCCCGCTGCGCGGGGCGAAGGCGAGAGCGCGATGACCTGTCCGAACTGCGGCTCGGATCGGACCCGACGCGGTGGAACGACAATCTGGACCATCTACGTCGTCCTCATCGCGTTTGCGCTACTAGCCGTACTGATGTTTGGATTCAACGCTGCGATCGTCGCGGGCATCGTCATCGCTGCGAGCGTGATCGCTCATCTCACGATTGGAGGACGCGTTTGTCTCGATTGCGGTCATCACTTCAGGTGATTCTTCTGCTCTTGGTCGCCGCCGTCGCCTCTGCGCAGACGGCAAAGCGCCAGCTCACCATCGACGACATCTACGATCGCGCGAAACGCATTCCACCCGCTGTCAGCGAGGCGCGCGGCTTCGTCTGGGCCGACGAGACGCATTTCTACTGGCCGCGCAAGAATGCCACCGGCGAGACCACCGGCTTTGCGCTCGTCGATGCGACGACAGGGGAGGAGATCGCACTCTTCGATCCTGACGAGTTGCAGGCGCAGGTGTCGAAGCTCGAAGGCGTCTCCAGCGACGAGGCCAAAAAGGCAGCGCGCCCGCGATCGATCAACATCGATTGGGGCAGCCGCGGAGTGCTGTTGCTCATCAAAGGTGATCTGTATGTCTACAGCATTCGCTCGAAGGCGCTGACGCGATTGACGTCTGCGGCGGGCGATGAGGAAGAGGCGACATTCAGTCCCGATGGGAAACTCGTCGCATTCGTGCGCGGCCGCAATCTGTTCACGATCGACGTGGCATCGAAAACCGAGAAGCAACTCACGACCGATGGCGCGCCGAAGCTGCTCAACGGAATGCTCGACTGGGTGTACCAGGAGGAGATCTACGGACGCGAGATCTTCAAAGGGTACTGGTGGAGTCCCGATTCGAAATCGATCGCGTATCTGAAGCTCGACGATTCGCGCGTGCCCGACTTCACGGTCGTCGATCACATTCCGGCGCAGCAGAAGCTCGAGGTGACACCATATCCGCGATCGGGAGATCCGAATCCCGCGGCCACGCTCTATGTCTGCGATCTCGCCGGCGGTAACTCCGTGCGCGTCGATCATCTGGCCGATCCGGCGACGACGCTCATCGTCGACGTTTCATGGCGCTCCGACAGCAGCGCCGTCGACTTTCAGGTCCAGGATCGCGAGCAAACGTATCTCGACCTGAACGAAGTTCCTCGAAGTGGGGGAGAGGTGCGCCGTCTCGTCCAGGAGACGACGAAGGCGTGGGTCGACAACCACGGAAGTCCATTCTGGCTCGCGGACGGTTCATTCCTCTGGCTGAGCGAGTCGACCGGCTGGAAGCACATCTACAGAGTCTCAGGCAACGATCGTCGCGCGATCACGTCGGGCGAGTGGGAGGTCCGCAAACTTTTCGGCATCGATGAGAAGAATGGATGGATCTATTACTCATCGACGGAGCGGAGTCCGATCGGGCTCGACGCCTACCGCATGCGGCTCGATGGTTCCGGCAAAGAGCGCCTGACCGAGCGCGCCGGCACACACGATGCGACGTTCAACGACGAGCTCACGCGATTCGTCGACAGTTGGAGCGATGTGACGACGCCCACGCGCGTTTCGATCGCCGATGCCACCGGAAAGATTACCAAGGTCGTCCGCGATGCAAACCGCGGAAATGATCTGGACAAGTTCGACCTCGGCAAGGCGGAGTTCGTGACCGTGCGGACGCGCGACGGCTTCGTGATGGAGGCGATGATCATCAGGCCTCCGCACTTCGATCGTTCGAAGAAGTATCCGGTCTACGAGCACACTTACAGCGGCCCGCATGCGCCGCAGGTTCGAAATGCGTGGGGCGGCACGACGTATCTGTTTCATCAGCTCCTTGCGCAGAAGGGCATCGTGGTGTGGATCTGCGACAACCGCACGGCCAGCGGCAAGGGCGCGCAGTCGGCGTGGCCGCTCTATCGGAATTTCGGCGAGCTCGAGTTGCGCGACCTCGAAGACGGCATCGACTGGCTGACGGCCAAGCCGTACATCGATCGCTCGCGCGTCCTCCTCAACGGATGGAGCTTCGGCGGATTCATGACGTCGTATGCGCTAACGCACAGCACGAAGTGGAGTGCCGGTATCGCCGGCGGCTCGGTGACCGACTGGCACGACTACGACTCCGTCTACACCGAGCGTTACATGCTCACGCCGGAGAATAATAAAGAGGGATACGAGAAGAGCTCACCGCAGCGCGCCGCCGCGAATCTGCATGGGAATCTCCTGCTCCTGCATGGCGCCATCGATGACAACGTGCACATGCAGAACACGATTCAATTCGTCTACGCCCTCCAGAAAGCAGGCAAGCAGTTCGAGCTGATGCTCTACCCGAAATCGCGGCACGGCATCCTCGATGTCGATCTCGTGAAGCAGATGCGGACGCTCATGGTCGATTTCGTGATGAGGAATTTGAAACCCTAGGTTACGCGGTTACGCGGTTACGGAGTTTTGCGGTCCCACCCGGCCGAAACCGCGTAACCTCGCAACTGCGCAACCCTATGCCCGACCCCCAACACATCCGCAACTTCTCGATCATCGCCCACATCGACCATGGCAAGACGACGCTGTCGGATCGCCTGCTCCAGGTCACCGGTGCGGTCGAGGAGCGGGAGATGCACGAGCAGATGCTCGACGACATGGATCTCGAGCGCGAGCGCGGCATCACCATCAAGGCCCGCGCGGTGACGCTGCGCTATAAGGACTACACGTTCAATCTCATCGATACGCCAGGCCATGTCGACTTTACCTACGAAGTTTCGCGAAGCCTCGCCGCGTGCGAAGGAGCGATTCTCGTCGTCGACGCCACGCAAGGCGTAGAGGCTCAGACGCTCGCCAACAGCTATCTGGCCATCAACAACGATCTGGCCATCCTGCCTGTCATCAACAAGGTCGATCTTCCATCCGCGGAGCCGGAGAAAGTCCGCGAGCAGATCGAGAACCTCATCGGCCTCGATGCACACGAAGCGATTCTCGCGTCCGCGAAGGCAGGCATCGGTGTCGACGAGATTCTGGAGAAGATCATCACGAATATCCCCTCTCCGAAAGGAGACGCGAACGGCCCGCTCCGCGCCCTGCTTTTCGACTCCTGGTACGACTCGTATCGCGGCGTCATGTGCCACGTGCGCATCGTCGACGGCGAGCTTCGTCTGAAAGACAGAATCAAATTTTTGTCAACCGGCAGGGAGTACGAGGTGACGGAAATGGGCATCTACACGCCCAAGTCGAAAGCCGTCGACTCTCTCGGCGTCGGCGAAGTCGGTTACTTCTCCGCGAACATCAAGGACATCGTCCAAGCCAAAATCGGCGACACGATCACGACTTCCAAAGAGAATCCTGAGCCGCTGCCCGGTTTCCAGGAAGTGAAGCCGATGGTCTTCGCCGGTCTCTTTCCCATCAACACAGAGGATTACGAGAACCTCCGCGATGCGGTGGCGAAGTTGAAGCTCAATGACGCTTCGTTCAGCTATGAGCCGGAGAACTCAGTCGCTCTGGGATTTGGATTTCGTTGTGGATTTCTTGGACTGCTCCATATGGACATCATCCAGGAACGATTGGAGCGCGAGTTCAACCTCGAGCTCCTCACCACCGCTCCAGGCGTGCGCTACCGTGTGACGAAAAGCGATGGCGAGATCGTGGAAGTCGAAAACCCTCAGAAACTTCCGGATATCGCAAATATTGCCGCGATCGAGGAGCCCTTTTTTGAAGTGACGATCCTCACTACGGATGAATTCGTTGGCCCGATTTTGGCTCTGGCCATTGACCGGCGTGGCCAGCAGAAGAAGCTGGAGTACGTCAGCAGCAACAGAGTCATGATCGTTTTCGAGATGCCGTTGAATGAGGTGATCCTCGATTTCTTCGACAAGCTGAAGTCGATCTCCCGCGGATATGCCTCACTCGATTACCAGTTCATCGGATACCGGGAAAGCGAGTTGGTGAAGATGGATGTGCTGGTCAACGGCGAGCCGCTCGATGCGCTGAGTCTCATCGTGCACAAAGACAAGGCGTACGCGCGCGGAAAAATGCTGGTCGAGAAGATGAAGGAATTCATCCCCCGACAGATGTTCGAAGTCGCATTGCAGGCGGCCATCGGTAATCGAGTGATCGCCCGCGAAACCGTCAAGCCTCTGCGCAAGAACGTCCTGGCCAAGTGCTACGGCGGAGACATCACGCGCAAGCGCAAACTTCTGGAGAAGCAAAAGGAAGGTAAGAAACGGATGAAGCGGGTGGGTAAAGTGGAGATTCCGCAGGAGGCGTTTCTGGCTGTGTTGAAGATCGACTGATCACCTGACAGTGGAGGACAGCCGCCCTCGGCTGTCCTCGGACAGGCGGGGGCGCCTGTCCTCCACAGTGAGGTTGCCATGAGATCTTCGAAGTTGTTCGTGACCATCGCCGTGTTCCATGTTGCGTCCGCCTACGCGGCGCACATCGACATGAATGATCCTCGGCGCGCCCTGGGACGCGAGGACGACGTCCGAGTCGACGCCCAACTCCTCCAGGAGACGGTCTCTTCCGGGTCGCCGGTCGGCGTCACCTATCGAATCGAGAACCTCTCCACGGAGCCGCTCGCCGTCGCCGACAAGGTGTGCGACATCAGTTACGACACCGATTCGCGAACGATCACCGTATCGGTCGGCTCCGAGGTGCCGAAGGCGGGGTTGATGCCGCATCTGGTCACGATCGGTGCGGGCGAGAAGAAGACGTTCACCATCGGCGCGATTCTGCACGTCGCGGCGCCGACGATGCGCTCTCCCTTCACGGCCTATCCGAGGCTTGTGCAGATCAAGGTGAACTTCCTGCGCGATGTGGCGCCGTTCCGCACGCTCATCGAGCAGCAGACGCGCAGCTCGGCTTCGATCGAGCTGACCGACGCGCAGTTCGATCAGTGGCTCGAGAGCAACGATACGATTTTCCTCAACGCGATCCCCGTTCAGTACAGCGCATCGATCAAGAGCGGATTGGCGGACGCGTCACAGCCGCACGGGTCGGGACCGCGCTTCTGAGCCGCGAAGACGGCGAAGAATCCGGGTGGTGGGAATGCGAGGCATGAACGAACCCGGAATTATTGCGGTCGAGATCCCGCGTTGTGTTCCTGCGAGGAGGAATGCCCGTGAGGAACTCGATTCTTCTGGCAGCAACGCTTCTCCTGATCGGCTGCGCCACCGCGACGAAGAACACGCCGGTCAATCAGCATGAGCCGCGCCGCGTCGTTGGAACCGACAACGACGTGCGCATCGACGCCGAGATCTTCGGTGATCGCCTGCAGAGCACCATCAGCATTCCTCTCAAGTACGACATCACCAACAGTCGTCCCGCTCCGATCGCGATCGCCGACATCATCCCGGAGACGAACTACGACGCCGACACGCAGACGGTGACGGTCAACATCGGATCGGAAGTTCCGGGTGAGCAATTGCTCCCGCGACTGATCCGCATCGCCCCTGGAGAGAAGAAGAGCTTCAGCACGGTGGCGCGCGTAAACATCCTGATGCCGTCGGAGACTCCCGTGTCGCGTATCCCGCGCGCCATGCGCGTGAAAGTCAATTTCCTCGGCGACACCGCGCAGTTCGAGAAACTGATCGCGATTCCGGAGCGCGCCGTCTACGATCCCAAGCTGGCCGACGAGCTCTTCCCGGTATGGCTCGAGCGCAATGAAACGGTCTACACCAACGCGTTGCCGATGCGCTGGACCGTGCCGCCGGAGGAGCAGCCGGCCGTACCGTCGAGGCGCGGGCGGAGGAGAGGCTAGAAGCTCTTCAGCGCGTCCTGCTCGTTCTCGTACACCTCGAACACGGTGATGAGCTGCGTCACGTGCAGCAGCTCGTTGAGCTTTGCCGGAAGGTGCAGCAGCTTCAACTTGCCGCCGCGATTGGTCACGGTCGTGTACGATCCGACCAGCTCGCCGATGCCGGAGGAGTCGATCGTCGTCACTCCGCTCATGTCGAGCAAGAGGTTGTTCTTGCCGTTGTTCAGCGCGTTGGTGATGACTTCGCGCAACTGAGAGTCCCCCGAGCCGATCGTGATCTTTCCCTGCAGTTGGATGATCTCGACGCCGTCTGAGGTGCGGGAAGTGGCTTTCATTTCTCTCTCCTTTTAGGCCTTGGAGCTGGCGATACCGGGTCCCTTGGCCAGGTTCTTGGTCATGATCAGCGACGTTCCACCGCCGGGATTGAATGAGTAATGGATCTCGTCCATGAACGTCCTCATGTAAAAGATTCCGCGCCCGCTCGTCTTCATCAGGTTCTGCGGATTGAGAGGATCGCCCACTTTCTCCAGATCGAACCCCTCCCCCTCATCCGAGATCGTGATCTCCAGCTCCGATCCGCGAAGATCGAAGCGGGCAGTCACCTTTTTTCGAACATCCAGTTTGTTGCCGTGCTTGATCGCGTTCGCCACAGCCTCCCGCACGGCCATTCCGATCCAGTGGGAACCGTCTTCATCGAGACCGGCGTTCTCACAAAGGTGCTCCGCAATCACCTGAACGAGCTCGATGTTCTCAAATCGGCTACTGATGGTGATCTCGATCCGCTCGCTTTCACCCCGTTCCATGCGCAGAATCGTGCGGCATTCTAGCTTCATGAAAGCTTTACGTCGAACACTTCTGATGGTCGTCGTGGCGCTGCTGGCAGCCGGCGCGCGAGCCACGACGATCGACGAGGAGATCCGTGCCGTCGAGCGCATCCGGGGCCTCCGCTTCACGGCGCCGATCCGCACGGTCGAAATCGACCGCAGCGAGCTGCCGGCCCGGCTGCGACAGCAGTTCGCCAAGTCGTTGCCCTATTCGGTCGAAGAGTGGACTGAAGTGCTTCGAGCCCTGGGGCTTGTGAACGGCGACGCCGACGCGGAGTCCATCGTGTCCGCGCTGCTCGACGTCTATCAATCGCAGGTCCTCGCGTACTACGACCCGCCGACGAAGACGTTCTATACCGTCCGGCAACTGCCTGAGGCGATGAAGAGTCTTCCGATGGCCGGACCGCTCGACACCGGCGTGGCTGTCCATGAGCTGACGCACGCGCTGCAGGATCAACACTTCGCCATCGGCAAGAAAGATCTGGCGCTGCGCGACGATACCGATGCCAATCTGGCGTACCACGCCCTGGTGGAAGGCGAGGCATCGCTCGTGATGCTCGCCTACATGATCGAACAGGGCGGCGGCTCGCTCGATGAGCTGATCAAGAACGATCTCTTTACCGGACTGCTCTCGACCGCAGCGCAGAAAGCGCCGATCGAGGGGCCACGCTACTTCGTCGAGTTGCTCAAGTTCCCGTATCTCGACGGATTGCGTTTCGTGATCGAGGCTTATCGTCGCGGAGGCTGGAGAGAGCTCGACCGCATCTACGCGGATCCGCCGCGCTCGACGCGCGAGATCCTTCATCCCGCCGAGTATTTCGAGCACCGCTTCACGCCGGCGCCGTTTAACTCCAAACCGTCCGTCGCGGTTCCGCATCTCCTCTCCGTCGAGCATCTCGGCGAATGGCACTGGCGTTTTCTCGCCGGCAACGCGGACGGTTGGGTCGGTGATCGCGTCACCATCGCCCAGAATCGATTCTGCGAGCCGACGGTGCTCGTCGAGACGCAGTGGGACTCCGATGAGCACGCACGGCACTTCTATGATGCCTACACACGCTTTCTCGACGGATCGTTGGCGAAGATCGACGGCACGAGCGTTCACGTAGCTTATGGCGCCGACCGCTCACTGATGGAACGATTCCTCGCGAAATGAATGTCGATTACAACGCGCTCGAAGAGAAAATCCTCGACGGCAGGTTCCGCGCCGAGCTCGAGGACGAGCTGCTCGTCGGATTCCGGGCGATGCGGATAGCCGGCGAACATCTGCCTCTACCGTCGTATTACGCGTCGCAGATCGCGGAGATCGTGTCGCGCGGAGCCCCCGCGCCGCTGCGACCGGAGCTCGCCTACGAGGTGTATCAGGAGATTCTGGCGGCGTGTGAACACGCGAGGGCGGCGGTATTGGGAGAAGGGTAGACTTTCCCCCGTGAAGCACAAGCTCCACACTTCCTATCCCGCGCTGTCGTCATTCGCGACCACGGCGGGTTGAGCCTGCAAGCTCGGTCAGGATGACCTGCGTTCGGTGCTCTCGAATCTTCCTTCTCAGGAAGGAGTGGGGAATCTTCTTGTCGGAACGTCGACCAACGACGACGCCGCAGTGCTCCGGATCAATGGCGAGACAGTGATCGTGCAGACCGTTGATTTCTTCACGCCGATCGTCGACGACCCATATGTCTTCGGCGCAATCGCCGCGGCGAACTCCATCTCCGATGTCTACGCAATGGGAGCCACTCCGATCCTCGGCCTCGCCATCGCCGCGTTTCCGAGCGACAAACTTCCGCTCGAAACATTGCACGAGATCCTGCGCGGCGGTGCGGAGAAGGCGGCGGAGGCGGGATTTCCGGTGGCCGGTGGACACACGATCATCGACGACGTGCCGAAGTACGGCCTGGCGGTCACCGGCACGGTTCCCATCGACCAACTCGTGCGCAACTCCACCGCGCACCTCGGCGACATCCTCTATCTGACGAAGCCGATCGGGAACGGGATTCTCGTTTGCGCGCATCGCGCGCTCGCAGGAAAGAAGCTGTTCCGACAGGCGGAGCCGCCGAATCTCGACGGCGCGATCCGATGGATGACGATGCTGAATCGCGAGGCGGCGAAGGCGATGGTCGACGCGCGCGTGAACGCTGCCACGGATGTCACAGGCTATGGACTGGTCGGCCACCTTCTGGAGATGTGCGACGGCGCCGGACTCGGCGCGGAGATTCGCGTGAGCTCCGTGCCGGTTCTCGAAGGCGCCCGCGAGTACCTCGGCCACGGTTTTTGTCCCGATGGAACGGCGCGAAATGTAGAGACTTTCCGGCGTCGCGTGCGCTCTTCGGTCACCGAAGAGCAATTCAAGCTGATGTGCGACGCGCAGACCAGCGGCGGCCTGCTGATCGCTGTATCCGCGGCGCGCGCCACCGATCTCGAGGAGCGTTTTCGCCAGGGCGGCCTGTTCTATGCAAAGGTCGGAAGGATGACGGACGAGCGAGGAATCGTCGCTCTCGTTCCATAAGGAGTCGTACACAATGCCGTACTGCCCGAAGTGCAAGAAGGCGTTTGCCGCCGGAACGAAAGAGTGTCCGGACCATCACGTTGCGCTCGTCGATGAGCTGCCGTTTCAGGCCGTTCCCGCTGATGACAACACGACCTGGGTCGAGATCGCCAGCACGGGAACGGAAGAAGAAGCGCGGCTGCTGCAGGGCTTTCTCGAGGCCGAAGGTGTGCCAGCGCAGATCGAGAACGTCAAGTTCACTCAGGAGCCGATCAACTTCGGCACGATGGGCGACATTCGCGTCTACGTCGCTTCGGACGATGAAGAGCGGGCGTTGCAACTCGTTCGTCAACGCGAGAAGGAATACGAACAACTCGACGATGATGACGACACTCTCGTGACCGACGAAGGTCCGGCCGAGATCGACGAGTCGGCGGTCGCGGAGAACGATAACGAACGATGACCGATCAGACGCCGGTACCACCTCAGCCCGAGCACGATCGCAGCGATGAAGTTGCGCCGATGCCTCCATGGGTGCCGATCGCGATCGGCGTCGTGCTGGTGACGCTCGCCGCGCTGGCCGTGATCACCGGCATGCGCTATCGCGACCAGACGCTCGTGCGCATTGTGCAGCCGCGACGCCCTCCGATGCGCGCCACCGCTCCCGCTCCTCCCGGCGAGCCCGAGCCGGGGGCTTCGCTCATCTTTCCGACATCGAATGTGCCGGTCGCGGCTGACATCACTGGCGTGAACGGTACTCCGCGGTTCTCTGCGCGCCGCGGCTTGCGGACGAACGTAACGCCGCCCGATGCCGTGGTCTACGTCAATGACGTGGCCATCGGGCAGGCGAATCAATTCGACTCCGAAGATGAGGAGTACGACTTCGCCGCCCCCGGCAGTTACACGATTCGCCTCGCCGCTCCCGGCTACAAAGAGCGGCAGTTCATCGTCACCGCCGCGGAGAATGCGAAGGATGAGGTGGCGAGGATTCAGGTGAAGCTCGAGAAGCAGTAGTAGTTGCTGTCCTTCTCCCATCGGGAGAAGGTGCCGCGCAGCGGCGGATGAGGGGCGACCCCTCACCCGGCCTTCGGCCACCCTCTCCCGGTGGGAGAGGGCGCTCGGCGCTAATGCGCGGCCGCGTGCTGCGCTTTCGCCTTCGTCGCAAAACGGCCGTTTTCCTCGCATCCAAGGTCGTCTCGACCGCCTCGCGACGAAAGCCTCATGAATAATCCGGGTTAGACGCACACTGAATCTCCTGCCCGGAATCTGCACGCTGTCGGTGGCGTTCTATCCGCCAGTGACGTACACTCGGATTAGATGCTTGAGTTCCTCGAAACGCCGGTCTTCACCCGGCGCGTCGCGGATCTCCTCAGCGATGCGGAGTATGCGGCGCTTCAAGGAGCGCTCATCGTCGACCCTGAGGCCGGAGATCTCATCCCAGGACAGGTGGCCTTCGAAAGATGCGGTGGCAGGAGTCCCAACGTGGCAAGGGCAAGCGTGGTGGTGTGCGCATCATCTATTACTGGTACAACGCAGGAAGCGTCATCTACATGCTTCTTGCCTACTCAAAAGGTGCGAAGGATGATCTCGGCGCGTCTGAGAAGCGCATGCTGAAGCGACTGGTATCGGAGGAGTTCGAATGAAGAAGCAGCTATTTGATGAACTGGTCGAGAGCATTCGAGACGCAGGCAAGATTCATCGTGGTGAGAAGCCCGCATCGCGCAAGTTTGTCTTCAAACCGCGAGACGTCCGATCTATCCGCGAGAAGCTCCACAAGTCTCAGAGTGAGTTTGCGCAGATGATCGGTGTCACCGTCTCCACTCTGCAGAACTGGGAACAGGGCCGTCGCGAACCGCAAGGTCCGGCGCGCGCATTACTGGTCGTGGCATCCAAGGCCCCCGACGTCGTCGCGAAAGCCTTAGCTTCAGCTGCGCGCCGTGGCGTCTAACCCGGACGTAGCAGCGACGCGCTGCCGTAGATGTGCCTTTCGTCCTTAACGGTGATGCACATCCAGCGGATGTCGTTAGTCCTTAGTCCTTAGTCCTTCGTCGTTACTGAGAGCTCCTAAGGACTAACGACTAACGACGAAGGACTAACCCACTAACTACCAACTACAGCCGCGCACGTCAGTGCGCCGCGGCGTGCTGCGCTTCTTTCGCCTTCTTCGCCTCGGCGATGATCTTCTCCTGCAGGTTGCGCGGCACTTCCTCGTAGTGTGAGTACTCCATGTGGAAGTTGCCGCGGCCCTGCGTGATCGAGCGTAGCGTCGAGCCGTACGTGAGCATCTCCGCGAGCGGCACGCGCGCCTTCACGGTTTGCGAATCGCCTTCGGCGTCGACACCTTCGACGCGTCCGCGTCGCGAGTTCAGATCGCCCATGAGATCGCCGACGTATTCGTTCGGCGCGGTGATGTCGACGTGCATGATCGGCTCGAGCAGCGTCGGCCTGGCCTGCTCCATCCCCTGCTGAAACGCCAGCGAGCCGGCGATCTTGAACGCCATTTCCGACGAGTCCACGTCGTGATACTGGCCGTCTTTCAAACGCACGCGGAAGTCGACCACCGGGTAACCGGCGAGATAACCGCGCAGG
>DASYUK010000325.1:0-8414 GCA_036001325.1 Thermoanaerobaculia bacterium
GATTACGAAGCGCACCGCGATCGTTTGAACGTGCTCGAGGCGGCAGCGCGACTGCGCGTTCCACTGCTGGCGGTGCACGGCGCGAGGGATCAGACTGTTCCTCTCGACGAGTCTCGTCAGATCATCGCGCGCGCGACCGACTCGTCACTCCTTGTCATCGAGGCCGCCAGTCACACCTTCAACGCCATCCATCCGTTGGTGCACATACCGCGCGAGCTGGAGTACGCCGCCGCAGTGAGCGCGCACTTCGTCGGCGCCTACTCCTGAATTTTAGATTTTGGATTTTGGATTGAATCCTACTCCGTCTCCTCCAGATGCTTCCCGCGATTGCCGGGCAGCTCGGGATGCTGACGCATGCCGCCGCGGCGGCGCCGGCGGCGGCGCGACGACGACGGCTGCGTCGGCGCAGGCTGGGTCGTTTCTTCTCCTTCCAGCTTTTCCTCGTCGATCAACCACACCCACTTCGTTTCCGACTCAGCGGCGGCATGCTCTTCGCCCTGTTCCGGGCGCCGGACGCGCTCGCGCTGCGGGCGCGCTTCACGCTTCGGCATCTCGAGACGCTTCATCCGGATCAGCAGATCCTCACTCAGCCGACGATTGACTGCGATGAGATCAGCGAGAAGGCCGATGAGCAATGTCTGGAAGCCGACGATGAGAAACACCGCCGCGAGGATCAGCGACTGAACATGTCCGCTGCGGTAATAGAGGAAGCGCGCGCCCAACGCAAAACCGGCGAGTATCAGGAGCGATCCGATCGCGAAGAACGTCTTCAACGGACGATAAAGCGCGTAGACACGAAAAATCGTTACGATCGATTTCCGCAGGTACGTTCCGATCCCGTGATAGAGCCGCGACGGTCGCGTCGGCGCGTTCGTGCGGATGATGACGCTCTGCACGCCGAGGTTGCGGTTGCCGGCCTGGATGACCGTCTCGAGCGTGTAGGTGAACGGATTGAAGACATTGATCTGCATCGCCGCTTCGCGCGAGAACGCGCGGAAGCCGCTGGTCACATCGGAGACGGCGAGGCCCGACGCCCTCCCG
Source organism: Thermoanaerobaculia bacterium (assembly GCA_036001325.1). Taxonomy (GTDB): domain Bacteria; phylum Acidobacteriota; class Thermoanaerobaculia; order Gp7-AA8; family Gp7-AA8; genus DASVHS01. Next base: position 1,042 of record DASYUK010000325.1, read on the forward strand.
ACCGTCCAGCTCCCCAGTCGCTGCAGCATGCGCTTCAGCGGCGACATATGCGGTGACTTGCTCACATCGCGATCGCCGATGACCACCTGGGCATTTCCTCGAAGGATGGGCGTGACGAGGCGCGCGATGTCCGCACCGCTGTACTGATTGTCGGCATCGGTGTTCGCGATGATGTCGGCTCCCAGGCGCAGAGCAGCGTCGATGCCGGCGATGAACGCCGCGGAGAGCCCGCGGTGCGGCCTGAGCTGCACAACATGCGTTGCACCCGCGCCCCGCGCCGTCTCCGCAGTCTTGTCGGTCGAGCCGTCGTCGATGACGAGAGTCTCGATCGATGTGATGCCTTCGATTTTCTTGGGGATGTCGCGGAGCACGGCCGCGATGGTTGATTCTTCGTTGAATGCAGGGATCTGGACGATAAGCTTCATATAGTGAAGGTCACTGTGATCATGCCGGTGGAACGGATCGGCGGCGATGCCGAGCGCGCCATCGAATCGGTACTGAACCAGGAGGCGCCGTTTCCGTTCGAGTTGATCGTCATCTCGGCCGAGCCGCTCGGCCCGGCGGGGGACAACCGCGTAAGGAACGTTGTCGAAAACAATCGTAATCCCGCAACTCGAAGAAATCGAGCGGCTTCCGAGGCTCGCGGCGAGACTTTGGCTTTTATCGATGACGATGCCCGGGCCGCTCCCGGATGGTTGGCGACCGCGGCCGAGTACCTCGACGCGCATCGCGATGTATTGGCGGTCGGCGGCCCCGACCCCGCTCCGGATGACTCATCGGCTGAGGAGCTGATTGCCGACACGCTGCTGGCGACGCCTTGGATCGGCAGCGGAGTCGCTGCTCATGAGAACCGGCGCGGAATCTTTGACATCCGCTCCGCCTCCGATATCGCTCTCGTGAATCTCTTCGTCCGGCGATCCGTCTTCAGCGGATTCGACGAGTCGATCGGCTATATCGGCGAAGACACCGCGCTGATCGACGAGCTGATGCGGCGCGGGCGGGTGGTCTATCACGATGGCGTGCGCGTCTTTCACCGCCGGCGCGCGTTTCCGGGTCCCTATCTACAGCAGCGCTGGCGATACCGCGTCAAGACAGGAGAGATGCTGATCCACGGCACGCGCATGAACCGCTCGAGAGTCGGCAGATTTCTCTTCGTCGGGACGTTCTGCATCCTGCTCGCGCCGATCGTGGCGATTCCATATGTGGTGGCGACTCTCGCTCTTGCGTCGCGGACGACGCGGTTGCCGATGTCCCAGCGCTGGATCATTCCTTTCGCCTTCGCCGCGCATCATCTGACGTACTACTTCGGCATCTTGTGGGGTATTGTCCGCGGAATGATCGGAGGTAACGATGCCGGTACGCAAGGCAGAAGCTGAATGGCGAGGAACATTGAGGGAGGGGAAGGGGGAGATCAAGGTCGAGAGCGGCCTGTTCACGGGACAATATTCGTTCGGGACGCGCTTCGAGAGCGGCAAAGGGACGAATCCCGAGGAGTTGATCGGCGCAGCACATGCGGGATGTTTCTCGATGGCGCTGGCCGCAGGCCTGGAACGCGCCGGGAAGCCCGCCAAACGAGTCCATACGACCGCTTCGGTTCGTCTGGAGAAGGTCGGCGACAGCTTCGGGATCACGAAGATCGACCTCGATTCCGAGGCGGACGTTCCGGGAATCGACAACGCCGCCTTCCAGGAAGAGGCGAAGAAGGCGAAAGAGAATTGTCCGGTGTCGAAAGCGCTCACCGGCGTGCAGATTACTTTGAACGCGAGATTGAAGTAGTCGTCGGTCGTAAGTCGTGGGTCGTAGGTATCGGGGGCCTCAGCGCGACAATGCCCCCGGTACCTACGACCTACGACCTGCGACCGTAGAATTCGAGATCGCTCAGGCAGGTTGAAAGGCACAGTGAAGTTCACCGACAAATTCCAGTACCTCAGATACCTCGTCGATAAGCGGGGCATGAAGCCCGTCTATCTGATCGTCGGTTTGACGTACGACTGCAACTCGTTCTGCCGGACCTGCTTCAACTGGGAGCAGTTGCGGAAGCACAAAGAGCAGGAACTGTCGCTCGAAGAACTTCAGAAGACGTTTTCGACGATGGGCGATTTGCTCTTCGTCGTGATGAGCGGGGGCGAGCCGTTCCTGCGCCGCGACCTGCCGGAAGTCTGCGAGACGCTGTCGACGAGGAATCGTGTGAAGCAGATCACGATCCCGACCGGCGCGATTGCCAGCGATCTGATCGCCCGCTCAGTCGAGTCGACGCTCGTGAAATGTCCCGACACGCAGATCGTGGTCAATCTCTCCATCGATCATATCGGCGAGAAGCACGACTGGATCCGCGGCGTGCCCGGGAACTACGAGCGTGCGAAGAAGACGTACGCGCTGCTCATGCCATTGAAACAGCGTTATGCAAATCTCACCGTGAATGTGCACACATGTTTGTGCACGTACAACGCTGAGGATCTCGATGAGCTCTTCGCCGGGGTGAGGCGTGATTTCCCTGAGATCTCCTTCCACTCCTTCGAGATGCTGCGCGGCGATCAGCCGGACAAGTCGATTCAGCCGATCACGACCGATCGCTATCGCGAGCTCCTGCCGAAGCTCGAAGAGTACTGGTCGACGTACCGCAACTACGACGGCTTCCTGAAATTCGTGAAGGTCTATTCGCGCCGGATGGAGCTCGCGGTGCTCGAGCAGGAGACGCAGGTGCGGCCGTGCCACGCGGGATATATCTCCGGCGTCCTCGACGCGCGCGGCGAAGTGCGCATGTGCGAGCTGCGCGACCCCGTCGGCAACGTGAAAGACGTCGATTACGACTTCGAGAAGCTCTGGTTCTCCGAAGCCTCGGACGAGCAGCGCCGCTCGATCAAGGCGAAGGAGTGCCACTGCACGCACTCCTGCTTCATGTCGTCGTCGCTGGTGTTCGACTTCAGGACGTGGGGGGCGTACCTGGCATCGACGGTGGTGAATTTTCTTTCTGCCGCGTGACGCATTCGCAAGTCGCAGTTCTCGGTCCCGTCTATCCCTACCGCGCCGGCATCGCGTACTGCACGACTCGCCTCGCCGAAGAGTTATCGAAGGCGTTCGACGTCTCGATCGTCTCGTTCAAGCGTCAATATCCGAAGCGTTTCTATCCCGGCGCCAATGACATCGATGAGACGCTGCGCGATCGCGTGCCGGCGAACGCAGAGTTTGTCCTCGATGTGATCAATCCGCTGACGTGGTTGCGTACGGCTCTGCGATTGCGCCGCGCGCGACCGGACGCGGTCATCTTCGTCTGGTGGATCTGGGTGTGGGCGCTGCCGTATCTCACGATCATCGCGCTGCTGCGTCGCACGACGAAAGTCATCCTGCAATGCCACAACATCGGCGACAAGGAGCCGGCCTGGTGGAAGCGCGCGATCACGAATCGTGTGCTGCGGCGCGGCGATGTGCTGGTCGTGCATGCGGAGAGCGAGATGGGGGAGGCGGTGGGGCGGGCGGGCGGGCGGCGGGTGGTGAAGGCGCATCTGCCGGTGCACGAGATGGGAGGAAAGATTCCGACGGAGCACGAGGCGAAATCGAGACTGCACCTCCACGGTCGCAACGTGGCGCTGTTCTTCGGACACATCCGCCCATTCAAGGGACTCGACATCGCCCTGGCCGCATGGCCGAAACTGACAACTGATGTGATGCTGCTCGTCGCCGGGGAACCGTGGTGGGACGCAACGACCAACGACCAACGACCAACGACCAACGTCCGGTACGACCTCCGCTTCATCCCCGACGCCGAGATCGCTACCTACTTCTCCGCTGCCGACGTCGTGCTCGCGCCCTATCGCATCGAGGCGCAGAGCGGCGTCGCCCTCACCGCGTTTCACTTCGCACGTCCGGTCATCGCATCGAATGTGGGCGGTCTGCCGGAGATCGTCCGCGACGGCGTCAACGGCTATCTCATTCCGCCCGAAGATCCCGATGCGCTTGCCGCTGCCGTCGATCGATTCTTCACCGATGCGGATCGTGGCGCGATGGAGCGCGCGGCGACCGAGACGGCGAAGGCGAACTCGTGGGAGGATTACGGCAACGTGTTCACCCGTTTAGTCGAGCGGCCATGAATTTCAACCCCTCGAGGATCAAGGTCGGCCTGGAGCTGACCTCGAAGTGCAACCTGCGCTGCGGCATGTGCCCGCTGCCCGTGCTCCGCCGCCCGTACGAAGACATGGCCTGGCCGCTCGTCGAGCGCGCCGAACGTGAGATCCACGGCTTGGGACTCCGTCTGAAGTGGCTGCACGAGATGGGGGAGCCGCTGCTGTACTCGCGCATCGACGATGCGATCCGCCTTTTTCCGGAAGCGAGTCTCAGCACAAACGGTCTCGTCCTGACAGAAGAAATCGGAGCAAAGCTGCTGGCGACGCCGCTCAAGCGCATCCGCATCTGCGTCGACTCGGTGAATCCGAAGGTCTATCCGCAGCTCCGCACCGGCGGCGACTTCGAGAAGCTCGTCGACCTCACGAAGAAGTTTCTCGTGCAGGCCAAAGGTCATCCGATTCGCATCGAGATTCAGAAGATGCGCTCGCGGCTCACACTCGACGAGACGATCGATGATTTCCGGCAGCTCTTCGATCTCCGGCACTACCGCAACGCGCGCGTGATCGAGAAAACGTGTGAGGCGCTCGACGTCAACGAAGAGACCGACCTGCACGGCAAGTTCTATGGTTGCGTGCAGGGGGCGTTCTTCACGTGGGTCGTGGTTTTCGCCGATGGCCGCGTGACGCACTGCTGCTACGACGCACACGGCGATCAGGTGATGGGCGACCTCAAGACGCATTCGCTGCGCGAGATCATCGACAGCGATCGCTTCGCGGCGATGCAGGCCGCGTTCGAACGGCGCGACTTGTCGCAGCTTCCCCGCTGCGCCGAATGCTTCAAGTGGGGAGGCGAGTCGCAGGCCTTCAACGATGTGCTGACGCAGGTGCAGGGTCTGCCGAACGCGGCCAAGGATATCGTCCGCAAGGTGATCGATGTTCGGTACAGGTCGTAGGTCGTAGGTCGTGGGTACCGTGGGCCTTTTGGCGCTGAGGCCCCCGGTACCTACGACCTACGACCCACGACCTCGTACAATACGCGGCATGCGAAAAACGGCGTTCCTTCTCGCAATTGCCATAGGTGTCTTTACGACCGCCGAGGGGCGTGAAGGCTTCGGCTTCAGCAAGAAATCGATCACGATGAACCGGACGAAGGCGCCGGCGTTGAACACGCCTGCGCGCCGCGTCAAAGTGACGGCGGCGAGCGATCGTTCGAAAGAGGCTGATGACGCGGCGACGCTGAAGCGTTACACCGAAGAGGTGCTGCTGGCGGGCGCCGGTACACTCGCGACCACCGACAAGCCGGAGATCACCATCAAACTCGCGGTCGATCGCCTCGACTCGCACGAGACGTGGGAGACGAAGGAAGAAACCGAATATCGGAAAGTCGGTACGAAACAGGAGTGGAACAGCAAAAAGAATCGCTACGAGACGAAGGATGTGTGGGACTACGTGCCGGTCACGAAAAACGTGAAGGTGCTCAAAGCATCGCTCACCGGCACGTACGACATCCTCGATAAGAATGGGAAAGTCATCGACTCCGGCGATCTCAAGGACGAGTTCAGCAAGAAATACGACGAGGGGAAGGATTCGGCGACGCCGGCGAAAGTCGAAGACGATCTCATGCACCGCGCCGCGACGACCGTCGGCGCGCGCCTCGTTCCCACTCACGATCGCGTGTTCGTGATCGTCCCGAAGGGAAGTTTTGAGGCGTACATCCCGCTCGCCGAAAGCAATTCATGGGATCGCTATCTCGCTGCGGTGCAGGCGGTGCCGGAAAATCGGAATCAATCTCAGGAGGCGTACCGGCAGTACGCGCTCGCCGTGGCGAAGGAAGGTATCGCGTACAGCACGGACGACGCGCACCGCGCGACAGAGCTGCTGCGCGAAGCGGTCAATCATTATCAGACCGCGATTCAGTCCAACCCGGGCGAAAAGATCTTCAGCGAGGAGTACAACAGCATCCTCTCGTCGCGAATCGGTGCGCCGATGGCGCGCGCGCAGGGGAGCCTCGCCGGATATGAGGCCTGGACCACAGGGAAGCACACCGGTGGGGGACAGCCGCCCTCGGCTGTCCGGACAGGCGAGGCGCCTGTCGTCCACCGCATGACGAATCAGACGCTGATCGACATGGCCAAGGCCGGTCTCACCGACGAGAATCTGATGCTGGCGATCGATGACGCGGACGATGTCGCGTTCGACACATCGCCGAATGCGCTGATCACGCTCGCCAAGGGTGGCGTGAGCAAGAGCGTGATCGCGCACATGCAGAAGCGCGCGAAGAAGAAGTGATCACCGGAAGCTGACTGGAATATCGTCCATCGTCAGCAGACCGGGGCGCGCCTGCACGACGCGCGGGATCGAGTTAACGACCATCGCCGCGGTGGCGCGGTCGCCGTGCACGCCGTGCTTGATCTCCATCTCGACGTCGGGCACGCCCTTCACGATGACCCGATCGGCGGCGACGTCTTCCGCGCCGACGTACATCCGCAGCTCGAGATTCACATTGATCTTGCCGCGGCCCTGAATCGTCTGGTGCACGCCGGCGACCTGCCCTTTCGCCACCTTCAGATATTGCGTCGTGATCTCGCGGTCGGCGACGATCGGCTCGATCTTCTCGTCGGTCACGCTCTCGAAATCGGCGCCAAGACCGTTGCCGACCATCATCAATGATTCTTTGAGTCCCATGTGCTTGATCTTGCCGGAGTCGACGGCGGCGCGGAATTCCTCCTTCGTCATACCCGCCCCAACCTTGCGCTGCAGCGGCTCGCGTCGGGTCGACGCGTTCTGAATGCGGATGATGTCGACCTGCTTCACCTCCTGACACACCGAGGTGATCGTCAGCGGCAGTTTGTCCATCACGAAGCCGGGATTCACGCCGGTGCCGAGGAGGGTGACGTTGGCGGAGCGGGCCACTTGCTGGAGCTCTTCGCGGATCTTCTTGTCGAGCGGGAACGACAGCTCCTCGCACGTCGAGACGACATGCGAGCCGCGCTCGAGCAGCGATTTCAGTTGTCCTGATACTTCCCGAAGACGTGATCCTGTGGAGTGACAGACGACGTCGGCTTTCGTCTGCAGTTCGGCGGTGACTTTCACTCCGACTTCCTTTTTAAGACCGATCACTTCGCCGACGTCACGGCCGATTTTTTTCGGGTCGATGTCGACGGCGGCGACGAGCTTGACCCACGGCTTGGTCAGCAGCAGGCGGGCGATCTCTGCACCGATCGGACCGATCCCGTACTGCGCGACGGAAATACGCTGAGGCTGATTCATGGGCGCGCATTCTACGCGAACAGCTTCGGCTCTTTTTCCTCC
>DASYUK010000326.1:0-1576 GCA_036001325.1 Thermoanaerobaculia bacterium
GTCGTACGTCGCGCACGTTGCTGCGCACCTGCCGCCGGCCGTCCGCCAGGCATCGTGAACGTTTGCTGGACGAGAACTTTCCGTTGGGGCTGCTCCGCGCTCAAGGCGATGATCGACATCGGTCAGAAGTTCGAGCTCGTATATGTGCGAACCGACGACGAGCATGAGTGAGGAGCTGCTGTTCGAGGTCACGACGCCGCTCGGCTTTCGAGTTCGCGTGACTCGTGAACGATGGGAGTTGATTGTCACCACGAAGCATCCAGTGATGGTGGGTCGCGAGGCCGACGTGAGGGCAGCGCTGGAAGCTCCCGACGAAGTTCGAGAAAGTCGCTCCGACGTCGAGGTATTCATGTTCTACAAAGCCGAACGGATCAAACGCTGGGTCTGCGCGGTAGCGAAAGAGACAGAGACGAACGGGTTCCTGATCACTGCATATCCGACAGACGCTATCAAGGAAGGCAGACGAGTATGGCCGAAGTGAAAGTGTTCTACGACCGCGAAGGCCACACGCTAACGGTCTGGTTTGAGGATAGCTCCCGGGAATACGTCTGCGAGGAGACGGGCGACGAAGTGATTCTGATGAAGGACGCGACGGGACAGGTCATCGGATTCGAAAAGCTCAACTTCTCGATTCCAGACCCACGAGATTTTCACGTCGCGTTCGAGACCATACCCGCATGACAGCGCACGACGACGATCGCAACGAACCGCCCCATGTTCGTCAGCTCTCCGCGCCTGCACTCAAGGCGATGATCGAGAGCGGTCAAACGTTCGAGCTCGTCGACGTGCGGACCGAGGACGAGCGGTTCGTCGCGAAGCTCGACGGCTCGCGGCTGCTCGACCAGGCCTTCCATGACGAGCTGCTAGAGATGGATCGAGACACGGCGATCGTGTTTCAGTGCCATCACGGTATCCGCAGCCAGGCCGCGGCGGAATACTTTCTCGGCCACGGGTTCCGGAATCTCTACAATCTGGAGGGCGGGATCGACGCCTGGTCCCAGCTCGTGGATTCGTCCGTGCCGCGGTATCGATAGCCGTCGCCGAGACCACTATGGCGAGCCTGATTGAAGCGATTGAGATCAAGCGGAAGATGTACATCGAGTACGAGAACGCACCGTACCACTGCCTCGATGTCGAGGTGTCCAGACCCACGGCCCGCGGCGGGCAGACGCTCGTGCGCGTCAAGATGCGGAACCTGCTCACACGCGCCGTCTTCGACCGGACCTTCAAGGCGGGCGAGAAGTTCAGCGAGCCGGACCTCGCCATGATGTCTGCGTCCTACTCGTACTCCGACGGCTCCGGCCATCATTTCATGGACCAGGAGACCTTCGAGACGATCACGCTCAGCCCCGACATCGTTGGCGACGATCGACTGCTGCTCGCGGACAACGTCATCGTCCAGATCCAGACCTATAACGGGAAGCCGATCGGCCTTCAGTTCCCGCCGCACGTGGAGCTGAGAGTGACCTCCAGCGAACCAGGCGCACGCGGCGACACCGCGAGCGGCAGCGTGACGAAGGTGGCCACGCTCGAGACCGGGATGGAGATCCGCGTGCCGCTCTTCATCAAGGACGGA
>DASYUK010000327.1:0-1670 GCA_036001325.1 Thermoanaerobaculia bacterium
GTTCTCGAAGATCGCAATCTCACCGATGAGCTCCTCGGCCGCGAGGATCGCGCCACGAAGATGGAAAAGCTGCGCACGACATCGCAGTTTCTCTTCAAGAACTCACTGCGCAGCCTCTTTCGACGGTTCAAGCGCTATGGATACGCCGTGGTGACGTTCGGCGACCCGATCTCCGTCGACGACTTCGTGCGCGACCACCCATCGATCCTCGCGGCCGAATTCGAACAGCGCAAACCGGAACTGCAGCAGCTCACCGACCTGATCATGAATGAGATCTCCGATGCCCTGCCGATCACACCCGTACCGCTGGTGGCGCGCATCTTCGCCGATCACCCGGAAGCAAACGAGATCGCGGAGCAGCGCATCATCGAGGAGATCGGAAAGTATCGTGAGCGCTGGGCTCATCGCGTGTGGCTGACTCGCGAGAAATCGGCGGTCGAGATCTGGCACGCCGCGCGCGACATCCTGGTCTTCCGGCACCTCATCGATGTGGTTGTCGGCGGATGGCGCTGGAATCCCGCGGAACTTCTATTGCGCGATTTTTACGCGAACTCCCTCATGACGTTTGCCGAGGTGAAGCGGCGCGGATGGCCGGAGCGGGCGGTCATCCCTGACGAAGCGCTGGCCGCCGCAGCGGCCGCACATTGACGCCCTTCTCTCGCCCCGTTCCTGTTCGGTTGACGTCGATGTCGTATATCGGAATGGATGAGCAAAGAGCAACGCACGGTTCCGCGATACTTCCTCGATCCAACTCTGCCCGGTCTATCCAATGGCCGGCCCGTTCGCATCGTCGACCTCGGCGTGAAAGGCGGTCGGCTGGAGCTCGCCTCTCCGATCGAGCCCGGCACGGCGATCGATCTGACGATCGACACGATCCACTTGAGGGCGACCGTGCTGTGGTGCCAGGTCGACGCGTTGAATTTCGCCGCCGATTACGATGGCTACCTCGCCGGCGTGGCGTTCGACCAGCCGAGCGATGCGATCGAACAACTCCTTCAAGACCTTCATAGCCTCGGCCGCGCTGTTCGGATCGAAGAGCTGCGCAGTCACGATCGCTATCGCATCACCGCGCCGCTGACCGGCAGTTTCGGCGACATCGCGCCGGTGTCGATCATCGATCTCTCCGTGCGCGGCGTACGCCTGGCGACGATCCGGCGGATCGGCATCGGATACACGCGTGTGCTCCGGTTCCAGGTCGACGAGGAGATGGGTCCGATCGAAGTCACAGCGAAGGTGGCGTGGTGCAAGCCGTCGCCGATGGGTCGCGAGTTTCATGCGGGGCTGGAAATCGACGGTGCGGAGGAAAAGCTCCGCGACGCGATTCACCTGCTGTGCACGCGCAACGAAGCGCGCATCGACATGGACTCGCTCAGGCGCAAGTTCGACGCGATGCGCCTGGCGTCGCGACTGACGTTAGTGTAGCGGCGCACTTCAGTGCGCCGACGGCGGGCTGAAGCCCGCCGCTACACTTTTCCCAGGTGCCACTTCATGAAGTCGAGTACGGTCCGGATGATCTCCTTCGTCCGCCGATCGTCCGTCTGATTGTCGAATCCGTGAGGCCCCGTGGGATGGATCATCAACGTGATCGGCGCGTTGACTTCGACGGCGCGTTGAACGAAAGTCGCAATCGACTCGTTGAGCTTCGGAATCTGATCCTTCCCCGCGCGCAC
>DASYUK010000328.1:0-2139 GCA_036001325.1 Thermoanaerobaculia bacterium
GTCGCCTGAAGCGATGAAAGGCTGCGCGTAGAGCTGGAACGAGAGACGAGAGCTGAGCGTCCAGTCGGCGCGCGTGCCGATCTCGAAGGAATGCTGTTCGATGTCGGCAAACACGTAGCGGCCGTTGAGCACTGTCACGTATTGCGTGAAATCGTGCGAGCGATTCAGTGACGGCTCGACCGTCAACCGCAGATTCGATGCCGGGCGCGCCGTCAGCTCGATCCCGATGTTGCGCGCGTACGAGTGATCGCGAGCTCCCTCGAGATGCGAGGAGATCTCGACCGAAAACTTCTGGCGATCGTCTGTCTCCACACTGAGGTTGGAGCTCCAGGAAAAGGGAGTGCGCACGAGAGGCCCGCCGCGCGTCAGACGGTCGGAGAGTGCGCCGGGCGCGATGAACAGCGCCGCGCGCGGCTTGATGTAATTCTGCGTCGTCACGAACCAGTCGGCGAAGAAACCGCGCTCGATCGTATCGCCGTCGAAGTTTCGATTCTGCCACGCTCCGAACCAGAGATTGCGCTCGCGGAAGCGCTTCGTCGGATTCTGATTGACGTACTGCATCACCGCGTGTGTCGAGATGATGTCGGTGCGCTGCATGAAGCCGATGTCGTTCGTCTCGAATCCCGGCGAGTACGTCTGCACCTCGAAGATCGGTCGCCAGAGGCCGTTCGCTTTCGAGATCATGGCCGTCCCGCCCCATCCGGTGAGCGACGTGCGCGCCGGCTCGAAACGGATGTGATGCGCATCGGGCCGCTGGTAATACCGCGCCGGGGCCTGTTGCGTCACCGCGATCGCCTGGGCGCTGCCGCTCACGCGCGAGCCGAACAGTGAGCCTTCGAGAATCCACGCCTTGTCGCGAAAGCTCGTGTAGCCGTCAACGCCGCCAGTGAGCGCCGATCGTCGCAATGACAACAGATCATCACCCAATCTTCGATTCACCGCCGTGAACATGAACCCGACGCGCGATGCCGGCCCGATCGTCTTCGTCATGCGCGAGACGAAGTAGTTCGTCATCGGCTCGACTTGTCGTCGTCCCGACTCCGCGCCGTCGACGAAGCGCGCGCGCTCTGTGTCGGTCAGCGCATCGAGGACGCCGACCGACCATCCGCCGGCCAGCGTTCCCGTCAGCTTCGCGGCGCCGAGGATCGTGGTCTCGGTTGGAGAGTCGACGTAGTCAGCGTCGATCGATCCTTGCGGCGCGCGTCCGATGCGACGCGTGTAGAAGAGGCTCGGCGCGAAGAAGAAATTGAAATGGCTCGGCGCGGGGGTGTCGCCGAAGCGAAAGATGTTGAGCCCTTCGGTGAAGAACGGTCGCTTCTCGGGATAGAACGTCTCGAACTGGCTGAGATTGACAACGGCAGGATCGACTTCGACCTGCCCGAAGTCGGGATTGATCGTGCCGGTGAGCGTAAGGCTGGAGGTGAGCGCGTATTTGAGATCGACGCCGCCGTCGGCGCGCGCGTCGCGGCGCGCGACGAGCGGATCCTCTCGGTTCACGCGCGTGCGAATGTCCGAGCGCGCCACCGTGTACGGCACGATCTCCACCGGCCGTCCGCGGTGAATGCCTTCGATGCCGACGATGTCGGCGAAGTGCGAGACGAAACCGGTCTCGCCTTTGGGCGTGTTGACGATGCGCACCCACTCATTGTTGCGGAGGGTGCGACGCGTGATGTTGATTCCCCAGACGTGCACAGGTTTGTCGGGGAACCGAAGCTGCGAGAACGGCACGCGCACTTCCGCCACCCACCCATCCGCAACGATCTTCGTCGCCGACTCCCACACGCCGTCCCAGCTCCCGTCTTCACCGATGTCGTTGTAGAGCACCGTGTCGAGTTGCACGTTCGCCGGCGTCACGGTGAACGCGTTGCCGGAGAGGCGGTCGAGCTGCGGATCGATGTTGATCGATAGAAAGTCGCTCTGCCCGAATTCATCCCGGCGGAAGAGCCGCGCGTTGGGCGGATGAGGATCGCTCATCTTCGCGCCGAAGTAGATCGCCGCGACGTCGTAAACGATGCGCACGCTCGTGCGCATCGTCGGCGGCTTCATGTCATCGGGATCGTGCTGCGTGAAGTCGGTGAACTCAGGAGCCTTTTGCCACGCAGGATCATCAAGATTCGCGTCGATGACGGGCGGCGCGGT
>DASYUK010000329.1:0-8797 GCA_036001325.1 Thermoanaerobaculia bacterium
TTCGGGATCGCTCCATCCGAGGACCACGCGCAAGTTCTGCGTCGACGTGACGGTGACCGGAATCTCAATCTTCTCGGACGTCGCGAGCTTGTCGATTTTGATGCGGCGTCCCTGCGCGGCATCCATGATGATCGTGTCGGCCGCGGCTTTCGCGTTCAAGAGACCGAAGCCGTACGTGTAGTCGGGACCGGCATTGCCGAGATCCTCCGCGGTCGCGATCATCAGTGTCTTCAGCGCGGCGGGGGTTGGATTCGCTCCGCCGAACGTGCGGCGCCACTGCTCGACGAGCAGAGCGGCGGTTCCAGTGACGACCGGCGCCGCCATCGATGTCCCATTCATCGTCGTGTAGCTGTTGTTCGGCACTGTTGAATATGTGTCGATGCCCTTTGTCACCAGATCTGGCTTCACGCGTCCATCGCGCGTCGGGCCACGCGAGCTGAACGATCCGATCTGCTTCGTGGTGCTGACCGCGCCGACGGCGATGACATTCTTCGCGGCGGCGGTCAAACCGATGGAGACCCACGGCGCCGGCAGGAGACTGGTGATCTGTGGATGGCGGACAGTCTCGCAGAAGCTCGATCCCGTGGTGCATGTCGGCGCCGGACAATCGTTGCCGCTGCCGTCGGCCGAGTAACAGTAGCCATCGATCACCTTCGACCCATCCTCGTTGAAATGGGAGTGAGAGAACGGTGCCGCCAGCGGTCCGAGTTTCGTCGCGTCGTTGCCGGCCGAGTGGACCATCAGAACGCCGGCCGTGCGCGTGATCTTGTCGAGCGGTGCGGTGACCAGCGTGTCGTATCCGCCGTAATACAGATCGTTATCTTCCCAGACCCACTTCCCTGAACACTGAGTGCCGGTCCTGCACCAGCCGAGGATGTACCCCCAGGAGTTGTTGTCCGCCAACGCCGAGAAATTCGGCAGCTTCAGCTTGAGATCGAGGAAATTGTCGTCGTTGGCGTCGAATTCATGAAGTGTCGCGGCGGGAGCCATGCCCTTCGCCGCCGGATCGATGCCCGAGGCGATCATCGTGCCGGCCACGTGCGTCGCGTGATCGCGATCCCCCTGCGCAGTGATGTGCGTGGTCAAACGTCCGCCGAATTCGGGATGCGTTGCATCCGCCTGTCCCAGCTCGAAGTATGACAACGTAACGCCCTGACCGCTCAGGTTGTACGGCGCCGTGAAAAGCGGCGTGACGTTCGACTCCTGGGCCGCGACCGCGTTCTCCGGCTCCTTCTGCAGATTCATCGGACCGTAGACGAGAAGAACGCGCTCGTCGGCAGCCAGCGTCGACACCGATGACGACGCGATGCGCGCAGAGATGCGCCGTGGCTCATGAAAATCGTGCTGCAGCGGCTCTGTCAATGAGCCGCCGGCGGCTTCGATCGCTTCCTTCGCGCTTTCGAACGCAACGTCGTCGTGAAAGAGGACGTGGAGACGCGCGTACGGCCTGCCGCTCGCGACCTCACGCACTGCGGTGCGATGCAGCTTCAGGTTCGCACTGAGCGGTGTCAGAGTGCGAATGCGCGGATCGTCATCAGCGACGGTGGCGTCATCTGCGATGCGCACGAGGTAGCGACCGTTCGACAACGGTTGCTCGATGACCAGTCCGCGCTTCGAGAGATCGGCCTGCTCCTGTTCATTCAGCAGTCGCTGCGGCGAAAGGATGAAATGCTTCGACGCCGCGAATGTCGATGAAGTGCCCAGCAGGATGAGAACAGCGATGAGAGTTCGGCGCATGGTTGATGTTTGATGGTGCCCGAGGCCGGACTCGAACCGGCATGCCCCGAAGGGCGGTGGATTTTGAGTCCACTGCGTCTGCCTATTCCGCCACTCGGGCCGGGCTTCAGTGCTGAGTGCTGAGTGCTGAGTGCTGAGTCTCCTGCCAACGTTTTACGGCTGCATGCAGCTCATCGTCGGTCAGCACTCGGTTCGTCGACTTCGCGAGCTGAAAAATATCCCTGGCCAACGTCTCTTCCTGCGGGTATTCGTGAGCCGCCAGCCAGTAGATGACGTTCGAAAGGCCGCTCATTGGACCGACTTCAATGATCTGCTGCAGGCCGAACATGCCTGCCGGGACGCCGGAGTAAACGCGGTCGGCGAGCCATTCGCTTCCCTTCTTGCGCGCTTTGATGATGGCCGCCGCATGCACGCCCGTGCCCGTGCGGAATGCGTCGCGCCCGAACACGGGATAGTTGTCGGGCAGCGGCACGTGTGTCACCTTGGAAACGAATCTCACATAGTCGTGGAGTTTCGTCAGATCGTTGTCGATCCATCCCATCAGTTTCAAGTTGACCATCAGGAGATCGATCGGCGTGTTACCGACGCGTTCGCCGATACCGCTCGCCGAACCGTGCACGCGATCGGCCCCCGCTTCGAGCGCGGCGATGCAGTTGATGATGCCGAGCGCGCGGTCCTGATGTCCGTGCCAGTCGACTTTCACTTCCGGATTCAAGCGATCCACCATCGATCGGACGAAGTGCACGAGGTTGCGTGTACCCCACGGCGTGGCGTGACCGACCGTGTCGGCGATGCAGATGCGCTTCGCGCCGGCGTCGATCGCCGCGGTGTAAAGCTTCTCGATGTCTTCCGGTTTCGCCCTCGTCGTGTCCTCGGTCACATACATGACCGGGATGCCATTCTCGGTGGCCAAGCGGACCGCTTTCGACGACTGCTCGGCAATCCAGTCGATGTCCCACTCTTCGGTGAACTGTCGAATCGGCGACGAGCCGATGAAGAGATCGGCTTCGATCGCGATGCCGACGCGCTGCGAGATGTCGATGATCGGTCGAACATCGTTCTCGTGCGTGCGACCGGCGGCGCTCGGATAGACGCCCAACTTTTTCGTGACGATCTCGCGCGCCAGCGCTTCGACCGTTCGCTGCACGTGCGGGCCGGCGCCGGGCAGACCGATATCGGCATTGTCGATGCCGATGTCGTTCATGAAGTGAAGGATCTCGATCTTCTCTTCGAGTTTCGGATCGGTCACCGACGGCGATTGCAGTCCGTCGCGCAGCGTCTCGTCGTCGAACTCGACGCGGCGCTTCGGCCGCTGCGGCTGCTCGACCGCGAGGTTCCAGTCGTAGATCAGATCTTCAAACACGCCTGTATTATCGCCCCGGAAACTTCGCCGGCCGCTTCTCCAGAAACGCCTTCATCCCTTCCTTCATGTCCTCCGTTGCACAGAGAAGGCCGAAGAGCGTCGCCTCCAACGTCTGCCCTTCGTCGAAGGGCATGTCGCTGCCGCGGTTGATCGCCTCGATCGCCGCGCGCACCGCCACCGGCGACCGCGCCGCGATCCTCTTTGCCATCTCCTCGGCCGCGCTCATGAGTTGATCGGCGGGAACGACTTTGTTCACGAGGCCGATTCTTTCTGCGTCGGCGGCGCTGATCCGATCGCCGCTACACACCAGCTCGAACGCTTTTCCTTTTCCGAGAAGCCGCACCATACGCTGCGTGCCGCCGTAGCCGGGAATGATGCCGAGCGTGACTTCGGGCAATCCGATCTGTGCTTTCTCCGACGCGATGCGGATGTGGCACGCCAGGGCCAGCTCGCAGCCGCCGCCGAGAGCGAAGCCGTTGATCGCGGCGATGACCGGCTTCGGGAAGCGTTCGATCTGCAGAAAGACGTTCTGCCCCTGCTCGGAGACGAACTTGCCGGTGATGGGCGTCATGGTCGCCAGCTCGTTGATATCGGCGCCGGCGACAAACGCCTTCTCCCCAGCGCCTGTCACGATGACGCACTTGACCGCCTGATCGTTGCGCGCGTCCGCAAAGACGCGCCCGATCTCCTCGACGGTGACCGCATTGAGCGCATTGAGAACTTTGGGTCGATCGACCGTGACGAAGAGGATTCCGTCGCGAATTTCGGTCTTAACGTTTTCGTAGGCCATCGTCGAATACCTTCGGCTTCTCGCCTGAATAGTCATAGAAACCCGCGCCGCTCTTTCTGCCGAATCGTCCCGCCAGGAACATCTTCCGCAGCAGCGCCGGCGAGGCGAAGCGTTTCTCACGATACTCCTCGAACATCACCTGCGTGATGTAGTAGGTCGTGTCGAGGCCGACCAAGTCGAGCAGCGTAAATGGTCCCATCGGATATCCGCAGCCAAGCTGCATCGCCTTGTCGATGTCTTCAATCGAACCGACACCCTCCTCATAGGCACGAATGGCGTCGAGGAGATACGGCACGAGCAGTCGATTGACGATGAAGCCGGAGTTGTCGCGGCACGCTACCGGCTCCTTGCCGAGCGACTTCGCAAATTCGTACGCGGTGTGGAAAGCCTGATCGCTGGTGAGGATCGTGCGCACGACCTCGACGAGCTTCATCAGCGGAACGGGATTGAAAAAGTGGAGTCCGACGAACTGCTTCGGACGCGCGGTCGCCATCGACAGCTCCGTGATCGTGAGCGACGAAGTATTCGACGCGAAGATCGCGTCCTTCTTCACGATCGAGTCGATCGCCATATAGGTCTCCTTCTTGATCTGAGGATTCTCGGTGATCGCCTCGACGACGATGTCGCATTGCGCGAGATCTTTCAGCGACGTCGATCCCTTGAGACGCGACAGGCACGCCTCTTTGTCGGCCGCGGTCAGCTTTCCCTTCTCGACGAACTTGCCGAGGCTCTTGTCGATCCCGGAGATTCCCTTGTCGAGAAACTTCTGCTCGACCTCGACGACCGTCGTGTCGTACCCCGCTTGTGCCGCGACCTGCGCGATGCCTGATCCCATCAGACCGCAGCCGAGGACGCCGACGTGTTTGATCTGCATGTGTG
This sequence comes from Thermoanaerobaculia bacterium, assembly GCA_036001325.1. Taxonomy (GTDB): domain Bacteria; phylum Acidobacteriota; class Thermoanaerobaculia; order Gp7-AA8; family Gp7-AA8; genus DASVHS01. The sequence goes on from DASYUK010000329.1 coordinate 4,770, forward strand.
CTCCTAGCCGGAAAAGTGGCGCGTATTGTACGAAAGGATGAAGGATGAAGGATGAAGGATGAGGTTTTGCGTTCATCATCCTTCATCCTTCTTCCATGGCTGACCGCAAACTTCGTCCCCAGGTCATCCTCCTCGGCGTCGTCTCGCTGCTGAACGACGCCGCGAGCGAGATGATCTATCCGCTACTGCCGATCTTTATCACCACGACTCTCGGCGGAAGCGCGGTCATCGTCGGATTGATCGAAGGGGCGGCCGACGCGCTGGCGTCGATCCTGAAGTTTGTCGCCGGTTCGTGGTCGGATCGAATGCGGCATCGCAAGCCGATCATTGCGACTGGGTACGCGCTGGCCGCGGCGTCACGCGCGCTGATCGGCGGGGCGGCGGCGTGGGTCACGGTGTTGACCGCGCGCCTGATCGATCGCACAGGCAAAGGGATTCGCTCCGCCCCGCGCGACGCGATGATCTCCGATGTCACGCCACCGGGCCAGCGCGGCCGCGCGTACGGCTTTCATCGTGCGATGGATCATACGGGGGCAGTGCTCGGTCCATTGTTCGCGACGCTGCTCCTCAGCGGCATGGGCGTCACGATGCGGCACATGTTCTACATCGCCGTGATCCCTGGCGCGATCGCGGTGGTGCTGCTGCTGGTCTTGCTGAAGGAACCGGAGCGTGGAGCGGCGCACTTCAGTGCGCCGGACGGCGGGCTGAAGCCCGCCGCTACACTCGGGCGCTCGTTCAACCACGTCATCTTCGCCATCGCGCTCTTCTCGCTCGCGAACTCCAGTGATGCGTTTCTGCTCCTGCAGGCGCACGCTGCGGGCGTTTCCACTGCGCTGCTTCCGCTGCTCTGGTCCGCGCATCATGTGGTCAAGTCTCTGCTGTCGACGCACGGAGGCGCGTTATCCGATCGCATGCCGCGCCGCTATGTCGTCGGCATCGGCTGGACCCTTTATGCCGTCACGTACTTCTTTTTCCCGTTCGCGCAGAGCGTGACGACGTTCTTTGCGCTCTTCGTCTTTTATGCTCTGCCGTTCGTCTTCAGCGAGGGAGCGGAGCGCGCGCTGATCAGCGATCTCGTGCCTGCGGAGATTCGCGGGAAAAGCTTCGGTATTTACTATCTCGTGAGCGGCCTGGGCGTGCTCGCCGGCTCACTGATCTTCGGCGAGATCTATCAGCACGTGTCGCAGCGCGCGGCGTTCGCGGTCGGCGCAGGCCTGGCGCTGACCGCCGCGATCGTGATTTCCCTCTCCCAACGGGAGAGGGTGGCGCGCAGCGCCGGGTGAGGGGCGTGTTACTCGCGACTTGCGCGCCCCTCATCCGCCGCTACGCGGCACCTTCTCCCGTAGGGAGAAGGAACTGCTGCCAGAACATCGTCATGGCGATGAACTGGAAGTCCTGATTGCTTCTCTTCGCAAAGCCGTGGCCTTCATCTTTCGCCATCAGCCACCATACCGGCGCGCCGCTGCTGCGTACCGTCTGTACCATCTGCTGCCCTTCGGTCCACGGCACGCGCGGATCGTTGAAGCCGGCGATGACAAAGAGCGGCTTCGAGATCTTCGACGCGCTCGTCATCGGCGAGATCTGCTGCAGAAAGTCGTGCATCTTCGGATCGCGCTCATCGCCGTATTCGACGCGGCGCAGATCGCGGCGATAGCCGGATGTATTCTGCAGGAACGTCAGGAAATTCGAGATGCCCACGACATCGACCGCGGCGCGAATCTGATCGTTGTAGTGCGTCGCCGTGGCCAGCGTCATGTAGCCGCCGTAACTGCCGCCGTAGACGCCGATGTGATCGCCGTCGACGCTTGGATCGCTCTTGATCCAGTTGATGACGGTGCCGATGTCCTTGACGGTGTCTTCGCGCTTGAAGCCGTTGTCGCTGGCGAGATAGGACTTACCGTAGCCCGTCGATCCGCGCACGTTCGGATAGACGAGCGCGATGCCGAGCTCGTTGATCCAGTAGTTGTTGCGTCCGAGAAAGACCGGCTGGCTCTGCCCTTCCGGACCACCATGAATATTGACGATCACCGGACGTTTGCCAGGGAACTTCGCCGGATCGGGACGATAGACAAAGGCCGAGATCTGCGTTCCGTCGAAGCTCTTCATCGTCACGAGCTGCGGCTCGGCGTTGCGCTGCGGATTCAGACCGCCGGTCTCGCTTTCGGTCCAGCGTTGTACGTTTCCGGTATCGACGTCGAGCGCGAATACATCGGCCGGCGATTTCGCCGACGTCATCGTGAATCCGAGGAGGTGTCCGTTCGGGTGCCAGCGGAGGCCATCGATGACGGCGTACGGAAGCTTGGGCCGCATGATCTCCCGTCCCGTCGTATCACTGATATGCAGGATCGCCGCGCCGTTTTCGTTCGTCGTGTACGCGATGCGCGCGCGTTGCTCATCGAGCCGGAAACTATCGACGTCCCACTTCTCGTGCGTGATGACCTCCTTCGCGCGGTCGGCAAGGTGCATGCGCACGAGCTGCTGGAACTCGGAACCTTCATCAGAAGTGAAGAAGATGTCGGCGTCATCGGCGGAGAAACGTGCGCCCGAATAGGCGACGGGCACGCTACCCTTCGGCGTCAGCAGAGTCTTCGCGCCGCCGGCCACATCGACGAGATAGATGTAGGACTCGTTCGCGGACACTTCGTTCACGACGAGCATCTTCGAGTTGTCGCGCGAGAAATCGGTGGCGAACCAGCCTCCGCCTTCGACCTGCAGAGCGATCTTCGCGCTCTGCGGGTTCGACGGATCCATGAGCCAGATGTCGGTATCGTTGCCGTTGCGCTTCGTCGATGAATACGCGAGCCACTTTCCGTCGCGCGACCACGCATTGAGAAGATTGCGCGACTTGCCATCGGTGAGAAGCGTGATGTCGCCGGTTGGAACGTCGAGCCTGTAGAACTGATAGAACTCGTTTCCGCCGATATCTTTTTCCAGAACGATCGTATTGCCGTCGTGCGGGCGATATACGCCGCTGGCGACACGATCCGGGAAGAAAGTGATCTGTCTTCGATCGCCTCCGGGCATCTTCACGACGTGAAGTTGCGTGGCTTCGGCGAAGCGCGTCGTGATCAGCGCTTCGACGCGATTCGGATTCCAGTCCTGCAGCGCAGCGGTGCGGTAATCGAGGTACGGACGGATTTTCTCCACGAGCGGCGGCGGAAAATCGGGAACGTTCTCGACAACCAGATTGGACGGAACAGCGGCAAAGAGCGCGAGAGCCAGAAGGCTGCCGCGCATTACGCCGTCTCCATCAACTCTTCGGGGATGTCGAAGTTCGACCAGACGTTCTGCACGTCGTCGTGGTCGTCGAGCATCTCCATCAGCCGCATCATCTGCTTGGCCTTGTTTTCGTCGAGCTTCACGTAGTTCGTCGGGATCTGTCCGAGCTTGGCCTCGAGCGTCGGAATCTTGTTCTTCTCCAGCGCCTGCCGAACGTGTTCAAAGTTCTCGGGTGAAGTGTAGATCTCGAAAATATCGGGATCGTCGGAGCGCAGATCGTCGGCCCCCGCTTCGAGCGCGATCTCCATCAGTTTGTCTTCGTCGGCAGCTTTCTTGTCGATGGTGAAGTAACCCTTGCGCTCGAACTGGAAACGAACCGAACCGGGCGTACCCATGTTCCCGCCGTTCTTTTCGAAGATGTGGCGGATCTCCGGCGTGGTGCGATTGCTGTTGTCGGTCATAGTCTCGACCATGAGGGCGACGCCGCCGGGACCGTAGCCCTCGTACGTGATCTCTTCGTACGTGGCTCCTTCGAGCTCGCCGGTACCGCGCTTGATGGCGCGCTCGACGTTGTCCTTCGGCATGTTGTTGGCCTTCGCCTCAGCCACGGCCGCACGAAGGCGCGGGTTGGCGTTCGGATCACCGCCGCCTAGTCGCGCGGCGACGGTCATTTCCTTGATGATTCGGGTGAAGATCTTGCCGCGCTTCGCATCGGCAGCACCCTTCTTGTGCTTGATGGTGCTCCACTTGCTATGGCCTGACATGCCGGATCGCTCCTCTTGCGCAGGTTGGAAAGAGACGGGCACTCA
>DASYUK010000330.1:0-46593 GCA_036001325.1 Thermoanaerobaculia bacterium
GGGATCGATACGCGGGCACTGACGCGCAAGATCCGCAACGAAGGAGCGATGCGCGGGATGATCACGACCGAGTCGCGCGCGCTCGATGATCTGCTCGCCGAGGTGCGGCGCGCGCCGTCGATGAGCGGACTCGATCTGGTGGTTCGGGTGACGACGGATTCGAAGTACGCCTTCGCCGCCGAGGGCGGCGGCGCTCCACAGAGGCGTGTTGCGGTTTACGACTATGGCGTCAAACGCGACATCCTGCGGCAGCTCACGCAGCACAACTGTCAAGTGACGGTCTTTCCCGCGAAGACGCCGGCGCGCGACATCCTCGCGCAAAATTTCGACGGCGTGTTGCTATCGAACGGTCCGGGCGATCCCGAGCCGGTTACATATGCGCAGGACAACATCCGGCAACTGATCGGCAAGGTTCCGATCTTCGGCATCTGTCTCGGACATCAGCTCCTCGGGCTCGCCCTCGGCGGGCGCACGTACAAACTGAAGTTCGGCCACCGCGGCGGCAATCATCCGGTGAAGGACCTTCGCAACGGACGCGTCGAGATCACGGCGCAGAATCACGGGTTCTCGGTCGATCCCGATTCATTGCGCGACCGCGAAGTCGAGCTCACGCACATCAATCTCAACGACCAGACGCTCGAAGGCTTCCGCCATCGGAGTGAGCCTCTCGTGGCGGTGCAGTACCATCCCGAGGCGGCGCCGGGGCCGCACGACTCGTTCTATCTCTTCAACGATTTCGTGAAGATGATGGAGGAGTTTAAACAGTAACTATTCTCCGATGTCCTCGTTCCAGAGCTCAGGGTGCGTTTGCATGAACTCTTTCATCAAACGGATGCACGTGGGGTTGTCTTGCACTTCCAGTAGCACGCCGCGCGATCGCAGCAACTCTTCCTCACCGAGGAACGTTTCGTTCTCGCCGATGACCACGCGCGGGATGCTGTAGAGGAGAATCGCGCCGCTGCACATCGCGCACGGCGAAAGGGTCGTATAGATCACCGATTCACGATAAACAGCCGCCGGCTGTCTGCCCGCATTTTCCAGCGCGTCCATCTCGCCGTGACGGATCGCGCTGCCGTGCTGCACGCGACGATTGTGTCCGCGGCCGATGATCCGGCCGCGATGGACGATCACTGAGCCGATCGGAATGCCACCTTCGCGCAGCCCGAGCTGCGCTTCCTCGATGGCCGCCTGCATGAACGGATCAGAAGTTTTGCTCTCGATGCTCACCGAATGTCTTCTTCAGCGTGGCGACGATCTCGCCGACCGTGCAGTCGTTGCGTACGGCGTCGACGATGAGAGGCATCAGGTTCTTCTTCGATGGGGCGGCTTCATCGAGCGCAACGAGCGCGCGCCTCCAATCGCGCGTGCGCTTCGAACGGAATTCCTGCAGCCGCGCGATCTGATCTCGCTCGACACTCTCGTCGATCGTGAGAATCGGCAGTGTGCTCTGCGCGTCTTCAGTGAATTCGTTCACGCCGACGACGATGCTCTTCTTCTCCTCGACCGCGCGTTGCGCGCGATAGGCCGACTCGCCGATCTCGTTCTGCACGAATCCCGACTCGATCGCCGCAATCGCGCCGCCGATCTCATCGACGCGCTCGATCAACTTGCGCGCGCCGCGCTCGATATCGAGTGTCAGCGCCTCGATCGCGTAGGAGCCGGCGAGCGGATCGGCCGTGCTGGTGATACCGGTCTCGTACGCGAGGATCTGTTGCGTCCGCAAGGCGATGTTCACCGACTCTTCGGTCGGAAGGGCGAGAGCCTCGTCGCGGCTGTTCGTGTGCAACGACTGGCAGCCACCGAGAACTGCGGCCATGGCCTGATAGGCGACGCGGACGACATTGTTCTCCGGCTGCTGCGCAGTGAGAGTCGAGCCCGCCGTCTGCGCGTGAAATCTCAGCGCCAGGGAGCGCGAATCTTTCGGGTCGTAGCGTTCGCGCATCAGCGTCGCCCACAGCTTGCGCGCCGCGCGAAACTTTGCCACCTCTTCGAGAAAATCGTTGTGGGCGTTGAAGAAGAACGAGATGCGCGGCCCGAAGGAATCGATGTCCAGTCCCTGCGCCACCGCCGCCTTCACATATTCGAGCCCGTTCGCCAGCGTGAACGCCACTTCCTGCACCGCCGTCGAACCGGCTTCACGGATGTGATAGCCGGAGACCGAGATCGTGTTCCAGCGCGGCACTTCCTTCGCGCAGAAATCGAAGATATCGGTCACGATGCGTATCGACGGAGCAGGCGGAAAGATGTACGTTCCGCGCGCGGCGTACTCTTTCAGGATGTCGTTCTGAATCGTGCCATTCAGAGTCGACCACGCGACGCCGCGCCGCTCCGCGACGACGAGCAGCAATGCCAGCAGGATCGACGCCGGCGCATTGATCGTCATCGAGATCGAGACGCGATCGAGAGGAATCTCGGCGAGCAGCGTCTCCATGTCCTCGATGGCATCGATCGCCACTCCCACTTTGCCCACCTCGCCTCGGGCGCGCGGATCGTCGGAATCCATTCCGATCTGCGTCGGCAGATCGAACGCGACCGAGAGTCCGGTCGTGCCGCGCTCGAGCAGATATCGGTAACGTCGATTCGATTCCGCGGCTGTCGAGAACCCCGCGTACTGCCGCATGGTCCATAACTTGCCTCGGTACATCGACTGCTGCGGGCCGCGCGTGAAGGGGAACGTCCCCGGCGCGCCGAGGTCTCGTTGCGGATCGAAGCCGCGCTCGCGGAGCGCGGTCCCATCGAAATAGACAGGCAACTCCGCCATGACGAGCGTAAGCGTATCAGTAACTTCCAAACGGTATAATTCACAACCCTTTGCCGTCATGGGCGTCAGCGGAAATCTGAAGACGATGCTCCCGGGCGACCTCCTTCAATGGTTGAGCCTGGGGCAGAAGTCAGGGACGCTCGTGGTCGCGAACAAAGACGTCGAAAAGAAGATCTTTTTCCGCGGCGGCCGCGTCATCTCCTCCGCCTCCAACGATCCGCGCGAATACCTCGGCCAATTTCTGATGAGCCACGGCTATCTGAACGAAGAAGAGTTGCGCAAAGCGATGGAGGTGCAGCAGCAGTCAGGCATCCTTCTCGGCAAGATTCTGGTGATGATCGGCCTGATCAACGAGGACGATCTCACTCGTCTCATGCGCCTCAAGGCGGAGGAGGAGATCTACGACGTCTTCCTCTGGAAGGAGGGGGAGTTCCACTTCATCGACAACGAGCTGCCGCAGATGGAGATGGTGCCGCTGAAGGTCGATGTCACCGGCATCATCATGGAAGGGATGCGACGCGTCGACGAGTGGCCGCGCATCCGCGAAGTCATTCCGAGCGACTCGCTCATTCCGATCAAGCAGAAGCCGATCGAGTTCGAAGAGGAGTTCGACGAAGCGCAGACGACGATCCTCGACGCGATCGACGGCAAGCGGACGATCGCGGAGATCGTGCTGGAGAGCCGATCCGGGTCGTTCATCGTCAACGCGACGATCGCTCCGCTGATTCGCGGCGGCCTGGTCGGCTTGAGAGATGTGAGCGCTGCTCGTCCGGCAGCGATGGTCGAGGAGACAGTGTTTCCGACGGCAGGCTTCAGCGAGTCGGACGAGATCAACACCATGCTCACGGCGGCGCAGACCGCTCTTCGCAACAAGGACTTCGAGAAGACGCAGCGTCTGCTCAAAGCGGCGCAGAACCTCGATCCGAACCACCCGAAGGTGAAGAGCGCAATCAAAGGGGCGGAAGCGGTGATCATGGGCGAGCTGCGCAACGAGGGTATCCACGACAGCCGGATCCCGCGCGTGACCAAGTCGCTCGATGAGATCACGGCGATGAACTTCACGCCGAATGAGGGCTTCATCCTCTCGCGCATTAACGGGACGTGGGACATCGGATCGCTCATCAAGATCAGCCCGATCCGCGAAGCCGATGCGCTGATGATTTTTTACAAGCTGTGGAAGGACGGCATCATCGCCTTTGACTGACGTTTGTCCTTAGTCGTTGGTCGTTAGTAAAGACCAGGGACTAAGGACTAAGGACCAAGGACTTCACTCAAGCCCCACCGCCTCCCGCACATCCACCTCCAACTCGTTCATCTCGCCATGATCGCGTTCATGGTCATAGCCGAGCGCGTGCAGTACACCGTGCACGAGGAGATATCGAATCTCAGTGGCCAGTGAGTGTCTTTCGCTGACGGCCTGCCGGCGAGCCTGTTCGATGGAGATGACGATGTCGCCGAGGGGCTTTCCTTCCCGTTGCGGATCAGCATAGGAATCGTCGGCCGGAAACGTGAGGACGTCCGTTGTTCGATTCTTGTGCCGGAACTTGCGGTTGAGGTTTTTCATCGACTCATCGTCGACGAAGGCGACCGAGACATCGGTGATCTCGTCTTCGAGCTTCAGCGTGAGCAGGATCTTTCGAATGAATGCACCGATCTCGCGCCGCGTCAGCCGCGGAACGGCGTGGCCGGTCACCTCGACATTCACGATCGGGTTGCCTGCGTCGCAGCCTGCTCAGCCGCGTCGAGCGCGGCCTTCTTGACTCTGTCTGCCTTGTCGTACGCCGTGACGATCTTCGAGACGAGGGGATGGCGCACGACATCTTTGTCGGTGAAGTCGAAGAAGCTGATCCCTTCGACGTCTTCCAGGATTTTCCGCGCCGCGCGGAGTCCCGACTTCTTCCCCTCCGGGAGATCGACCTGCGTGACGTCGCCAGTCACGACCGCCTTCGAGCCGAAGCCGAGGCGCGTGAGGAACATCTTCATCTGTTCGGGCGTCGTGTTCTGCGCCTCATCGAGGATGATGAACGCGTCATTGAGCGTGCGGCCGCGCATGAATGCCAGCGGCGCGATCTCGATGATGCTTCTCTCGATCAGCTTCTCGACTTTCTCGAAGCCGATGATGTCGTAGAGCGAATCGTAGAGTGGGCGCAGATAGGGATTGATCTTCTCGGCGATGTCGCCGGGAAGAAAGCCGAGTCGCTCCCCCGCCTCGACCGCCGGACGGCACAGAACGATGCGTTTGATCTGCTTGTCATTCAGTGCCGCCGCGGCGGCAGCGACCGCGAGAAATGTCTTCCCCGTTCCCGCCGGGCCGATGCCGAAGGTGATGTCGTAGTCCTGGATCGATTGCAGATAGAGCTTCTGAGCCAGATTGCGCGGAGTGACGACGCGACGGACCGACGCGCCTACCGCGTCGTCGGTGAAGAAGTCGACCAGATTGATGTCGGGCTTGTCGCGCAGGACGCGGACGCTCGTGAACACATCCGACTTCTTGATCGGATATCCCTGGCCGATGAGCTGTTGCATCTCCGACAGAAGCTTCTCAACGGGCGCGATACTCTCTGCCTTTCCCTGCACGAAGATCTCGTTTCCACGCGACGAGATCTTGACGGCGAACGCGTCCTCGATCATGCGCAGGTTTTCGTCGTGATTTCCGAACAATGTGTGGGCGCCCTGTTCGTCTAAGGTTAGTTCCATCGATTCTCCGTAGAAGCTGAATTCAGTCTGCAATTCCTGTGAAAGCCTCGGCCCTGAACAACGTGATCCACACTTCTCCATATTCGGCGCGGCGCCACATCGGGAGTTTTCCGACAGATTCTCGAAACGGCGCACTCCGGCGCCGATGTTCCAGAGCCACAATCGCGTCCAGTCGAAGGTGCAGATCGGCGACCGCAGCGAGCAGGTCGTCGTAGTGGTCATAGTCATACGGCGGATCTGCAAAGACGAGATCGAAGGGATCGCGCAGGCGCTTCAAGGCATGGAGAACCTCGCCGGTCACGGTCAGCACGGGAACGCCGAAAGCCGCCGCGTGGCGTGAGATGTTCGTCGCGCTGCGGCGATCGCGATCGACGGCGGTCGCCGATGCGGCGCCGCGCGAGATCGCCTCGAACGAAAAGATGCCACTACCGGCGAAGAGATCGAGAAAGCGCGCGCCGTTGATCCGCTCGCTGACGATGTTGAAGTACCCCTGCCTCGCTCGCTCGGAGGTCGGCCGCACATCATGCGGCGGCACTGCCACGCGACGCCCGCGGAGGGTTCCACCGGTGATGCGAAGGGACGACATGCTGAGGTCGTAGGTCGTAGGTCGTGGGTACCGGGAGCGGTAGCGCAAAAACGATGAGGCCCCCGTTACCGACGACCCACGACCGACGACCTACTGCCCCGCTCTCCCGACAAAATAGTTGTAGAGATCCTTCTTGGCGACGTAGATCACCATCGGCTGCGACGTGCAGCGCAACTGCACGATGTCGCCGTTCTGCATGATGCGCTCGACGCGCCACGTCTTGCGATCGTCGGCCACCAGTTCATCGCCGACCTTCGGATCGTAACGCGCCACGGTGTTGGTCACGTTGCGGTCCTCGGAGATTGCGCGTAGCAGGTCCTCGAGCGGCATGACCGCGTCATGCAGCGGCTTCGGACGACCACCAGCGGGATCGAACGCGCGCTCGACATACTCGAGACCCACGGAATAGACGCGCAGAAACGCCGCACGGTTCGGAGTCGGCTGGGAAACGTCTTTCGCGCCGATGCCGGCCACCTTCTGCGGCGACGCCGCATCGAGGTACTTCCTCATCGCGCCGGCCGGGATGATCACGCGTTTCTGAATCGTGCCTCCCGCGCCGGTCATGCGTACGACGACGAGGCCGCCTTCAAAGATCGAAAGGCGTTGCTCGAGACTACCGCCGTGCACGGCGTAATCGAGCAACGGTAGCGGAAGGCGGCCGTCGATCAGTTGCGAGCCGATCGCCTGCTTACTGCCGGCGAGCTCGTCGAGATCGTACTTGCGGAGTTGTCGCCGTTGCTGTTCCGGCAGCGGAACCGCGATCGCCCCGCCGAGGGGCGCGGGATCGACTTTGCTGATGTCATGCAAGGGAGGGGGATCAGCGGGTGGGTTCTGCTGCGCCAGAGCGAGAAGCGGCGCCAGGAGAAGCAGAAGCGCCACACATCTCGGCCTAGCGTTCATTTCTGATCGGACGGTTGCTCCCGATTAAGATACTTGATGGCCAGATCGCGCGCAAAAGAGCGGGCCTGGTCGGCGGGAATCTCGCCTGTGAACACCGCTTCGCGCGTCCGTTCGAGCGCGCGCGCGACATGCGGGCCGCCCGGCACCTCGAGCTCGTTGCCACGCAGCGGCAATTTGAATCGCTGGAACTCCCGGAATCGCGAGACGTGCATGCGCTCGTTCGGGCGCTCAGCGGCCATCAGGGTGAGAAGCTCGGGAGAGGCGCTCCTCAGGAGGCGGAAGCGCTGCCGATCGGTCGCGACGTCGCGCAACGCTTTCTCGAATCGCGATAGATCGCGCGCGATCTGCAAAACGTTGCGGGCCCGCTTCTGCGAGAAACCGGAACCCTCCAACTGCGCCGCGGTCGCGTCCGTCCCGCGAAGAAGAACACCGGTGTAGAGGACGTAGCGATCGAGCTCGCTCTGAGAGTCGATCTGTTTGCGGACCTTCTCCAGCGCCTCGACGCTCGGCGCGAGTTCGGTGTTGAAGAACGCATTGAGCGCCCCCTCTTTGTGAAGGGTGGCAAGGATCTTCGGCGCTTCGCGCTCGTCCATGGCCAGGAAGAGCTCGCGCCAGAGCCGCTCTTTGGAGACTGTGCTGAGCGCACCTGCGGCGATCGCTTTTCGGATGAGCGCCATCGTGTGCGACTCGATCGAGAAACCGAGGCGCTTGGCAAGACGCACCGCGCGGAAGATCCGCGTGGGGTCGTCGATGAAACTGTTGTCATGCATCACCCGGATCGTCCGCGCCGCGAGGTCGCGTTGCCCGTTGGCCGGGTCGTGAAGCGATCCGTCGAGAAGATCCATGGCGATGGCGTTGATCGAGAAGTCGCGCCGCAGCAGGTCGTCTTTCAGCTTACCTTCCGACACCGTGGGTAGCGATCCCGGCGAGCGATAGCGCTCCTTGCGGGCCGTGGCGATATCGATCTCCGGATAGCCCTCACCGATCACCTTGTACGTGAGGAACTGAGGGTAAGACTTGACCCGCCCTTCGATTCGTTTCGCCAAGGCGCGCGCCAAAGTTGAGCTGCCGTCCTCGAGCGTGAGATCGACGTCGAAGACGTGGCGCTTGAGAAGAAGATCGCGCACCGGTCCGCCGACGAGGAACGGGCGGCAGTCCTTCTCGCGAGCGACTTCCTTCACCACGTCGATGGCGCGGCGTTGAGGGTTCGGGATCTCCAGAGCTCGGGTCATGCGATCAAGGTCTCGTAGATACGTTCAAGAACACGAAGGCGTTGCCGGGGCCGGAACTTCCCAGCCGTCTGTCGCGCTGCCTCGATTTTCGGTCTTGCCACCTCTGGCTTGAACCGGGCGGTTAGTATCGCATGAGTCTTGGAGTGCGGCGGCTTGCCGCCGCCATACCATTGTAGAATTAGGCGCTTCTCGCGAATGAGCCAACAGACGATCGGTATTTTCAGCGGCCGCGACGACCTCGTGAGACGCCTCCGGGAGACGTCCCCGTCGTGGAACTTCGTCGCGCAAGGTGACGAGCGCGATGCCGCTCGTGTCGCCGTGATCGATGATGACTCGCACGCGATACTCGATGCGCCGTCGCGCAAGAGTCTCGTGCGCATCGTGCTCTGCGACGGCTGTCTTCCATCGCGCCGGCGACACGGGGAGATCCGCGTCGATCGTAACGCGTTCCTCTCGGCACCGGATGAATTTCTCGAATTTGCCAACGATCTGGCCGACGCCGCCGTGCACGCCTCGAATCTCGAGCGCGAAGTCGCATACCTCGGACAAATTCACGAAATGATGTCGATGGTCGACGCCGATACCGTTTCGGAGAAGATCACACGCACCGTGCTCGAGCTTCTCGGCCTTTCCACAGGTACGCTCTTCCTGCATGACCCGCGGCTGGAGCGCTACGTGGTCAGCTTCAGCAACGACATGGGTTATCGCGAGACCGGTGAGTTTCTTCCGGGCATTCCTCCCGATCTGCTGCAGCGCGCTCTCTCTTCGCGGCAGTTCTTTGCCTTCGAGCGCAACGCCGCGGGCAGCGGCATGATCGTCATGCCGTTGCAGGTGCAAGAGGATCTCATCGGTGTCATCAAGGTTCCGCTGAAACGGGGCGACGTCGTCGCCGACGAGGCGGCGGCGAACGTGACGCGTTATCTCTCGGCCGTCGCGCAGGTGTTGAGCAACATCTACCAGCTCACGCGCAGCCGCGATCTGGCCATGCGCGACGATCTGACCAAAGCCTTCAATCGCCGATTCTTCGAGTCGTATCTCGATGAAGAAATCGAGCGCTCCCGCCGCTATGGAACACTCTTCAGCATCATCTTCCTCGATCTCGACGACCTGAAGATGGTCAACAATTTCTACGGTCACCTCACCGGGTCGCGCACGCTACAGGAAGTCGCCAAGCGAATCCTCGGCGCGGTGCGCACGATCGATAAGGTCGTTCGGTTTGGCGGCGACGAGTTCTGCATCATCCTTCCGCAGACCGATTCCGACCAGGCCATGGCTGTCGCCAACCGCGTCCGTAAGGCCATGACGGCGACCGTGTTCAACGTCGATGCGAATGTGGAGATCTCGATCACGGCGAGCTTCGGCATCGCTACGTACCCGACGCACGCGATCACCAAGGAAGGCCTGATCAAACAGGCGGATGCGGCGATGTACCGGGTGAAGTCGACCACCAAGAATGCGGTTGGTGTCGCTGCGGTAGAAGACGCCACGCGGCCGGCGACCACGTAATTGTCCGAAGAACTCTCGATCCAGGGAACACTCGCCGAAACTACCGTTCCCGACCTGTTCCGCTCGCTGGTTCGCAGCGGCGAGACTGCGATCCTGTCGCTGACCGCGGGACCTCGGAACGACACGATCTACTTCAGCGAGGGGCGCATCATCTTCGCTTCCAGCACCGATCCCGATGTCGGTCTGGCGGAGACTCTGCTGCGCACCGGCGAGCTGAATCTGCAGCAGTACAACAACATCATGGAAGGGCTGGTCGTCTCGCGGCGCATCGGGTCCATGATGATCGAGCTCGGTTACCTGAAGCCGGAGGAGTTGAGCCGCGCGGTGGAGCGCCAGACCAGCGCCATTGTGGTCAACTCGATGCGCTACCGAACCGGCAGCTACTCGATCGAGTTCACCTCGCATTTTCCGGATGAGATGATCACGCTGCAGCTCTCGACCGAGCGACTCGCGCTCGATGGCGTGCGCTCGATCGAGTTCTGGTCCCTCATCATGCGCGGCATCGGGAAACTCGATCGCCTGCTCGAGCAGGTACCCGGCGCCGACACACGCGCCTATCAGCTCGAGCTCAACGATGAAGAGAGCCATGTGCTCTCGCTGCTCGCGGAAAGTCCGCAGACGGTCGAGAAGGTTTGTGCGCGCAGCTATCTGACGAATTTCGTGACGTGCCGGACGCTATGGGGCCTGCTGACGGTCAATCTCGTTCAGGACGCGCAGACCGCTGATCTGGTCGTGAAGCAGGAGGCCGAAGCGAGCGAGTACGAGTTGGAAGGCATCGTCGAGAAATACAACACCGCCTTCCAGAAGATCTTCGCCATCATCTTCCAGAAAATCGGCGACCACATCTACGACTTCATGGATCGAGTCGTCCTGCAGCTCTCGCCGGAGACGCTGCCCTATCTGAGCGGCATGAACTTTGTGAACGAGGGTCGCGTCGATTTCGATCAGTTGCTCAACAACCTGATCGCCTCCGGCTCAGCCGATCGCGGCGCGGTGGTCTTGAATATTCTGAACGAGCTGCTCTACGGATGGATCTACGAGATCCGCAGTGAGTTCGGTCCGGCGCTCGAGTCGGAGGTTGTCAGGATCGCGGCATCGCTGAGGAAATAGGCGATGCGAGGCCGCAGCTCGCGCATTCTGCGGCTGATCGCGGTGTTCCGTTTTTCCAAAGCGATCCTGCTCATCGCCAGTGGTCTCGGCGCTCTTCGGCTTCTGCGACCAGGAATGATGGAGGTCGTGACGCGCTGGGTCGAAGCACTTCCTTTCGCGTCGCAGAGCGCGTTCGTACAACGCGCGATCGCGTTCATCACGCGATTACCGCCGCAAAGGATCCAGGAGGCGGCGATCGCCGTCTTCCTCTATGCAGCGCTCTTCACGACCGAAGCGGTCGGATTGTGGATGGGCAAAGTGTGGGCGGAGTGGCTCACGATTATCGCCACGACTTCATTCATCCCATTCGAGGTCTACGAAGTCATCCACAAGCCGACGATCATCCGCGCCGCGGTGCTCATCCTCAACATCGCGATTGTGGTCTATCTGCTGTACCGGAGACGTCGGTTAAGATCATCCAGACTGATGCGGAAGCTCGTCCCCTTTCTTCTGCTGCTCGCCGCCTGCGCCACACCCCGCTCTCCCACCCACCCAAACGATCGCGAGTGGAACCTTCTGATGGCTGACTACCAGTGGATCCAGACCTTGCGCGCGGCACAAAAAGTGCCGCCGGCCAACGCGACGCGCAAGCAGGAGATCGAGCTCGTCCTGGAGAACCATCGCAAGATCGAGCCGACATACGTCGCCTTCATGGACAAGCTCCGCGAATACCACCACCGCACCGGCGATCCTCGCGCCGCGACCGTGCTCGCGAACGAGAAGATCATCATCGGAGACGAGTACATGAACCTGCTCTCGCGATACGACAAGGCGATCGAGTCGTATCGTGAGGCCATTCAGATCGATGCTGCGAACCAGGACGCGGTCCAACGGATCGCGCAGGCGGAACAGCGGCGTTTCATGTCGTTGAACGCGTTTGCCGCGGTGAAGGTCGGCATGAATGAACACGACGTGCGCAAGCTTGTCGGTCTGCCGCGTGAAGATTGGATCAAGCAGATCGTTCAGAATGGCCGCGTCTATGCGGTATGGATCTACCCGAAAGCCGATGGCGGCGCCGCGGCCGTCTACTTTGACAACGGCGTGGTCTATCACACAAACTGGAACGCGGCCGCACCGCCGCAGGCGCAGAAGTGAAGGGAGGGCGTGATGTCTGAAGAGCTGGTCGACGATCAATCCCACTACGAAGTGTCACTCACCGCAGGACAGGCTTTCCTCGCCTTCGTGCTCCTGCTGTTGTCGCTCGCCGCGTCGTTCGCGTTTGGCCTGCTAATTGGCCGCGGCCAGATCGACGATCGGTTGACGGCGCGGAAAGAGCCCGCCGTCGTGAATGAGGTGAGCGTGGTTCCGCGCAAAGCCATCGCGCGTGAAGTGCCGGTCGCGAAGGATGAGGACTTCAAGGAACCGACGATCAAGGAAGAACCGAGTGTGGCGCCGGCGATCTCGCCGGCGATCGCCGCCGGAATCGGCGGCGCCACACAGCCCGTCCCGCACTTCGCCCAACTCCTCTCCACTTCCGATCAGAAGACAGCCGAGGCGCTTGCGGCGAAGCTGATCGACGGAGGGTTCACGTCGGCGTATGTCGAGCGCGGGATGACGGATAAAGGGACGATCTTCCGCGTCCGCGTGAAGTTCCCGTCAGAGCAGGAGGCCCGGGCAGCGGTTACAAAGCTGTCGCAGTTCTCAAAGGACGTCTGGATCACGAAGTAAGTGTGGCGGCGCACGTCAGAGCGCCGTCGGCGGGCTGAAGCCCGCCGCTACACCTGTTAAGATGTCCGGCCCCCATGGCCAACTCTCGGAACAAGACAACGACCCCTGAGCTGGAGGAGCTCCGTCAGGCGCAAACCCCGGCGAAGAAACGCTCTTCGCCCGATCCGACGTACATCCTCGACAAAGCGATCTACCAGCTCTGGGAGACGATCAACGATCTCGACCAGATCCAGCCGGAGCGCGTCGAGCACTATCGCGTCTCGATCTTCGGCAGCTCGCGCATCCGCCGCGGCGATCCGATCTACGACCAGGTCAAGAAGCTCAGCTACGAGCTGGCGCACATGGGCATCGACATCGTCACCGGAGGCGGACCGGGATTGATGGAGGCGGCGAATTCCGGAGCGATTGAAGGTCAGATCGAGAGTCACGCGCGCTCGTTCGGTCTGGCCATCCATCTACCGAGCGAAGAGCAATCGAATCCGTTTGTCGACAAAGTCTTCCGCCACCGCACGTTCTTCTCGCGGCTGCACCATTTCGTGCGACTCTCGTCGGCGTTCATCGTCATGCCCGGCGGCATCGGAACGGCGCTGGAGCTGTTCATGGTCTGGCAGCTTCTTCAGGTCAAGCACATGAAGGAGCACCCGCTGATCCTCGTCGGTACAATGTGGACCGGTCTGATCGACTGGCTCCGTGAGTCGATGGTCGAGCGTGGCCTGGTCAGTCCGCCGGATCTCGACGTGGTGAAGATCGTCTCCAACTCCGAAGAGGCGATCCCGATCATTCGCGCCTCGTACGAGCGATTCAAAGGGGACAAGTGATGCCGACGCCGCAAGACGTTCTCGATGCGCTGAAGAAGGTCAAGTTCCCCGGCCTGTCGCGCGACATCGTCTCGTTCGGTTTCGTCCACGACATGAAGGTGCAGGACGGCGCCGTTACGTTCACCATCCACTTTCAGTCGGAGAATCCGAATGTCGGCCAGCAGATCGCCCGCGACGCTGAAGCGGCCGTGCGCGCGCTGCCCGGCGTCACGAGTGTGATGGCGAATCTCGAAGTCGGCTCGCGACAGACCGCTGCGCCAGCGCGCGGCGCCGAGATTCTCGAAGGAGTGAAGTACAAGATCGCGGTGGCCTCCGGGAAAGGCGGCGTCGGCAAGTCGACGGTCTCGACCAACCTCTCGCTCGCGCTGGTCAAGCTCGGCTTCACGGTCGGACTTCTCGATGCTGACATCTACGGCCCATCGCAGCAGATGATGCTCGGCATCGCCGGCCGTCCACAGATCGACGAGCGCGACGAGAAGATCATGCCGATGGAAAATCACGGCGTGAAGACGATGTCTCTCGGCCTGATCACCGATCCCGACACTCCGGTGATCTGGCGCGGCCCGATGGTGATGAAAGCGCTCGATCAGTTCCTCACCGATGTGAAGTGGGGCACGCTCGATTTCATGATCATCGACTTGCCGCCGGGCACGGGTGACGCGCAGCTTACGCTGACGCAGAAAGTGCCGCTGACCGGCGCGATCGTGGTAACGACGCCGCAGGACGTCGCTCTGATCGACGCGCGAAAGGGTCTGGCCATGTTCCGCAAAGTGAACGTGCCGGTCCTCGGTATCGTCGAGAACATGAGCTACTTCATCTGCCGCCACTGCGGCCAGCGCGAAGAGATCTTCGGTCATGGCGGCGGCAAGAAGACCGCGGAGATGCTCGGCGTCCCGTTCCTCGGCGAGGTGCCGATCGATCCGAAGGTCGTGGTGGGCGGCGACTCGGGCGAGCCCATCGTGGTCCTGGATCCGAAGTCGCCGGCCGCGCTGGCATTCAATGAAGTCGCGCGGCTGATCGTGCAGCAGGTCGAGAGCGGCACGGAAGGCCATACGCACGGCGCGCACGATCACGATCACGCGCACATTCACTGACGTGCCCAGTCCATTCGTCATCGGTGATCTGCACGGCTTCACGCCGCAGGTCGCACGACTGGTCGGAATGATGTCGTACGCGCGGCAGACGACGATCGACACAGTCGCTGGACTGTCGGTCGCGCAACTCGATCACCTCCACGATGAGAAAAGCAATTCGATCGGCGCGTTGCTCGCGCATGTCGCCGCGGTGGAGAAGGCATATCAGGCGATCACGTTCCATCTGCGTGATGAGCAGTCCGACTACTGGCGTGCCGCCACAGACCTGGGCGATGAAGCGCGAAGGATGATTCGCGGGCGACCACTCGACGCCTACATTGCCGATTTCGCGCGCGTCCGTTCAACGACGCTCGCGGAGCTTGCGAAACGCAACGACAAGTGGCTGTACGAAGAGACGCCGTTCTGGCGCGGCCAACCGGCGAACAACTACTTCAAATGGTTTCATGTTGTCGAAGACGAGTTGAATCATCGCGGGCAGATGCGGTTCCTCGTCAAACGTCTCCCGGCCATCTGATATCTTCCGCCGCGCCATGATCAACAAAGTCGTCGCTTCGGCGGACGAAGCGGTGAAGGACATTCCCGACAACGCCACGCTCATCGTCGGCGGCTTCGGGCTCTGCGGGATCCCCGAGAATCTGATCAACGCGCTGGTGAAAAAGAGAGTGAAGGGATTGACGTGCGTTTCCAACAACGCGGGCGTCGATGACTGGGGACTCGGACTTCTGCTGCAAACGAAGCAGATCAAGAAAATGGTTTCGTCATACGTCGGCGAGAACGCTGAATTCGAGCGGCAGTTTCTCGCCGGCGAGCTGGAAGTGGAGTTCGTGCCACAGGGAACGCTGGCCGAACGGATGCGCACGGGTGGCGCGGGAATTCCCGCATTCTTCACGCCCGCGGGCTACGGCACGATCGTCGCGGAAGGAAAAGAGACGCGCGAGCTCGACGGGCGGATGTACGTGATGGAGCGTGGCATCGTCGGCGACTTCTCGCTCGTCGCCGCGCAGAAAGCGGACCGCCTCGGCAATCTCGTCTATCGAAAGACGGCGCGCAACTTCAATCCGATGGCGGCGACGGCGGGGAAGGTCTGCATCGCGGAAGTCGAGGAGCTCGTCGAGCCCGGCGAGCTCGATCCCGATCACGTGCACACGCCGGGCATCTTCGTGCATCGCGTCGTGGTCGCGAAGCGCGTAAAGCGCATCGAGCAGCGGACAGTGAGGAAGGTCAAGTAATGCCGCTCACGCGCGAGCAGATCGTCCGCCGCGCCGCGCAAGAACTGCGCGACGGTTACTACGTGAACCTCGGCATCGGCATGCCGACGCTCGTCGCGAACTACATTCCGACGGGGATGGAAGTGATCCTTCAGTCGGAGAACGGGATTCTCGGTCTCGGTCCCTTTCCAAGTGAAGATGAGGTTGATCCTGATCTGATCAACGCGGGCAAACAGACCGTCACCGTTCTGCCTGGTGCCGCGTTCTTCTCCAGCGCCGATTCGTTCGCCATGATCCGCGGCGGCAAAGTCGATCTGTCGATTCTGGGCGCGATGCAGGTCTCGGCGGGGGGCGACATCGCGAACTGGATGGTGCCGGGGGCGATGGTGAAGGGGATGGGCGGCGCGATGGATCTCGTCGCCGGCGCGAAGCGGCTGATCGTCACGATGGAGCACGTCACGAAAAAAGGGGAGAAGAAAATCTTGAATCAGTGCGCGCTGCCGCTCACCGGCGTGCAGTGTGTCGATCGAATCATCACCGACTACTGCGTGCTCGACGTCACGCCGAAAGGCCTCGAGCTCGTCGAGCTCGCGCCGAATGTCACCGCCGATCAGGTGCAGCAGATGACGGAGCCGAAGCTGATCATCGACGGACGCGTCACGCAGATGCCGGTGTGAACGTCGGGGTCAGGTCTTTGTTTTTCACTTTTTTCCTACCGCCTGCAGAAAAGAGAAGAAAGGAAATACTTGACCCGACAGCTTGCCTGCGTTCGCGGCGATGAGGAGCACGCCGCACGCGTCGATCGATGACGTCGACCGCCGGCATGCTGGTGTTACGTTCTTGCACACGCGAAAGAGAGTGACCCGTCTGTACAGCGGCGGCGATGAGGAGCGCCGTCGTGATCGCGATGGCGCGATCCTCGACCGCCGCAGAGAACTTGTTTCCCTTTTTTCTCCAGGCGGTAGAAAAAAAGTGAAAAGTAAAGACCTGACCCCATTCAGGCGGCGCCATTCAGGCGCGGCGGATGAGGCGCAACAAAAACAGCAACACCAGCGCACCGACGAACGCCACGATGATTTGACCGATCAATCCACCGGCGGAGATGCCGAGGAGACCGAAGATCCATCCGCCGAGGAGCGCGCCGATGACGCCGACGATCATGTCGCCGACGATGCCGTAGCCGCCGCCGCGCATCACTTTGCCGGCCAGCCATCCGGCAATGAGTCCAACCAGAAGAAACCAGATCAGACCTTCTGCGGTCATAACTTCCTCCTCTTCGCGGCCGGACTCTGCGATTTCGATGCCTCCACTTGACAAATCGCGATCATTGTACTAATTTACTAGTACAAGAGTGCAGCAATGACTGCTCCGGTGCAAATCGATCCCCGCGACCCGACGCCCATCTACGCGCAGCTCGACCGGGCCATTCGGGTCGCCATCGCACACGGGAAGTTGAAGGCGGGAGATCAGCTCCCGACCGTGCGCCAGCTCGCGGTCGACCTTCGCGTCAATGCCAATACGGTCGCGAAGGTCTACCTCGCGTTGGAGCGCGAAGGAATCGTCGAGACCAAGCGCGGAGTCGGAACGTTCATCTCCGGCCTGCGCCCTCCGGCGATTCACGACGCCCATCGCGAGCGGCGCCTGAAGGAGATCGTCGATCGCCTCCTCACCGACGCCGCATCGATCGGTTTTTCACCGCGCGAGATCTCCCGTTATCTCTCGCGTCGAGTGAAGGAAGGAGACTAGTCATGATTTTCGTCCCGCCCCTCAGCAAAGAGCCCAGATCCGGCGCCCTGGCCGATATGCGCATCAACGTCGTGGCCGTCCTGGTGTTTCTGGTCGTGAGCATCGCCGGCCTCGTCATCGGCATCAAAACGCGCAACCCGTTCTGGTTCGTCGGCGGTCTCGTTCTGGCGTGGATCCTCTCGCTGTCACCGAAGATCGCCAAGCAATGGGAGAAGGCCATCGTCCTCCGGCTCGGAAAGTACGTCGGCATTCGCGGTCCCGGCTTGTTCTGGATCGTTCCGCTGATCGACACCATCTCGATGTACATCGATCAGCGCGTGATCACGACGAGCTTCGCCGCCGAGCAGACGCTGACATCCGACACTGTGCCGGTGAACGTCGACGCTGTGCTGTTCTGGATGGTGTACGACCCGGAGAAGGCCGCACTCGAGGTGCAGGCATATCAGGACGCGGTGAGCTGGGCTTCGCAGACCGCACTGCGCGACATCATCGGCCGCACGTATTTGACCGATCTTCTGCGCGGGCGCGAGAAGATCGAAGAAGAGCTGCAGCATCTGATCGACAGTCGCTCGAACCCGTGGGGTGTCACGGTGCAGTCGGTGGAGATGCGCGACGTCGTAATTCCCGATGCGCTGCAGGACGCCATGTCGCGCGAAGCACAAGCCGCGCGCGAGAAACAAGCCCGCGTGATCCTCGGTCAGGCGGAGGTCGAGATCGCGAAGTTGTTCAAGGAAGCGTCGGTTTCATATCACGACAATCCAACCGCGCTTCATCTCCGCGCGATGAACATGCTCTACGAAGGGCTCAAGGAGAAGGGCGCACTGATGCTGGTGCCCAGCACCGCGGTCGAATCGATGGGCATGGGCGGGCTTCTCGGCGCCGCGGCGCTGCGACAGCAGAAGCTTGCCGGCGGAGAGGAAACGTAGCCGAGGCGCATATGTCACGCCGATTGATGTTCTGGCTGATGATCGTGGTCGTATGCGTGCTTATGGTCGTTGCGGTGGCGCCAATTCGGGCCACCGCACCTCCGGCCGATCAACTCACACAAGTTCTCTGGCCTGCCCTCATGCAAACCGCGTGTGGCACGGTAGTCGTCGTGGTGATCGTCAGGATTGTCGAAGCATTGCAGATCGATGGCGGCGGCGAGCCGCCGCACTCCAAGGCTACGCCGCGTCCGCAGCCGTAGCGGCGGTCTTCTCTTCCGGCTTGCGTCGCATGTCGAGGAAAAGCAGGCCGATGCCGATGCAGATCGCGGAGTCGGCGACGTTGAACGCCGGCCAGTGATGCTCGCGACCGCCCCACGAGACATACACGTCGAGGAAATCGACGACGTACTTGAAGCGAAAGCGATCGAGCAGATTGCCGATCGCGCCGCCGAGGATCAGATGCAGTCCTGATTGCAGAAGCCGATCGGTGACGGCGGAGCGGAGCGCGTAAACGACCACGACGCAGAACACGCCGATCGCGCCGGCGTTGAGGAGCAGCGGAACGAGCTGCGACTCCGCGTTCGCTCCAATTCCGAATGCCGCACCGGTGTTGCGCACGTGCACGATCTGAAAGAAGTTCGGGATGATCTGGATGGCTTCGTGTGTGTCGATGCTCGCGCTGACGAGCCACTTGCTCCAGGCATCGAGCACGATGACACTGAGGGAGATACTGAGGTAGTGGATCCGTTTCAACGAATTGACCGTTCCTCGATCAGCCGGTCCAGCTCCGCGCGGAGCCTGCCGAGGATCTCATCGTATGTGTATTGTCCGAGCGATTGCGGCCCGCGTTTGAGATTGACGAAACTCGGCGCGCACCACATACCGAGGTCGGCGTCGTCCGTTTCACCCGGTCCGTTCACGCGGCAGCCCATCACGGCGATCGTAATGTCATGCTGCTTCGCGTATTCGGTCATTTCGCGAACGTTTTGCGCCAGATCGATGAAGGCCTCGTTCTCCACGCGCGAGCACGACGGACAACTGATGATGTTCAGTCCCTTGTGCTCGAAGCGAGGAACGGAGCGAAAGCGTCCGTGCTCGATGTCTTCGAGGATCTGACGGCCGACCGCGATTTCGTCGCCCTTGCGCTCGAAGGGAAGCGTGAGCGAGACGCGGATCGTGTCGCCGATGTTGCGCGTGAGCAGTTGCTCGAACGCGATGCGCGTCTTGATCACGCCGTCCGGCGGCATCCCCGCCTCCGTGACGCCGAGATGCAGCGGCACATCAGGGCGCTCTTCGGCGAAAAGGATGTTCGCGTCGATGACTTTGTTGGGATCGGAATCCTTGATCGAGACGACGTAGCGATCGAAGCCGAGATCATCGAGCATCGCGCAGTGTTCGAGCGCTGACTCGACCATCGGCGTGATCGAATCGCCTTTCGGGTACTTATCGAGCTTCTCCGGATCGACCGAGCCGGCGTTCACGCCGATGCGCATGGCGCAATCGTTCGCGCGCGCGACGTCGACGAGGTAGCGAACTTTTTCACCCACCGGCTTCTGCCGCTCGAGGTGATAAAGATGGCCCGGGTTGTAGCGAAGCTTCTGAACGTACGGCGCGACCTTCTCGGCGAGCCGGTAGTTCTCCTGAAGATCGATGACCAGATTCGCGTTCGGGCGCGCTTTGCGGATCTCGGCGAGCGCAGCGACGTCCTTCGGATTGTCGACGGCGATGCGGATGACGTCGGCATGCGCGGCCTCGAGCAACTCGACCTGCCGGATCGTGGCGTCGATGTCCTGCGTGCGGGTAGCGGCCATCGACTGCACGGCGATCGGGTTGCTTCCTCCGATCATCACGTTGCCGATGCGCACTTCGCGGCTGGGCCTGGGTGTCACGGGGTAATCAACAGAATTGCCGCCATGTCATTCCGTCGCCGCGGCGGCTTCTCTCATGATGACACGGGTTACCAGACGAGTTTCAGGGCCGTGGCGGCGAGCTTCGCGATCGGTGCCATCCGCCGGCAGTGCGCTGCGAAGTCGTTGAGGAACGAGCTGCTGCACACGTCGACGTTCTTCAGCGGAGTCGAAAAGACGAAATCGGTCCGCTTCAGCGCGTCGATGTCTTTGTGTTCCGGATCGAATCCTCGCGGCGGTCGTTTCAATGTTCCGCCTTCGATCGGAAGTCCAGAACGCTTGACCGCTTTCCATTCCGGAGAGCTGGAGGCGATTGCCTCGCGCACACGAAGCAGCGCGGTCGGGTCGGGATGCCAGATGCCCGCGGCAGCGAAGCATTTGTCCGGCTCGAGATGGAGATAGAAGCCCGGAACGCTCGGCGCTTTCTTCGCCTTCTCATGAAAGAAATGGACGCCGACGTGCGTCTTGTATGGCGATTTGTCGCGAGAAAAACGTGTGTCGCGATAGATGCGAAACATCGATCCGCCGACCGGCCGCGGATCCGCGACGAGATGGGATGAGATCCTGGTCAGCGGCACGCCGAAGTCGCTGATGAATCGCAGCACAGGATCGCGAACGTCGTTTTCGTAGCGCCCCTTGTTGGCGGCGAACCACTCGCGGTCGTTGTTTTCTCGCAGCTCGCTTAGAAACGAAAACAGTTCAGGAGTGAAGTAGGGCTTCATCCTCGCGATCATAAGACGACGGCGTGTAGATCACGGTCATTCGGGCTTCGGGTATACGGATCCGGCTTGCAGCGTCTCCGGCGCGGGCACCTGCTCACGCGCGATGCGCACGCGCTGATCAATTTCGAGACGCCGCGCCCGCGGACGAAGACGTCGCCGACGTAAGCGAACACGGCGTAATCGGTGACGACGCGTGCAAATCCCACCTGCTCTTTTCCTTCATACGCGCCGAAACAGATCGCGTTCTCGATCGATCGTTCGACGACATCTCGGGGGATGTTCGTCGCCCAATACGATTCTTTGCTGAGAAAGTTGTGAATCAGATCGATGTCGAGTCGTGATTTGTCGGTCGAGACCTCGTAGCTCATCGGTCTATGATCGACAGATGCCGCTCGAGATTTACGACGAAGCGATCCTCCGCCGCGCGTTTCATCACGCCAGCACGTTTCTCCGCGCTCTCCCCAACCGGCCTGTCGCGCCGAGCGCTCCACGCGATGAGCTGATGCGCGCACTCAATGTTCCGCTGACCGACGATGGGGATGATCCTGCGGCGGTTCTCGATTCACTCGCGGCCGCGGCCGAGCGCGGAACGATGGCCACTGCCGGTCCGCGATTTTTCGGATTCGTGATCGGCGCATCGCTTCCTGTCACGGTCGCGACGGACTGGATGCTCAGCGCATGGGACCAGAACACCGGCATCTACGCCGCCTCGCCGCTCGTCTCAGTCATCGAAGACATCGCCCGCGATTGGCTGCTCGATCTGCTTCGTCTTCCACGCGAAGCGAGCGCTGGATTTACGACCGGCGGCCAGATGTCGAACTTCACCTGCCTCGCGGCGGCGCGTCACGCCGTTCTGCGCAACGCGGGCTGGAACGTCGAGGAGCAAGGGCTGCAGGGCGCTCCGAGAATCAACGTGATCGTCACCGATGAAGCGCACATCACGATCTTTGTCGCCCTGCGCTACCTCGGACTCGGCACGAGCGCCATTCATATCCCGACCGATGAGCAGGGAAGGATGCGCGCGGACGAGCTGCGCGCGACACTCCAGAAGCTCTCGGGACCGACGATCGTCTGCGCGCAAGCAGGCAATGTGAACACCGGATCATTCGATCCATTGCGCGAGATCGGCGAAGTGACGCGTGAGCGCGGCGCGTGGTTGCACGTCGACGGGGCGTTTGGCCTCTGGGCGGCAGCGAGTCGCCGGAAGCGGCCGCTGATCGATGGAGCCGAATTGGCCGATTCGTGGGCCACCGACGCGCACAAGTGGCTCAATGTTCCTTACGACTGCGGTGTCGCGATCGTCCGCGACTCGGCGGCGCATCGCGCATCGATGACTTCGAGCGCCGCGTACCTCGAGCAAACCAGCGGCAAAGAGCGCGACTCGCTCGACTGGGTCCCCGAATTCTCGCGACGCGGGCGTGGCGTCACGGTCTACGCCGCGCTGCGCACACTCGGCCGCCTTGGCGTCGAGGATCTCGTCGACCGGCTTTGCGATCGCGCGAGGCAGATTGCGGAGCTCCTCGCTCGCGATGACCGCGTGCAGATCCTGAACGACGTCGTCCTCAATCAGGTGCTCCTTCGCTTCGGTAGCGATCAGCGAACGCGCGAGGTGATCGCGCGCGTGCAGCAGGACGGCACCTGCTGGCTCGGCGGCACGACGTGGCACGGACTCGCGGCGATGAGGATCTCGATATCGGGATGGGCGACGACGGAGGAAGACATCGAGCGCAGCGCGGAGGCGATTCTGCGGAGTCTTACTCCGAGGTGAGCACGCGCGTGAGCGCGTCGACTGCGTTTTTTCTGCTGACGACGTTGAGCTTGTTCTCGCTCAACTTGCGGCGCAGCGTGTCCTCATCCGTGGTGGTCATGATGATCACGTTGTCGAGTTGATCGCCGACTTCTTCGCGAAGGTACGTCAGCACGCCGAAGCCGCTGTGGCGCGGCATGTCGCTGTCGATGACGATGGCGGCATACTGCTCGGTCTCGAGCTTTTCGATCGCCTCCCACCCGTCGCAGGCGCGATCGCAGGTGACAGGGAACCGGTCGCCGGCCGCTTCAATCGCCTGCGCGAAGAACGGATTCTCCTCAACGATGAGTACCTTGTCCCCTTTTTTCATAGGGTAGCAATGTACGCCCCCTGCACGATCGAGGCAACCTCGAGTGGAGAGCCGGGCGTCTTCGCCCGCAGCAGTTGCGCGTCTCGCGCGACTGCTGATCGTCGTCGGCCGAGACGGCCGCCGACTGCGGCCGGGACGGCCGGCGCTCCGCTTATTCGCCTTTGAGGACTTTCGCTACGCGCGCGAGCAAGACATTGTTCTTCACCGGTTTGCGGATGAAGTCCTTCGCTCCGCCCTGAAACGCACGCAGTTCCGGCTCATCACCTGGCAGACCGGAGATGAAGATCGTCGGCACATCCATGCCTTTCTCTCTCACCGCGCGCAACAGGCTGTGCCCGTCGATGAACGGCAGGTCGATGTCGAGCAGCATCAAATCGACTCGCTCGCGTCCCAGAAGCATGAGCGCCTCCGCGCCGTCCTCGGCAACCGCGACGTTGTAACCGGCGGTCTTGAGAATCGCCGTGGTGAGCTCTCGATTCAACACATTGTCTTCGACGACGAGAACCGTTTTTTTGCCGTCGGCGGCCGTTTCCGCTTCGGCGCCGCGACGCGCGCGAAGCTGTCCGATCTGTTGAAACAGTTTTCTCGTCTCAGCATCCGGCTCGATCTGCAGCTCGCGCTTGAGAACTTTGGCGCAGAGGTCGTACTGCTGGACAGCGTTAGCCAGGTTGCCGCTCTCCATGTAGAGCCGCATCAGCGTGCGGTGAACGGATTCCTGCAGCGGGTCGATGCGCAACGATTCCTGCGCGGTGGCGATCGCTTCATCGCGCTTTCCGTTGCGCGTCTGAATCTCGATGAGCTGGGCGTGCGCGCGCAACGCGGCGCGATGCAGACGGTCGCGTTCCGCGATCACCCATTGATCGAACCGCTCCTCGTCGAGCTCGAAACCTTCGAGAAACGCGCCGCGATAGAGCGCTACGGCTTTGGCTAGCGCCTCTTCGGTACCTGCGCCGAGATTTTTCTCGAACTCCGCGACGTCGACGCGGACGAGATCAGGATCGAGCGACAGGAAATCGCCTTCTTCGACGAGGATCTTGCGGTCCGGCGAGATCTGCGCGAGCTCTTTTCGCAGACTGGAGAGCGTCTGGCGCAGACTCTGCCGCGCCTGTTCGGTCGCCGTACTGCTCCACAGCAGCGCCGCCATCTTGTCGCGCGAGACGAGCTGCGCCGGCTTCACACCGAGGAACGCGATCATCGCCTGCGATTTTTTCGCAGAGATATTGATGAGCGATCCCGACTCCGACCGCATGCGGAAATCGCCGAGCAGCTCGAGCTGGAGAACAGGCATCAGAGAGACCGAAATCGCCCCGAGATTATCTCAGACTGCCGCGACCTGGGGCATCGGACGGCCGAGAAACTCTCGGATTTCCGCCACGCGCGCACCGACGTCGGCCTGACCGATCGCGATCAGCTCCTGAGTGAAGTGCGGCTCGAACATCAGCAGCGAGACGAAATCGGGCGACTCGGTTTCTTTCGCTCCCAGGGCCCGCGTGAGCAGTTTGACGTGGCGTGGCAGGTTCTTTTCGTACTTGCTGGCGAGCTTGCCGAGGTCCTGCGAGGGCCTGAGCACGAGCAGATCGATGGATTTGAAGCCATCGCGCTCCCGCGGATCGAGCTTGCTGACCATCTCGTTCATGCGCTCCATGCGCGCGACGTCTTCGTCGATGACGTCGAGGAAGATGGCGTTGACGAGCTGTCCGATGATTTGTGCCGGTGGTGGATAGCCCTGAACGACAGGCGTATTCGCTTCGTCGCTCGTGCGCTGGTAGCCGGTGGACATGGCAATGATTCGCCGGGCGCCGAGATGCACGGCCGGCGAGAGCGGTGCAGCCAGACGGATGCCGCCATCGCCGTGCCATTGGGATCCGATGCGGACAGCGGGGAAAATGAATGGCAGTGAACAGGAAGCGAGTACGTGTTCCACGGTAATCGAGGTGCGCACGCTGCGGCGATTCGGTCCTTCGAAAACGTCGATGTGCCGCCCCTGGACCCAGCGGACGCTCTGCCCCGTCGAATAATCGAGCGTGTTCAGCGCGACAGCGTGAAGATCACCCGCGCGAATGTTCTCGCCGATTCCGCGGATCGGGGAAGTGTTGGGCCAGCCCCTGGAGAAGTCCGACCTGATACGCTGCGCGCGCGCCGCCACCGGTGAGCATGACGGCGAGACCGCCTCCCTCATTGGAGGTGATCGGTGTCACGTCCACTTTCTCCAGCGCGCTCACGCCGAGAAGGCTTGGCATTGCCGTTGCCAATTCATGGTGAAACGTTGCGTCTGACGCAAAACCCCGAGAGGCGAGTGGCGGTCGTCGGCGGCGGGATCAACGGGGCGGGCGTGGCGTGGGAGCTGGCCCGGCGCGACTACGACGTGGTTTTGTTCGACAAAGGGGAGTGCGGCGCGGCGACTTCTTCGCGGTCGACGAAGATGATTCACGGCGGCCTGCGCTACCTGGAGAATCTGCAGTTCGGCGTCGTGCGCGAGTCGCTGCGCGATCGGGCCTGGTTGCTCGAGCATTTGCCGCAGCTCGTGAAACCGATCGAGATCCTCCTGCCGGTGTACGACGACAGCCCGCGCTCCCGATTGACGATCCGCATCGGGCTGACGCTCTACGATCTGCTCGCAGGGGGCGAGAACATTCGCCGTCACCGGTCGCTCACGCGCGATGAAATCGTCTCGCACGGTCCTCTCCTCACCGAATCACTGCGGGGAGGGTTTTCTTACTGGGATGCGCAAGTCGACGATTTCGCGCTCGTGCGCACCGTCATCGCGTCGGCTGCGGCGGAAGGAGCGGCAATTCGCGAGAACACGCGCGTCGATGCGTTACGGCGCGATAGGAAGCAGTGGATCGTGGCCGGGGAGCACTTCGATCTCGTTGTGAACGCGGTCGGGCCGTGGATGAATGAGTTTTTGGGCAGGAGTCGGATCCGACCGCGCTACGTCCTTTCGCTGATCCGCGGCAGTCATCTCGTGCTGAAGCGGCGCGTCAGCGACGTCGGGTTTCTTCTGCAGTCGATCGGCGACAAGCGCGTCTTCTTCGTCCTGCCGTGGAAAGCGACTTCACTGGTCGGGACGACGGAGGTCGTGCATCGCGGGTCGCTCGACGACGTTCATCCGTCGGAAGATGAGATCGACTATCTCATCGCGCGCTTCAATCATTACTTCCGCGACAAGATCGGTCGCGAGGACATCGACTCGACATTCGCCGGCGTACGACCGCTGGTCGGCCGGGCCACGAACCCGGGCGCGATCTCGCGCGACGCGCGCGTGAACCGCTCCGGGAGTCTGATCAATATTTTCGGCGGAAAGCTGACCACGTTCATGTCGCTGGCGCGGAAGGTCGCGCTGCGCGTCGACAATTATTTCGGCGCACCGCGCACGGCGCGCGAGCCAGTGTTTAGAATCACAGGATGAGTTTCGTCCCAACGCTCGATACCGATTCTCCGCAGCGCCCGCGCATCCCGCGTCCTCTCGACGCCAACGAGATCCGCATCCTCGGCAGTCTGATGGAGAAGCAGCTCTCCACTCCGGAGTATTACCCCCTGACGCTGAACGCACTCGTGGCGGCGTGCAATCAGAAATCGAATCGCGAACCGGTGATGGAGCTTTCCGACACCGACGTGCAGCGCGCGCTCGAACGATTGCAGGAGGAGAAGCTCGTCTGGCGCGTGGTGGGAGGGCGGGCGGTGCGCTTCGATCAGAACCTCGATAAGGTCTGGCACCTCAAGCCGGCGGAGAAGGCAATCCTCACGATGCTCTTTCTGCGCGGGCCGCAGACACCGGGCGAGCTTCGCGGCCGCAGCGATCGATTGCATCGGTTCGAAACCGTGAACGAAGTCGAGGAGACCTTGCGCGACATGTCGTCGCACAGCGAGCCGCTCGTGCGCGAGCTGGCCCGCCGTCCCGGACAGAAGGAGTCGCGATGGGCGCACACAGCCGGCGGCGAGATCGTCGAGGCGCCTGTCGCCGAAACCGCCGCTCCGTCGGGCGAGCCGCTATCGGCGCGCGTCACCCGTTTGGAGCAGAGCGTCGCTGACCTGGCGGATCAGTTGCGCGCGCTGATGCAGAAGCTCGGCGAATAGGAGCCTTCTCCCAACGGGAGAAGGTGCCCGAAGGGCGGATGAGGGGTGCGATTCCAGCGAGACGCGCGCCCCTCACCCGGCGCTTCGCGCCACCCTCTCCCGTCGGGAGAGGGCTCAGCGCGTTCGCGAGTCGGTCCTCACTCGCACGAACACGTAAATCATCTGTGGCTTGTGCCCGTAACGCGCCGGCAGCTCGCGGTACTGCGTCTGATAGTCGACGTTGGCGCCGATTCCGGTTCGGTATGCGCTCTTGATCAGGTCGAAGATGTAGCCGACCGTGAAGTGCGTCGTTCTCCAGATGTCGGTGCGGCCGAGAAAACCGAGCGGCCGATCGACGACTTCGACGCGCGCACTCATCGTGCTTCGGGACAAGCGTAGCGTTCCTTCGACCGTGCCCGATGTCAGCGTCTCGCCCTTTGTGTAGATCGCGCTCGCGGCGGCGTTCTGATTTCCGAATGTCAGCGACGCGCTGCTGACTTCGCGTTTCGCGTCGCCCAACTCGCCGCGCGACACCTGCAAGGCGATATTGCGCGTGGGCGTGATGATCAGTCGCGCGGAATGCGAATCGATGCTGCCTCCGCTATCGAATGACGTGTGGCGGCCGTGCGAGACGGCATCGTGGAACGCGCTTCCTTCGAGCGTGACGAATCGCGAAGCGAAGCCGGCGGTGATCACGCGCGTCGAGTCGTGCGTCGTCTCCTGCACGTCGTACGCGAACGGCGCCTCAGCGAATTCTTCCGATGAGGCGCGCTGCGCGTACGGAACGGCGCCGAGAGCGGGATCACCAATCGGCGCCGCGTAGAGATGAATGAATGATGCAGTGCTCGTGCGGAAGGCGAGATCGACCGCCGCTTCGCCGATGACGTCATGTGCGCGCATCGAGTCGAGGAGCGGACCGCCACTTTCAGGCGAGACCCACTGCAGCATCTGCGGATAGCCGCGCTCCTTGATCGTGTATGGCTCGAGCGACGCGCGGCCGCGAAACATGACGAGCCCGCGCGATCCCAGTGTCCGCTGCGCGCCGGCCGCGACCCAGTTCGTCGAGAACGCTTCGTTGCGTTGCACGTCCGGTCCGCTCTCGCTGCTGTACGTGGCGAAGAGCGCGCCGCCCCAGAACGTCGTCCACGCGCCGCGATTGACGATGTGCGGGTGATGTGGCGCGTCGCCGGGGTTGAACGACGTGCCGGAGATGTTGCGCAGAAGAAACGTCCGTTGGAACGAGATTTCGTCGGACGTCTGCGCAAAGAGCGGTACGGCGACGAAAAGGAAGAGAACGCTACTTCGCAAACACGTCATCCACGGCGACGATCCGAAGTTTCTCCGGCGCGATATTCAGCTTGTACGCACCGATGACTCTGTCCTCTTCCGCGAGCTGCGGTTTCGGCGCGTCGTAGTTGATCTGCGAGAAGCCATCCGCGGTGAGTTGGTCGCGCAGGCCTTGCGCGTCCTTCGTCACGATCACCACGTTCAGGTCCTTCGCCGAGAAATACTTCTTGATCGCGCGGTTCACGTCGTCGCGCGTGAGTTTCGCGTATTGCGCGCGCATGGACTCGGTGAACTCTGGGATGCCGAACCACCATGAATCGAGCGCGTATCCGAGGCGCTGGTTCTGAGTGGCGGTCATGAGGTAGACGCTTTTCATCAGGTAATCGCGTGTCGCGGCAAAATCCTGCTCCGACAGGCCGTTGTCGATGACCTTCTGCACCTCGTACAGCGCGATGCGCAGCGCCATCTGCGCGTTCACCGGTACGACCGGGCGGATCCAGACCTCGAAAGTCTGCGAGCGGCGCCCGACGTTCGGGCTGGGGAAGGTCTGAAATCCCGGGCGAGGGAAGAACTCGATGTAGGCGTAGTCGCCATAGTTCAATCCACGCACTTCGCGGATCCGCTGGTAGAGGTGCGATGACGACGAACGATGCTCGCCGAGCCACGAACGCGCGACGTTCAGCGCTGCAAAGTCGGGATCTTCGCGCGTGACCGCGATCGGACGGCCGAGCGAAATCGCCGTGGCGCGCGTGTCCTTCTGGATGATCTCGACCTCGAAACCGTTCGCCTGATGGCCGTTGATCGGCGGCAGCTCGGCGATCCGCTTCGGCGCGCCTGTTCCTTCCGGAAGCTCGCCGAGCTTGCTCTTCAACTCGCTCTCGAGCGCGTCGGGGTAATCGCCGGAGAGACCGACCACGAGATTCGCGCGTGTGTAGTTCCGGGCAATGAAGTTCCGGACGTCGTCGATCGTGATCGACTGCAGTCCCGCGATCGTTCCCGGCACCGTGTGGCCGTAGGGTGTGCCGGCGAAGATGATGTTCTGCAGCTCTTCCTTGCCGAGCTCCTCGTCGTTGTTACTGCGCAGATCCTGCTTCAGGGAATTGAGCTGCAGGTCCTTGAGGCGCTGGAAATCGTCAGTGCGCAATCCCGGCGCGAGGAGCTGCGGAAGCACGACGTCGAAGAATTTGCGCCAGTTGTCTCGGTGGATCACGCCGGTGAAGGTTGTCATCTCCTTGTCGACCTGATTCGAGAACGAGCCGGCGATCGGATAGAGCGCCTTGTTGATCTCGTCGATGCGCATCGACTTCGAACCCGCCTCGCTGATCATGGCCGCCGAGAGCGCCGCCAGACCCTCCTTCCCCTGCGGATCGTTCGCCGACCCGGCCGTGAAGAGCAGCTTCACCATGACATTCGGCAGCACCGACTTCTGGGTGATGAAGTGGAGCGCCGCCGCCTCGGCGGCAGTCGAGGTGCTTGCAGAAAGTGTCGCCAGCGCCGGTGCCTTGGCCATCGCCTCCGGCATCGGTTCCTTCGACAACGTCGTCACGGCGAGGTTCGCGTCAGTGAAGTATTTCTGCGCCGTCTTCTGAATGTCCGCCGGCGTGATCGTCGCCAGCGTTGCGTAGTACTTGTTGATCGTGTTGTACGACCGCTCGAAATGCGCGTAGTTGCCGAGGGCGTTGGCAATGGCGTTGGTGTTGTCGAATCCGCGGAGGAAGGAGTATCGCGAGTTCGACTTCGCGTCGCTGACACGCTGCGGGTCGAGCATGCGGTTCCGAAGTTCGGCGAAGGTCTTGAGGATCTCGTCGCGGACGTAAACCGCGTCCTTGATGTCCTTCACTCTGGCGATCACCGCGACGAGCGACGGATCGACGTTGTTGCCGGTGTCGAAGAAGAGTCGATCGACTTTCTGCTCGTCTTCGACGAGACGCTTGTACAGATCCGACGTCTCGCCGAACTCGATGTCGAAGCCGGTATCCATCGCCGACTGGCTCTTCATGTCGAGGAACGACGGACCATGAAACGCCACGACGACCCACGGCAGCGTCGGCGTCGGCCAGTCGACGTGCGCGTAGACCGGTCGTTGCGCCGGCGGCTCCGCAGGAATGTTCGCGACGAAGTCGCCGCGCTTCCAGTCTCCCCAATACTTCTCGACCAGCGAGAAGACGTTGGCCGGATCGACATCGCCGACGACGAAGAGCGTCGTCTTCTCCGGCCGGTACCAGCGATTGAAGAAGACCTTTGAATACTCGTACTGATTCGGCATGTCCTCGATGTCTTTGATGAAGCCCATCGTGGTGTGCTTGTAGGTGTGCGTGGTGAAGGCGGCGTCGCGCATCACTTCCTCGATCTTCACGAGCGGGTTCGCGCTGTTCTTGTTGTACTCGCCGAGCACCGCGCGCGCTTCGGTCTTGAACGGTTCCGGCGCGTAGCTCAGATGCTTGAAACGATCGGCTTCGATCTCGAGAATCTTCGGCAGATCTTCTTTCGCGAACGTGG
This sequence comes from Thermoanaerobaculia bacterium, assembly GCA_036001325.1. Lineage (GTDB taxonomy): Bacteria > Acidobacteriota > Thermoanaerobaculia > Gp7-AA8 > Gp7-AA8 > DASVHS01. The sequence goes on from DASYUK010000330.1 coordinate 30,880, forward strand.
TGTGATAGAGCGTCCGGTCGTCGGAGGTGTTCGCATTCGACGACGCGCCCGCCTTCGTCATGATCGATTGATAGAGCTCCGGTGGATATGTCGGCGTGCCGCGGAACATCATGTGCTCGAAGAAGTGGGCGAATCCCGACTTCCCCGCCTCGACTTCGTTGCGTGAGCCGGTCTGCACGTTGATGTAGACGGCGACGATGTTCGGGAAGCCTGTCGGAACAGCGACGACTTTCAGTCCGTTCGGCAACGTCTTTTCCGACGCTTGGAAGGGGAGGATGCTGTCGCCGGCGGAGCTCGGCGCAGTTTTCTTCTTCACGGGCGCGGCGGCCGCCAGCATCGGCAGCAGCATGGCGCAGAGTGTGATTGTGGTGTATCGCAACATAGGTCTCCTTACCCGGGATATTAGAATCTTCGCATTGAGGCTATCGCGCTGCGAGTCCGTGTTTCTCTGGACGGCAGGCGCCGCGGCGCTCCTGCTCCGGCTCCTTCTGATCTTCCGCTACCGATTCGACTCCGATGAGCCGCAGCACATGCACGTGGCCTGGGCGTGGGCGCGCGGAATGATGCAATACCGCGACGTTTTCGACAACCACATGCCGCTGTTCCACATTCTCTCGGCGCCGCTGTTCTTCGTCGCCGGCGACGACCCGAACGTGCTTTATCTGGCGCGTCTCTCGGTCGTTCCGCTGTTCCTCGCCTCGCTGCTGCTGGTTTTCGTCATCGCCCAGCGACTCTTCGATCGTCGGATCGCCGCATGGGCCACAGCGTTGTCGGCGCTCCTCCCTCCATTTTTCCTCGGCATGCTCGAGTACCGCACTGACGATCTGTGGGTGGTTTGCTGGCTGGCGTGCATTGCCATCTTTCTGGCGGACATGGAGCCGCCGGCGCGCGCTGTCGTCGCCGGTGCGTTCCTCGGTCTCGCATTCGCCGTCTCGATGAAAAGCATTCTGTTCGGCATAGCGATCGTCGTTGCGGTCGTCGTCACGCGTGAGGCCGCCGGTCACTTGATCGCGTTCCTCGCCACTGCGCTCAGCGTGCCGGTAGCCATCGCGATGTTCTTCGCGCTCAACGGAGCCTGGAAGGAATTTGCGTATTGCGTGCTCTGGCACAACGCATCCGCACCCTTCGATCACGTGTGGTGGCGCGTGCTCTGGGTCATTCCGATGGCGCCGCTGACCGTTGCCATCGCGCGCCGCTACGCGCGAGCGGAAGGCGACGCTCTCGTCGTTCGCCGTCGTCTCTTCGTCTTCCTGCTGTGCGCCGTTTACGTGCTGATCCTCAGCGCGTTCTGGCCGATCCTCTCGGCAGAGAGCTACCTGCCGTTCTATCCGCTCGCTGTCCTGCTGATCACGCCGCTGATTCTCCGCGTGCGCTTTGTGCCGGTGGTGGCGGCGTCACTGTTGATCCTCACGACGGCCGTGCAGGCGCGAGTCTGGCGCGATGACGCTCACGATGAGATCGCGCTCATCCGGCAGGTCTTGCAGATCACGCGACCGAACGATCAGGTGATGGACTTGAAAGGAGAGTCGCTGTTCCGCCGCCGACCCTACTGGCTCGTTCTGGAGTCGATCACGCATCGCAAGCTGCGGCATCGCGCGCTGCGCGACGACATCGCTTCCGCGCTCGTTCGCTCCGGCACAGCCGTGCTGGCCAGCATCGATCTGCCACCGAAGACGCGCGCGTTCGTGCGTCACAACTACGTTCCGTGGGGACGGCTATGGGTGGCGGGACAGCGTCTGCCCGTGATTGCGGTGCGCGGAGTCAACATTCCATTCCGTATCGCGATCGCCGGCAGATACGTCGTTGCGGACCGCACCGGTCTGATCGATGCGGCAATCGATGGCGTGCCGGTGCGAGAGGGAGTCGAATTGAATGGCGGCTGGCACCATCTGACGGTCAGCCATCCGGTGGCGCGGCCGCTGATCATTTGGTGGGGCGTGACTCGAAGTCCGAATTTTTTTGCGTTTTTGTGTGAAATCGAGGAAATCCGGCGCGTCAGTTCACGGCTACTTCGTCCTTGTGCTCCTCTTTCGGTTCACCCGGGATCTCCATCGGACCTTCCTTGAGATCCTCGCGGATGATGAGATCGAGAAACATCTCCCGCACGCCGTTGCGGCCGGACTTGTCGAACACGCGTCGCACATCCCCCGGCTTCAGGCGGATGCCGGTCATTGCCTCCAGATACTGACAGAAAACGACAGCGCGCGACCGGAACGAGATGATCAGGATCGCCAGCAGGACGAGAGCAAAGACGAGCGGCATCGCCGCAGCGAGGCTGTTGAACTGGAAGAGGGACGTGCTGCTCATGGGAGGCTGATAATCCTAGCACGGCATCGATGTTGTATTGGGGCTCCCGGAGGCTTTCGATGTCCACAGAGCGTTACCAGCCCGTCTCGTGCGATTACCATGATCAGCTCGAAGCGGCGGCCATGCACAAACGCGAGGTCGAGTTGGAGTTTGATCTCGAGGGCGTGACCCAGAAGGAGCGGGGCAAAATCGCCGACGTCTTCACGACCAACGGGGCGGAATTCGTCAAGTTCGTATCCGGGAGCGGGCCGCTGGAGATCCGGCTGGACCGGATCATTTCGATGCGTGAGTGAACATGGTCGTAGGTCGTAGGTCGTAGGTGCCGGGGGCGTTTCGGTTCTTGCGATGCGGCCCCCGGTACCTACGACCCACGACCTACGACCTTTGGGAGTACCATTTTCCGAAGATGCCCAAAGCTCTCTTCTACACCGGCACGGCCTTCTGCCTCTTTCTTGCGCTGACGAGCGCGGCGGAATCGATGCGCGAGCTGCAGGCCAGCGGCGTCTCGTTCGTGGCGATGCAGACGAGCGGTGTCTTCTCTCCCCGCGCACCGTGGGCGATCATCGTCGCTCTGGTGGCGGGACTGGCGGCGGCGGTGATCTTCGTGCGCATGGCGGCATTGCTCGCGGCACGCAATCTGTTCGGAGCGTTCCTGGCGCTCTTCTGCGTCGCCGGCGCGATCTCCTCATTGTCGGGAGTGCTTCTACTGCAATCGCGGATGCTCGTCGTGATGCGCCGGGGGGCGCAGTCGTCGGTGGCGCAGTGGCTGTCTGAGGTCCACCTCGTCGGCTTCCTCCTCCTCGGATACTTCGTATCGCTCTCGCTGCTCGCCTTGCGACCGTACTTCCGGATTCAGGCGAGCCGGATTCTTTCGGTCCTCGTGTTTCTTCCCCTGCCGATCTTCGCGATCGTTCTCATGCAGGAGCTTTTCGTGCGCGGGTCGGTCGCGCCGCTGCCGGCGAGCAGCTCCGCTTCGCTCGTCTACTTCGGAGTGATGTCGATCCTCTTCTTCGCCATCTCCGTGCACTGCATCCGTCACCGTCATCTCTTCCTGGAGATGACGAACCTGCGCGAGCTGCTCGACGGCCGCTTCGATCCGAGCGCGCGCGCGTCGCGACGCCCGATCGGCGGCGTGGCGTTCGATTCGTAGCGCTGCTACATGTTGTAGAAGAACTCTTCACGCACGATCTTGCCGTCTTTCACGGTGTAGACGCCGACCTCCTCCATCTTCGTTTTCTTTCCCTTGTTCGGACCGCTCTTCGGACTCATCTCGTAGTGAAACTTCACCGCGAATCGGTCGTTGTGAGCGAACGGTCCCTCGACGGTCGTGGAGTGAACCTCATTGTTTTCGAACCACCACTGGTTCTTGCCGCGGATCTTGTCGATGCCGCGCATCTCAGCCGGCATCTCGGGACTTCCCTGAGCTTCGATGCTGACGACGTCCTTGCTGTACAGCTTGTCGATGGCCTCCATGTTTTTGCCCTTCCGGCAGAACTCGACCAGTTTGTCGCCGACCTGTTTGGTGTTCATGCGAACCTCCTTTGATATGAGCGTGAATCAAATCACAGTGTCGGTTTCCCGGCTGCAAACTCCACCAGGCGTAGAAATGAGTCTGCAGAACCTTTGACTTGCACAATAGCTTGTGCCACCTGAGCCTCCGTCGCCGGTAAACTCTGAGGTCAACCGCGATGTCCTTCGTCCACCTCCACCTTCACACCGAATACTCACTCCTCGATGGCGCCAGTCGTCCCGAGCAGTTGGCGAAAAAAGTCGCGCAGCTCGGCATGCCGGCGTGTGCGATCACCGACCACGGCAACATGTTTGGCGCGGTCGAGTTCTACAACGCGATGAAGAGCGAGGGCGTGAAGCCGATCATCGGCTGCGAGATGTATATCGCTTACGGCTCACGTCACGACAAGGCGGGTGTCGAAGATCAACAAGCCGATGCCGGATCGAACAATCACCTCATTGTTCTGGCCGCGACCAACGAGGGCTATCGCAACCTCGTCAAACTGGTGAGCGCGGGGTACACCGAAGGTTTCTACTACAAGCCGCGCATCGACAAGGAGCTGCTGCGCGAGCATCGCGAAGGGCTGATCGTCCTCTCCTCATGTCTGAAAGGTGAGGTGACGCAGAACCTCGTCGCCGGCAACTACGCGAAAGCGAAAGAAGCCGCGTTGCAGTATCGCGACATCCTCGGCGCGGAGAATTTCTTCCTCGAGATCCAGGACCACGGCATTCCCGATCAGCAGAAGATCATCCCGATGATGGTGCGGCTGGGCGAAGAAACACGACTGCAGCTCGTCGCGACGAACGACTCGCACTATCTCAATAAGGACGATGCCTTCGCGCACGAGGTACTCCTCTGCATCGGCACGGGCAAAGCTCTGAGCGACGATCGGCGGATGAAGTTTTACTCCGACGATTTCTATGTCAAAGGTCCCGAGGAGATGGAGCGCGTCTTCCGAGCGCATCCACAGGCCGTAGCGAACACGATGCGCATCGCCGACCGGGTGAACATGTCGATCGACGTCTCGGGATTGCACCTGCCGAATTTCCCGGTCCCGAACGGGATGGACGCGGCGAGCTACTTCGAGAAGATCGTTCGCGATGGCCTGAAAAAGCGGCTCGAGAAGCCCGCAACGCGGAAACACGAGCCGCAGGAGTATTGGGATCGCCTCGAAAAAGAGATCGACATCATCAAGTCGATGGGGTTTCCCGGTTACTTCCTCGTGGTGTGGGATTTCATCAAATATGCGAAGGACAGCGGCATTCCGGTCGGACCGGGACGCGGGTCGGCCGCCGGATCACTCGTCGCGTACGCGATGGGGATCACCGACATCGATCCGCTGGAGTACGACCTGATCTTCGAGCGCTTCCTCAACCCCGAGCGCATCTCCATGCCCGACATCGATGTCGACTTCTGCATGAACAATCGCGGGCGCGTCATCGAATATGTGCGCAACAAGTACGGCAAAGAAAACGTCGCGCAGATCATTACGTTCGGGACGATGGCCGCGAAGTCGGTCGTCCGCGACGTCGGTCGCGTTCTCGGATTGCCCTACGGCCTCGTGGACAAAGTGGCGAAGACGATCCCGGCCGGACCGGAAGTGACGTTGCCGGCAGCGGCGAAGGAATCGCCCGCGCTCGCCGACTTCGTGAAGAACGACAAAGAGGTCGCGCAGATCATCGACATCGGTTCGAAGCTCGAAGGACTGTCGCGCCACGCCGGCATGCACGCGGCGGGAGTCGTCATCACGCCGGAGCCGGTGACCAATTACGTGCCGCTCTACCTCACGAACCGCGATGAGATCGTCACGCAGTACGACATGCGCGTCGTCGAGAAGATGGGCCTCCTGAAGATGGACTTTCTCGGCCTCCGCACCCTCACGGTGATCGACGACGCGATCAAATCGGTGGAAGCGGAGAGCGGCAGGAAGATCGACATCGGCGCGCTGCCGCTCGACGATCCCGAGGTGTACCGGCTCTTTCAGGAAGGGCGGACGAAGGGCGTATTCCAGTTCGAGTCGGGCGGCATGGTCGATCTCTTGCGCAAGTCGCGGCCGACGAGGTTCGAGGATCTCGCCGCGCTCAACGCGCTGTTTCGGCCCGGAGCGCTCGATGCCGGTATGGTCGACGAGTACGTGCGTCGGAAGAACGGCACATCGAAGCCGAGGTACATGGTGCCGGCGATGAAGGCGATCCTCGAGGAGACCTACGGAGTCATCGTCTATCAGGAGCAGGTCATGCAGATCGCGCAGGCGGTCGCCGGCTACACGCTCGGGCAGGCCGATCTTCTCCGCAAGGCGATGGGGAAAAAGGACGCCGCGATCATGGCGGCCGAGCGCGAGAAATTCGTGGCCGGCGCGGTGGCGCAGGGTTACGAGAAGAAGAAAGCGAACGAAATCTTCGACTACATCGAGCCGTTCGCGCGCTACGGGTTCAACAAATCGCACTCCGTGGCGTACGCGCTCGTCGCATATCAGACAGCGTGGCTCAAAGTTCACGAGCCGCGGCATTTCATGGCCGCGCTCATGACCTCGGAGATGGACAAGACCGAGAACGTCGTCAAGTTCATCCACGAGACGGCGCAGATGGGCATCAAGGTGCTGCCGCCCGACATCAACGAATCGAATTACTCGTTCACGGTCGTCGGTCCGGCGATCCGCTTCGGTCTCGGGGCCGTGAAAGGCGTCGGCGAGAGCGCGATCGAGTCGATCCTCGAGGCACGGCGTCGCGTCGGCCGCTTCACGTCACTCCTGCAATTCTGCGAGGAAGTCGATCTGCGCGCTTGCAACAAGAAGGTGCTCGAGGCGCTCGTGAAGTCGGGATCGTTTGATTTTCTCGGCCTCACGCGCAAGGCGCTCTTCGAGCACCTCGAGCCGACTGCCGATTCCGCGCAGCGGACGAAGGACGAGAAGGAGAGAGGGCAGAGCACGTTGTTTGGAAGTGGAGGACAGGCGCCATCGCCTGTCCTCGACAGCCGAGGGCGGCTGTCGTCCACTGAATGGCCCGAGGAAGAAAAACTCCGCTACGAAAAGGAAACCCTCGGCTTTTACGTGAGCGGCCATCCGCTGAACAAGTACATCGAGGAGCTGAAGCTGTTCGCGAGCGCGAATACGGAGACGCTGTACAGTCACGTCGATGAGACTGTGAACATCGGCGGCATCGTGTCGCAGATGAAGCGGTCGAAGATCAAGAAGGGGCCGAACGAAGGAAAATTGATGGCGAAATTCGTCCTCGATGATCAGTTCGGCTCTGTCGATGTGGTTGTCTTCAGCGATCTCTACACGAAGTACGCGAAGTGGCTCGATAACGGAATCGCCGTATTGCTGACCGCGACGGTGAAGGACACTGGCGGTATGTCGATCGGCCGGAGCGCGGCGCTGCAATCGGCCGAGCAGGCGGCGCAGCGGATCGACGACGAATACGGCGGCCATCCCGAAGAGCGCCCCCGCATCTCAGCGTACGAGATTCGCGAAGAGGACATCGAAGACGATCGCGATCCGAAAGAGATCGAGCGCGAGAAGTATGGGGACCGAAAGGACAATCTGGATCTATTCGGTGGAGCTGTGGCGCCGCCGATCCCGGCGGCGGAACAGGCGCCCGAAGAGGACGCCGCCGAGATCGGCGGCGCCACACTCAATTTCAGTTTTACCGAATCTCCCATCACGCCCGAACTGAACGCGCTGGAGATCATTCCGCTCGACGGCATTCGCGACAAGAAGGTGAGGGAGATCGCGCTCGAGGTGCCGTATCCCCGCGTCACGGAGGACACGGTGAAGAAGATCCGCGAGATCGTCGAGGAGCATCCCGGGGAGATCCCGGTCTCGGTGACGCTCGTCGATGTGCCGCAGCACGGCGAGGTCCGTCTCAAGATCAACCAGCACTTCCGGGTGCAGCCGGGACCGGCGCTCAACGCCGCGCTGCAACAGGTGCATGCGAGCCCACGCTATGTCTTCTGAGATCGCGCAAACCTACGCCACTCATCGCCGTTACCACCCGATCTTTCACTTCATCACTCTTCCCATTCTGGCGATCAACTTCATTGTGGCGATCGTCGTTGCGGTTCGACAATTCTCACTCCTCGCCGTATGGAACGTCATCGTCGCTCTGGCGCTCGTGTTCCTGGCACTCCTGGTCCGCTTCTATGCCACCAGGAACCAGGATCGGATCATCCGTCTCGAGGAGATGGTCCGGCTGTCGCGGATCCTGCCTGAAGATCTTCGCGCGCGCGTACCGGAGCTGACGACCGGTCAGTTGATCGCTCTGCGCTTCTGCGCGGACGACGAGGTCTGCGAGCTGACGCGGGCTGTCCTGGCCGGCCAGGTTCGCGGCCGCGAGAACATCAAACGCCGCATCCGCAACTGGCGCGCTGACACCCAGCGCGTCTAAGCGCGTCTAGTGGATATATACTCGACCCGCGTCACTCGCAGATTCGGAAGAGGGGTGTGAGTGAAGGGTAGCGTAAGAGTCCTGTGTACTGCGCTGTTTTTCTGCGTCGCTACGACGTACGGGGACTGCGTGTCGCTACTGCGGGAGACCTCCTCGGGCGTTTACAACCGCACCTCCTCCGCCGTCGCCTGGAGCGGCTCCATCCTCGGCGTGACGAAAGTCGACAACAGCAATTTGAAAGCGCTCTCCTTCGCCACCTACGGCGGCGACCTCACGCAGTTCAGCAGCGATCGCAAAATCGCCGACGCTTCATTTGCCGGCGTCAACGCGCTGCTGTGGAATGGGAGTGAGTTCGGACTCTTCTATCAGGACCGCTCAGCGCAGCTTTTCTTGCAGCGCATCTCCGCATCGGGCGAGCCGATCGGCAGCGCGGTCGCGATAGCTCCCAATCATGCGCCGTCAGGAGACCGCGAGTACGACGTGGTCTGGGATGCCACACGGCAGGCATACGTAATCCTGCACTCGGTGGTCACCGGAATTGACAAGGGCATGTGGCTGACAATGCTCAACACGGACGGGACCGTGCGCAGCGATGAGCTGATCACCGTCCTTTTCACTGCACCGGCATCACCGAGACTCGCGGTCAATGCGAGCGGCGTCATCGCGGTGGTCTTCAGGCGCAGCGGCATCTTCAATCTTCGCGTGTACGACGCGGCCGGCGTTGGTGGCGCGTTGCAGCAGGTCATGAATGCGAAAGAAGTACGCATCGCGTCGAACGGAACGACGTTCGCCATCGTCGGCAACGCGCCGTTGAGCGCACCGACGGAGATCGACTGGGCCGTCGTCGATGATCACGGCACGATCGTCGCGCCGCCGAAGAAACTCTTCGCCGCGCACGGCGTCGAGATCGCTCCGGTCTCGCTCTCGTGGAACGCGGATCGCGGCGAGTGGGCGCTCGCTTATCTCGACTCGCGGTTCCCGTTCTCCGTTGTGCCCGGCGATTATCGTCTGCGGCGGTTCACCTCGTCAGGGACGCTCATCAGCGACAGCCTGTTCTCTCCCGATACCGTGCTGACAACGCTCGCGACGAACCAGCCGTTCGCGTGGACCGGTGCGAGCTACACCAGCGCGGCCAGTCGCACCGCCTCCGGCACCGTGCAGCCGGAGTCATACGTGATCCGTCACTGCCCGCTCACCGCGAGCGCCGGGACGTCGGTACGATCCGTCGCTCCCGGCGGCACGCTCACATTCACTGCTTTCGTCGACGGCGGGACGAGCGATCAGACGTATGCGTGGGACTTCGGTGATGGCCATACTGACACCGCGAAAACAACGACGCATCGATACGATCGGCTCGGCGACTACACGGTGGTTCTACGCGTCAGCGATTCGACCGGCGCGAGCAGCTCGAGCACCGTCCTGGTTCACGTCGTGAATCCGCGGCGGCACGCCGTCCACCATTGAATTCCCTCTCCCTCCGGGAGAGGGTGGCGCGCAGCGCCGGGTGAGGGGTGACTTTCTCGCGCGAATCACGCCCCTCATCCGCCCTTCGGGCACCTTCTCCCAAAGGGAGAAGGCTTACACCAGGTGCATCAGCTCGACGAACTCGCTCGCGGGCACGGGCGGCTTCACGAGGTATCCCTGCATCTGATCGCACTGGTAGCGTTTGAGGAAGGCGGCCTGCTCGGTCGTCTCGACGCCTTCAGCGATTACTTTCATGCGCAGGCTGTGCGCCATGGCGATGATCGCGGTGACGATCGCCGCGGTATCGGCATCGGCGTTGATGTCGCGCACGAACGACTGATCGATCTTGAGTGTGTCGATCGGAAAGCGTTTCAGGTAACTGAGCGACGAGTGCCCGGTTCCGAAATCATCGAGCGACACGCGGATCCCGAGCTTCTTCAGCTCGACGAGCGTGCGCACGCTCGTCTCGGGACTCTGCATGGCGCTGCTCTCGGTGATCTCGAGCTCCAGTAGCTCCGGCCGTAGGCCGGTCTCGTCGAGCACTTCCTTGATGCGCTCGACCAGATCGACCTGCTGCAGTTGAGTCATCGACAGATTCACCGCGAGGGTGAGGTGGCGGAACCCGGCGTCGTGCCACGACTTCGCCTGACGGCACGCCGTGCGCAGCGCCCATCCTCCGATCGGCACCATCACTCCGGTCGCCTCCGCGATCGGGATGAAGACCGCCGGCGGCACCGATCCCATGTCGGGATGGGTCCAGCGCAGCAGGGCCTCCATTCCGGTGATGCGCCCCGAACGGAGATCGAAGATCGGCTGGTAATAAAGCATCAACTCCTGATTGACGAGCGCGCGGCGCAATCCGTGCTCGAGCGCGATCCGCTGCAATGCCTTCGCATTCACGAACGCGTTGAAGAGCTGGTAGTTGTCGCGTCCCGACTCCTTCGCCTGATACATCGCCGTGTCGGCGTTCTTGATCAGCGTGGCCGCATCGGCCCCGTCTTCGGGATAGAGGCTGATGCCGATGCTCGTCGTGATGAAGAATTCGCGCCCTTCGATGTGGAAGGGATAGCGAACGGCCTCGATGATCTTCTGCGCCACGAGCGCAGCGTCCTCCGATCGGACGAGCGACGGCAGAAGAAGCGTGAACTCGTCGCCGCCGAGTCGCGCGACCGTATCGCTGTCGCGAACGCACGACTGCACACGCGCCGCGACCGCCTGCAGCAGTTGATCGCCGATGTTGTGACCGAGGGAGTCGTTGATCACTTTGAAACGATCGAGGTCGAGGAAGAGGACGGCCAGCCGGCTGTGATCGCGTTGCGCATGTGACAGCGCGACCGTCAAACGATCTTTGAACAGCAGCCGGTTGGGAAGTCCCGTGAGCGCGTCGTGGTATGCAAGATGTTTGATCTGCTCCTCGGCGTACGTGCGCTCGGTGATATCGCGGACGATGCACACCATGCTGCCGCCGTCGGTCGCCGTCAGGGAGATCTCCTGCGGGAAGGTGAAGCCGTCGCGCCGGCGGCCGCTGGCCTCGCCGCGCCATCGCCCGCGCTGCCGGACGGCCGGAACAATCACATTGTTGAAACGATCGACGTCGGTCTCGTCGTAAAGCTCGGAGACCGATTTGCCGATCATCGCCTGCGGCTTCGGATAACCGTACAGCTTCGCCAGCGCGTCGTTGATATATGTGAACTCGAGCCGCTCATTGAGGATGCCGATGCCATCCATCGACGCCGTGATCGCCGCCGACTGCTTGCGCAACATCTCCTCATGCTGTTTGCGCTCGGTGATGTCGGTGGCCACGTGAAGAAAGCCGGTGATCGATGCGTCTTCCGCTCGCAGCGCAGTGACCGCCACGAGCACGGTCTTTGTGTCGCCGTTCTTCCCGACGTATGTCCACTCGCGCTCTTCGAGGTCTTCGAGCGCAGCGCGAAGAGCGAGAACATCGAATCCGCTGATCGGACGCTTGAATTCTCCAGACAGCGTCACGCCGCGTGCGTAGATCTCTTCGGGCCGATGCAGCTCCAGCAGCGAGTGCTTGCCGATCATCTCCTCAGCGGAGTAACCGAGCATCCGCTCCGCGCCGGAGTTGAAGACCGTGATGACGCCCTGCGCGTCGGTGGCGATGATCGAGACTCGCGTGGCCGCATCGAGAACCGCCTCCCGCTGCGCGCTGGCGTTGGCCAGCATCTCCTCGGCGCGTTTGCGCTCGGTGACGTCGTGGATGAAGCCTTCGACGTACTGCGATCCGGACTCGCGCTTGACCAGATGGGCGTTGATCTGCACCCAGATGGCGGTACCGTCTTTCTTCTTCCACTGCACTTCGAGATTGCCGGCATAAGCGCGCGGTTCGTACTCGTCCCACACACCGACGCGTTCGGATCGATCGAGCCAGAGGTCGCGCGCGTTCACCTGCAACAGCTCATCGACCGAGTCGTAACCGAGGATGTGGGCGAGCGCGGTGTTCGCGGTGATGAGACGTCCTTCGCGCGTCGATTGCAGAATGCCGACCGGTGCGTGCTTGAAGATGTTGCGGTACTTCTCTTCCGACTGCTTGAGCGCCTGTTCGGCCCGGCGGCGCTCGGTGATGTCGTGGATGATCGAGTAGAGAAGCTGGCGGCCGCCGACATCGACCGGCCCGGAATGCACTTCAACGTCGCGTATCTCGCCGCTGGCCCGCATGTGGCGGAAGATGAAAAAGCTTCGCTCGCGAGATGCGGCCACGGTCATTTCGCCGCGCACGCGATCGGCGCCGAGGACATTGATGTCCCAGATGCGCATCGATTTCAGCTCGTCCGGCGAGTAGCCGTAGAAATCGCTGGCGGCCATGTTCGCGTCGACGATCGCGCCGCTTTCCGGATCGATCAGAAGCTGAACGGCACGATTGTTCTCGAACATCTGCCGGTAGCGCCGCTCGCTCTCGCGCAGCGCGTCTTCCTTGCGTTTCTGCTCGATGGCGCTGGCGACGTGTTGCGCCACGAAAACGAGCACGTCCTTGTCGCGTTCGCTCAACCGCTTGCCGTGGTCGTAAGTCTGTACTCCGATGACGCCCCAGGTGCGATCGCCGCTCTTCAGCGGGACGCCGAGCCAGTCGATCGACGGCGCGCCGACCTGCTCCACTTCGCCTCCCGCGACCAGTACTTCGAAGTGCGATCGACCGTTCACGAATAGCGGCTGCCCTGTGCGCAAGACGTAAGCCGTCAGACCGCGTCCCGGAGGACGTCCTTCCGGCACGGGATCCATCTGATCGGCGAAGTAGGGGAACATCAGGATGTCGCGCTGCGCATCGTACTCAGCGATGTAGAAGTTCGTCGCCTCCATCAGATCCTTGACGACGTGATGCACCGCCGCGTAGAAGTCGTCGAGGTTCTGCGATTCCCGACTGAGCTGCGCGATGCGGAAGAGCGCCGCTTGCAGCCGCTCGTTCCGCTTCTCTTCCGTGATGTCGCGGAAATACCAGGCCCGTCCGGCGATGGAATCGTCCGCCGTCGTGACGGGGACAGAGGCGCGCGAAAGGATGCGCCCATCCTTGAGCTTGATCGTGTCGCCCGTCCTTACTTCGCGCGGATGCTTGTATAGATATTCGACTTCGGCGATGAACTCCGACCAGTCGGCGACGGCCTCTTGCGCGTAGACGAGGAGCTGATCGTCATCCGCGCTCTTGGCGACCGCCGCCGGAATGCCCCAGATCTCCAGAAATCGCCTGTTGTACGAGAGCACTCTTCCTGCGGTGTCGATGACGAGGATGCCGTCGAGTGTCGCTTCCTGCTGCGCTTTCAGAATGGCGATGGTTGTCCGCAGCGATTCCTGTTTGCTGCGCTTCCGGGCGCGTTCGATCACATCCCGCAGGGCTTTCTTCGCCCGAGCCAGACGCGACTCCGACGGAGTAAAACTGCGGTGGGGATGAATCGTCATGACGAGGGACGTCTATTGTAAGGGAATTTATGACGTCCTTAAGCGAAGACGCATCAGACCCGGGTCAATCTCCAGGAGTGCCGTGTTCGCGGTAGTACTGCCACTGCTGATAATTCATGAACACGTACCAGGCGATGAGCACCGAGAGGAAGATCCAGTGCGCGAACAGACCGATGATCGCGATCGCCGCGCCGACGATGATCGCGGTCCAGACCGCGATGGCGAACGCGATGCGCTCGCGCAAAAAGATGCGCAGGAAGTTGCGGACGGCATGACCGCCGTCGAGCGGAGCGATCGGAAAGAGATTGAACACGCCCCACCAGAGGTTCGCGGTGATGAGCAGCGGCAGAAACTCGATCATCATCGGATCGCGCTGCGCAAACGGCCAGCTCATCAGGATGAATCGGATCAGCCAGGCCAGGCCGAAACTCGACAGCGGTCCGGCCAGGCTGATGATCACGTCGTGCCACGGTTTGGCCTTCCGGCGATTCATCGTCGCGCCGCCGATTCCGCCGAGGACGATCTCGCTCGGTCCGTAGCCGAACAGCCCGATGGTGGCCGCGTGCGCCAGCTCGTGGATGAGGACGCTGATGAACAGAACAGGCGCCCACAACAGCGCATGCTCGATCCCCGCGTTCGGGTTGTAGTCGCTGGCCACGAACAACGCGACGAGGATGATGAAGCTCAGATCGACATTGATCGTCGTCCCGCGGATGGTGCCGAGGTGGAACATGTCGGTTAGCCTAAGGCGGTGCCAAGGCACCGCACTCCAAGGCTACGCTACTCGTTCTCCGCCTTCACGTCATCCGCATTGAACGTGAGCATCTCGACGACGTGCGCGTCGCGACTGGAGTCGTATTCGTACAGCGATGGATCCTCGTCGGGGTTCTTGCGGAGCCACTTGTTCTTGTAGAGGTCGCGGTCGCCGGCGCTGAGGAGTTGCGGGATCGTCGGATTCTCGAGCAGCGATGAGCAGGCGATGCCGGTCGTCACTCCGACGCTGAAGATCTGTGTCCCGAAGATCCACTGCGCCGAGGCGATCTCCCTGCAGATGCGATCGGCGAGGGCTTCGACTTCGCGCGGGGAGAGATTCGCGACGAGCATCAGGAACTCATCGCCGCCATAGCGGGCGATGAGGTCTTCGGTGCGCGTGCGGCTGAGGAAGAGGGCGCCGATATCGCGGAGGATGCGATCGCCGGCGAGATGACCGAAAGTGTCGTTGACCCACTTGAACTCGTCGAGGTCGAAGAAGATGAGGTTGACGATCGTTCCTTCCTCGAGAAGGCGATCGGCCTCGGCGAAGAAGAAGCGGCGGTTGAAGACGCCGGTCAACTCGTCGCGCGTCGCCAGACCGTAGAGCTCGCGGACGGTCTCGTCGAGCCGCTTCTCGCGCGAGAGGAGGCGTCGCGCCGCACTGAGCTTCGCGCTGATCTCCATCTCCGACGACTTGAGCATGAAATCGTCGAAACCGTTGTGCAGCGCTTCGATCCTCGTCTCGACGTCGCCGCGCGCGGTGAGCATGATCGCGTATACGTCACCGTGATTCTCCAGCGCCCGCACCGCGGTGATGAGCTCGAGGCCATCGACGCGCGGCATCTCGCGATCGATGATCAAGAGGTCGAACGGCCCGCGGTCGCGCAGGACCTCGAGAGCCTCGGCGCCATCAGCGCAGGCTGTCACATTGAAACCGAACCGGGAAACTAATGAGGCGACGTAATCACGGTGAGGCTCATGATCGTCGACGATCAGCGCTCGCAACGGAACGGAGTCGCCAGTCTCCTGGTCAGTACGGCGACGCAGCGGTGGAGTCCGCATCTACTCGTCGAAACCGCGCGCAGGGTTTCAAGTCTCGCGCCATCTTGTCAAGCAGGGGCGCGCCAGTTCCTTACTTCCTTCCATGGTCCCGGCGCAGCAAAAAGATAACCCTGACCTTTGTCGATGCCGAGTTCGCGCGTCACGCGAAGCTGCTCTTCGGTCTCGATCGCTTCGGCAATGCAGTCGGCGCTGATCATCCTGGCGGCTCGCGCGACCAGATCGACGAGCTGCCGCCTGATCGGATCGCGCTCGACGCCATTGAGGAGCGAGTGGCCGACTTTGAGGTAATCGGGCTTGAGCTCGGCGACGGCCTCGAGC
>DASYUK010000331.1:0-28329 GCA_036001325.1 Thermoanaerobaculia bacterium
GTCTTCTGGCATACAAAATGCGACTTGAAGATAGCAGCGTAACCTATGAAAAAGACATTGATTTATCTGGCGGGCGCCGCAGTGCTCTCGGCCGCCTGTCATCGAGCCTCCGGCAACCTCCAGCGAAAAGAGCAACAACAATACGACGTCGTCCAGGAAGGGCAAGCCAGCGGCGTGACATCCACGATCAACGCTCCGGGCGAAACGATACCGCCGCCGGTGTCGATGACCGGAACGAATGCCGACACCACGTCGAACTTCACACTTCCCGAGGTCTCGTCGACGGCGACGACGACTCAACCACCCGGGACGATCGCAGGAACGCTTCCGTCGACTACCGGAGGCACGGTGATGCCCGGCTATCCGCGCGACACGCCGCCGCGCCCGCGGCGCGCGCCCCCGACTCCTCCCACGGACACGACATCGACATCCGTCGAAGGACCACCGCCGGCCACGAGCACGGTGCCGCCCTCGACTGACACCGCGCCTCCTCCACCGCCGGAGAAGAAGGAAGAACCGAAGACCGACACCCAGCCGCCGACGACGACCACGACGTGATCATGGGGTCAGGTCTGTCCTTCGTCCTTTTTTCTTCAAGCCGTAGAAAAACGCGGTCGTTCATCACTTCATCCATTCGTGAACGGACGGGATCAGGTCCTTGCCTCTTCCTCTTTTCTACCGGCTGGAGAAAAAAGGACGAAAGACAGACCTGACCCCATCTCCTCCATTAGAATGCGCCGCCATGGCGCGCGTGACGTTCCAGTCGCTCATCCTGAATCTGCAGAATTACTGGGCGGAGCGCGGATGCATGATCGAGCAGCCGCTCGATCTGGAAGTCGGCGCCGGCACGATGCACCCGGCGACGTTCCTCCGCGTCCTCGGCCCTGAACCGTGGAACGTAGCGTACGTGCAACCGTCGCGACGTCCCGCCGACGGTCGCTACGGTGACAATCCCTTCCGCCTCGGCAAGCACTATCAGTTTCAAGTGATACTGAAACCAATGCCGATCGATGTGCAGGAGATCTATCTCGATTCGCTTCGAGCGATCGGACTCGATCTCACTCGCCACGACATCCGCTTCGAGGAAGACAATTGGGAATCGCCGACGCTCGGCGCGTGGGGCGTCGGATGGCAGATCCTGCTCGACGGCATGGAGATCACGCAGTTCACGTACTTCCAGCAGGCCGGCGGAATCGATCTCGCTCCGATCTCGGCTGAGCTGACGTACGGCATCGAGCGTCTGACGATGTTCCTGTCGCGACAATCTTCCGTCTTCGACATCGAATGGGGCGCCGGATTCGATTACGGTCCCGTCCGGCGGCAGGATGAATACGAGTTCTCGAAGTATTACTTCGAAGTCGCCGACATCGATCTGCACTGGCGTCTTCTCGACCTCTACGAAGCCGAGGCGCGCCGCTGTCTCGATGCGCAGCTCGTGTTGCCCGCCTACGAGTGGACGCTGAAGTGCTCGCATCTCTTCAACACGCTCGATGCACGCGGTGCTGTTTCCGTGACGGAGCGCGTGGCGGTGATCAAACGCGTGCGCGATCTCGCCATCCGCTGTGCCGAGCAGTATCTCGAGGCGCGGCGTGAGCTCGGATTTCCGCTGCTGCAACAGAAAGCGTCCTGATGTCCGAGTACTTCTTCGAGCTGCTCGCCGAAGAGATTCCGGCGTGGATGCACGACGCGGCACAGACGGCACTCAAGGAAAAACTGACGCACATCACGAACGAGGCGAACATCACGATCAACAGCACGCCGCGGCGGATCGCGATCTATCTCTCGAATCTGCCGCTGAAAGATGAGGATCGCGAGCAGGAGGTCAAAGGTCCGCCGAAGAAGAGTGCGTTCGACGGGAGCGGCAAGCCGACGCAGGCGCTGCAGGGCTTCCTGAAAAAGAACAACGCGACAGTCGAGGACATCCTCGACTCCGGCGACGAATATGTCCGCATTCGCCGCCGCGTCGAAGGCAAGAAGACGACGGATCTTCTTCGGGAGCGCGTGCCGCAGATCGTCGAGTCGCTCCGTTGGCCGAAGATGATGCGCTGGGGAACGGGGGACCACGCATACATCCGCCCGGTGCACTCGGTCGTTTCGGTCTTCGACGGCGAGCATCTTCCGATCGAGATCTTCGGCGTCGCTTCGAGTACACAGACCGTGGGACATCGCATCCTCGCGCCGGCTGCGTTCGGCGTCACGTCGTACAACGACTACGTGACGAAGCTCGAGCTGGCGCGCGTCGTCGTGGACGCCATGCGCCGCCGTCATGTCATGGCTGAGCGCGCACGCGTCCTCGGCAATGAGGTGCGCGGCACGCCATCGATCGAGGCCTCGATCTGGTCGCAGTGGCAGTACCTCACCGAATATCCCGGCGTCGTGCGCGCGGAGTTTCGACGTGAATACCTCGTTCTGCCGGAGGAAGTGCTGGTCACGGTGATGCGCGTCCATCAGAAGCAGCTTCCCATTCGCGATGCGCACGAAAAGCTGACGCCATACTTTCTCGCCGTGCTCGACAACGAGGCCGATCCCGACGGCAACGCCGCCTACGGAAACTCGTTCGTGACAAATGCGCGCTTCGCTGACGCGAAATTCTTTTACGAGACCGACCGCAAGAAAAAACTGGAGGAGCGAGTCGAGTCGCTGTCGCACCTCCAGTTTCAAGAGCAGCTCGGAAATTACCTCGAAAAGACGAAGCGCATCCGCAAAATCGCCGAGGCGATCAATGGAGAGATCGGTGGCGATCAGGCGGCGCTTCGCGCGGCCGGTCTGTGCAAAGCCGATCTCGTCACCGAGATGGTCAAAGAATTCACGGATCTGCAGGGAAGAATCGGCGGCATCTATGCGCGGGAGGAAGGGGAGCCGCTCGATGTCTGGCAGGCGATCTACGATCACTACCAGCCGGTCAACATTGACGACTCGCTTCCGCGGACGATCTCCGGCGCGGTCGTCTCGCTGGCCGATCGCATCGACACGCTGGTCGGATTCTTTCGCATCGGCGCGAAACCGTCCGGATCAAAAGATCCTTTCGCGCTGCGCCGGGCCGCGCAAGGAGTCGTGCAGATCCTTCTCAATCGCGATCAGCGACAGATTCGCGTCGGCGTCGATCGGTTGATCGATTTCGGTATTGAGGCGCATGGTGTGGCGCCGGCGATCCCGCCGGCGGACGCCGCCGCGATCGGCGGCTCCACACTCAAACACGATCTGCTAGCCTTCTTCGCCGAACGCGTCCGAACGATCCTCGAGGCGTCCGCGTATGGCTTCGCCTACGACGAGATCGCCGCGGCGATGGAGGCCGGATGGGCCTCTTCGCTCACTGACCTGGTCGATCGCCTCGAAGCGCTCAAGGCGATGCGCAATGAGGCGAACTTCCTCTCGATTCTCGATTCGGCAAAGCGCATTGCCAATATCACCACCGGCCACCAGTCGACGCGCGTCGACGCGTCGAAGCTCGAGAATGATGTCGAGAAGCGGCTCGATCAGCTCGCCGATGCCGTCAGCGAACAGATCGACGAGATGATCGCTGACAGGCGGTATCGCAGCGCGCTCGAGTCGTTCGCAGCCATGGCCCCGGAGCTGGAGAGATTCTTCAAAGATGTGATGGTCATGGTCGATGATGAAGGCGTGAGGAAGAACCGTATGTCGCTGCTGCGGAAAGTCGGCGGCGCGGTCATGAAGGTGGCGGACGTAACGAAGATCGTGGTCGATCGCCGCGACTATCGAGCGTGATGCGACGTTTTGTCCTGATCGCGTTGGTGCTCGCCGCGTGCCGTGAGGCGCCGGTGTCCCCACCGGCGCGCGCCGCTCAGGACAGCGGCGCCCCACAGAGCCAGCCTGACGATTCCGAGCGCGGCAATCTTCTCAACATCGCCCTCGGCGCCTCGGTCGTTTCGCGGACCGCGGAGCTGACGCTGGACTATTCCGCGCTGCGCGCGATCGACGGCGATCCGGCCAGTTCGTGGAGATCTACTTCCTACGATGCCAAGGACCAGACGATCGTGTTCGCTTTGCCCGCACGGACGCGGATCGAGAAGATCGGCATTCGCACGGAGAGAGAAGAGTCGTTTCGTGCCGGCGGGTTACAGGTTGATTCTTCGATCGACGGAGTGAATTTCGCACCGCTCGCTTCGTTGAAGCTCGCTGCGACCGGCGACCTGCAACTCTTTCCCATCCCGCCGCGAGACATCGTCTATCTCCGCGTGACGACGGCCGAGGCGCCGGGACGGTTCGCGACATTGCAATCGGTGCAGGTGCGCGGCCAATGGGAAGAGACGCCCAAGCAACAGCCGATCGCCGGCTGCTGGTCGATCAATCGATTCGCTTCACAGTTCAAGACCGATCGCGGCCGGATCGTGGGAACGATCGCCGGTGATCATCCGATTTCTCTAGACGGCGATTGGGACGGTCTGGTTTACAGGTTCCTCTGGATCAGCGGGCCGGATCGCGGCTTCGGTCTGATCACGACCGCGCCCGACGGCAAGCATCTGAGCGGCCTGCGATGGTACATGGAGCCGACCGCCGAATCGTCGGCGGAGAGCTGGTTCAGCGAGCGATCATCCTGCAGCCGCGCGCCGGCGAGCGAAGATGTGCGCCTCCTCTTTCTGCGAAGGAGTGGACGGCTCCCGCTGTACGGTTCCGATGAAGCCACTCTCGATTTCCTCGCCAGAGTTCCGGGACGAGGGCGTCTCATCTCCCGAGAATTCCGGCAGCCGACTGCGGAAGAGAATCGCCGGCGCGCGCAAGCGCGCCTGGACTCGCTTCGCGAGGCGATGAAGAAACGCGGCGGCGATTCCACCCGCTTCGATTGGGTCGCCACCGGAAGCGAGAACCCGCCGCGGCCGATCGAGAACGAGATGATGCGCGTGCTGTACAGCGTCATCGACCTCGAAACGCGCTGAGTTTGAAGCATAATCGCGCTGCCAAAGCGATGACGAAATACGTCTACTACTTCGGCGACGGTCACGCCGAAGGAAACGCGAAGATGAAGGACATTCTCGGCGGGAAGGGCGCAGGCCTGGCCGAGATGACCAACATCGGCGTTCCGGTTCCAGCCGGCTTCACGATCTCGACCGAGGTGTGCACGTATTTTTACGAGCACGACAAGAGCTATCCGTCAGAGCTGAAGAAAGACGTCGCCGAGAATCTCGCGTGCGTCGAGAAATCGGTCGGTCGCAAATTCGGCGACAAGTCGAAGCCGCTGCTCGTCTCCGTCCGATCGGGCGCGCGTGCGTCGATGCCCGGCATGATGGACACCATCCTCAACCTCGGCCTCAACGATGAGACTGTGCAGGGGCTCGCGAAATCGTCGGGCGATGAGCGCTTCGCCTTCGACTCCTATCGCCGCTTCATCCAGATGTACTCCGACGTCGTCCTCGACATCGACAAGGAGAAGTTCGAGCACGAGCTGTTCGCCGTGCGCGATCGCGCCAGCGCAAAGAGCGACGCGCAGATCCCGGCGAAGAGCCTGAAAGAGCTCATCGAGACCTACAAGAAAATCGTTACCGAGCACGGCAAACAATTCCCGCAGAAGGTCGAGGAACAGCTCTGGGGCGCGATCGGCGCCGTATTCGACTCCTGGAACAACCAGCGCGCCATCACCTATCGCAAGCTGAACGCAATTCCCGACGAGTGGGGCACCGCGGTGAACGTTCAGTCGATGGTCTTCGGCAACATGGGCGATGACTGCGCCACCGGCGTCGCCTTCACACGCGATCCATCGACCGGCGCGAAGCGCTTCTATGGCGAGTATCTGCCGAACGCACAGGGTGAAGACGTCGTAGCCGGCATCCGCACGCCGCTGCCAATCACGAAAGCACAAGTCGTCGACGACGAGAAGTCGCTCGAAGAAACGATGCCGAGCGTCTTCGCGCAACTGCAGGACGTCTACAAGAAGCTCGAAGCGCATTACCGCGACATGCAGGACATCGAGTTCACGATCGAGTCGGGGAAGCTTTACCTCCTGCAGACGCGGACCGGAAAGCGCACGGGCTTCGCCGCGGTGAAGATCGCTTGCGACATGGTTGACGAAGGTCTGATCAAGGAGATGGAAGCAGTCGAGCGTGTCGAAGCCGGCCAGATCGTGCAACTTCTTGCGCCCGTGTTCGACGCGAAAGAAAAACAGAAGGCGCTCCACGACGGCCGCCTGCTCGCGCGCGGACTTCCGGCCGGACCGGGAGCGGCGGCCGGGCGCATCGCATTCAACGCCGATCACGCGGTGGAGATGGCGAAGAGCGGTCCGGCGATTCTCGTGCGCGTCGAGACATCGCCGGAAGACATCGCCGGCATGCACAGCGCCGCGGGGATCCTCACGACGCGCGGCGGTCTGACTTCACACGCCGCGGTCGTCGCGCGTGGCATGGGACGGCCATGCGTCGTCGGCGCAGGCGCGCTCAGCGTCGACTACGGCCGCGGTGAGCTGCGGGCCGAAGGCCGCGAGCCGCTCGAAGAACGCGACTGGCTGTCGATCGACGGTACGACCGGCGAGATCATCAGCGGACAACTTCCGACGCGCCCCTCGGAAATCATCCAGGTGCTGCTCGAGAAGTCGATGAAGCCGGAGGATTCGGAGATCTTCCGCAACTTCGATCGTCTTCTCAAATGGGCCGACTCGATTCGCACTCTCGGCGTGCGCACAAACGCCGACACGCCGCAGGACGCGCGCGTGGCCCGGCTCTTCGGCGCTCATGGCATCGGCCTCTGTCGGACCGAGCACATGTTCTTTCAGGAAGAGCGCATCCTGCGCGTGCGCGAGATGATCCTCGCCCGCGATGAAAAAGGGCGGCGGCACGCGCTCGATCAGCTCCTGCCGTTTCAGAAAGGCGACTTCGAAGGAATCTTCCGCGAGTTGAACGGAATGCCGGTGACGATCCGGCTCCTCGATCCGCCGCTGCACGAATTCCTTCCGCAGACCGAGGCGCAGATCTCGACGGTGGCACGCGATATGGGTTGGGGGGTCAATGAGCTACGCGCGAAGGTCAATCAGCTTCACGAAATGAATCCCATGCTCGGCCATCGCGGCTGCCGGCTCGGCATCACCTAGCCCGAAATCTACGAGATGCAGGTGCGCGCGATCTATCAGGCCGCGTGCGACGTGAAGAAAGCCGGCATCGAGGTCCATCCCGAAGTCATGATTCCGCTCGTCGGCACGATCGGAGAGTTGCAACTGACCGTGGACATGACCCGTCGCGTCGCCACCGAGACGTCGAAAGAGCGCGGAGTGGAAATCCCGATCGTCGTCGGCACGATGATCGAGATCCCGCGCGCCGCGCTGATCGCCGACAAGCTCGGCGCGATCGCGGAGTTCTTCTCGTTCGGAACGAACGATCTGACGCAGATGACGTTCGGCTACTCACGCGATGACGCCGGAAGTTTTCTCCCCGAGTATGTCGAAAAGAAGATTCTGCCGAAGGATCCGTTCGAATCGATCGATCAGGAAGGCGTCGGCCAGCTTGTGCGCGTGGGCACCGAGCGCGGTCGATCGGCGAACCCTGAATTGAAGGTCGGCGTCTGCGGCGAGCACGGCGGCGATCCCGATTCGATCCGCTTCTTCCGCTCGTGCAATCTCAACTATGTGTCGTGCTCGCCCTATCGCGTACCTGTGGCGCGACTGGCCGCCGCGCAAGCGGAATTGGAACAGAAGGCTTACGAGGGGTAGTCCTTGGTCGTTAGTCCTTAGTCGTTAGTCGTTGGCCGCTAACGACTAAGGACCAGGGACTAGCGACGACTTCACTGTTCGCCGGCAACCGGCAACTGAGCTCGTCGTTCTTTCCACTTGTGATATCCCCACACCGCCAGGCCGGCGGCGATCAGGATGATCAAGCCGTACTTTTCGATGTGGGCGGCGCGGCCGAGAACTCGTTCGACGGCGGCGCCGAAGAAGTAGCCAGCGCCGGAGATGACCGCCGCCCATACGATCACGCTGATCGCCTCGTAGACCAGAAACTTCCAGAGCGCGATCTTCGAGATGCCGATGATCACGGCGCAGGTGATCCGCAGCCCGTACAGCCACTGCGTGATGATGATCGCCATCGCCCCATACCGCTCGAACATCCGGATGCCGCGACCGAAGTGCTGCTTCATCTTCGGGAATCGATCGAGCAGCTTCACTCCGTAGCGTCGCCCGAGCCAGAACCAGAAGATGTGACCGACGTAGGCCCCGATCGCCGCGACGAGGGCGACGATGTAGATGTCGAGGTAACCGCGCTCCGCGAAGAACCCGGCCATGACCAGGATCGTCTCCCCTTCGAGGAACGTCCCGACGAATACCGCCAGGTACCCGAATTTCTGCAAGAGGAGCTCAGGAGACATGCTGACCCTGCTTGAAAATGCAAGATTCGGGGCGCATTGAAATTGTTACGCCCCGGAAGCACTTTACATTCACCATGAAGCACGTCCTGATCGCCTCGGTGGCCCTCCTGGCAGCGGTCTCACTCACCGCCCAGACCGACAAGCCACAGCAGACCACAACCACTGTGGACTCCCCGCTCGTCGCGGCCGCGAAGAAGACGAACCGTATAGGCAAGAAGCGCATCGTCATCACCGACCAGTCGGTGAAGACTTCGACCGGCCACATCACGACGACCAAGGTCCTGCCCGAAGTCAAAGTGCGCGAGCTGGAGAAGCCGGCGCTGCAGGTTCTCGCCACGGAGAAAAAGGCGAAAGAGGACAAGGACAAGAAGCTCGCCGCCGATCGCGCGGCAGCCGACAAAAAGGCCGCTGACGAAAAACAGAAGCGTCTGGCGCGAATGGCCGCCGCGGAAGAAGACGGCCCATACGGTGACGATCCGGCGCACGTCGAACACGAGCTCGACCAGCAGGCCAAAGCCGGCGCGAATGCGCCGTCAAAGCCGGCCGACACGAAGCATCCGTAGCTCAGCGCTCCGTCCGATGGAGCGTTTCGCGCAGCTCGAGCGTGCGCAGAACCTTTTCCAGCAGCACCCAGATCTGCTCGAGACTCTTTTCGATCTTCATCAGACGCTCATCGATGTCGGTCGCGTCCAACTCCTCGATCAAGTCCCAGAAGATCGGGTCGTTTGGCATGTTCCGCGGCACCTTCATCGGCGTTGACAGCGTCGTCTCCGGCGTAACCTGAGGATCGGGATAGATCTTCTCGATCATCTGCATGATCGAGCTCTCCGGCGCGATCAACGGCGCGACCGTCATCGCTGTCGACTTCTCGAGCTTGTTGAGGACGTCGAGGTCAGTGGGGTCGACCATCGCGATTTCCAGCCTTCCGTTCTCGTCGATGCGCACCGGCACCGCCTTGCACTCGAGCGCCAGCTCCCGCCCCATCTTCCGATGAACCTTCTTCGGAATGTCGATGTGCAGAAGGCTGATGCAGGGGATGTCGATCTGCTTCGACAGGAACGCCGCCAGCACGTTCTCGTCGATGAATTTCAATTCGACGAGCGTCGATCCGAACCGTTTTCCGGTCTGGCGCTGCTCGGCCAGCGCGATCTGCATCTGCACTTCGTCGATCAGATTCGCCGCGAGCAGCATGTCGCCGAGGTTTTGCCGATGCACCGCGCCCATGGTATCGAAAAGATCAGCGCGCTGCCTCGGCCTTCAGCGTCCGTGACATCAGCCGGTGAATTGCCACCTTCGGCGACTCGTTTTCGTAAAGAACACGATACATCTCAGTCGTAATCGGCATCTCGATCGAGTGACGTTCCGACAACTCCTTCGCCGACTTCGACGTCTTCACGCCTTCCGCCACGAACTTCGTCTCATCGAGAATATCGTCGAGCCGCTTTCCGCGGCCGAGTGCCACGCCGACGCTGCGGTTCCGCGACAGCGAACCCGTGCACGTCAGAACGAGATCGCCCATGCCGGCCAGGCCGGCGAAAGTCTCCGGCTTTCCGCCGAGCGTGATTCCGAGCCGCATGATCTCGTGGAGCCCGCGCGTGATCAGCGCCGCGTTCGTGTTGGAGCCGAGGCCGAGACCTTCCAGGACGCCGGCAGCGATGGCGATGACGTTTTTCAGCGAGCCGGCCAGCTCGACGCCGACGACGTCGGACGAGTTGTACAGACGAAATGTCCCGCAGGACAGAAGACGCTGCAGCTCCTGCGCGAAATCGAGATCGTGCGATGCGGTGACCGCCACCGTCGGATCGCCGCGCGCGAGCTCGACCGCAAACGTCGGTCCGGAAAGAACTGCGAAACGCCGGAGCTTGTCGCCGAGGACCGCCGCCGTGACTTCCGACATGCGATCGAGCGTCTCGTTCTCGATGCCCTTCGTACCGGAGACAATGCTCACGGGCTTCGTGATGTAGGGCGCGAGATCCGTAAGAACGCGGCGGTAGTGATGACTGGGCACGACCATGAAGATCGTGTCGGAGAACGTCGCTGCCTCCTCGAACTCGTTCGTGACATGCACGCTATCGCCGATCTGCACATCGCGCAGATACGACGGATTCGTCCTCGTCCTATGGAGCGCCTCGGCCACCTTCGGATCGTGGGCCCACAGCATGACTTCGTTTCCGCAGCGCATCGACATGACAGCCATCGCTGTGCCGAAAGAGCCCGCGCCGATCACGGTGATCTTCATTGCTTGCGCTCGCCCATGCGCCGCTCCGTCCCTTGAGTCAGTCTCGCGATGTTCGAGTGGTGCTTCGTGATCACGGCGATGGCGATCAGGATGCTGATGACGATCCGCCAGAATGGCGCGTCATGTGCGAGAAAGCGCATGAAGACCGGCACGGATGCGGCGCTGATGATCGACGACAGCGACACGAAGCGCGTGGAGACGATGACGATGAGAAAAACGATGGCCGCCGCCGCGATAACGAGCGGATCGAGCGCCAGAAAAACCCCTGTCGCCGTGGCCACGCCTTTGCCGCCATGAAAACGCAGCCAGACTGGAAACATGTGTGCGAGCACCGCGATCAGCCCGGCGAGCGTGATCCACATCTCGCGCGAATCGATCGGACTCGCCGAAGCCGCGACGAACGGCCAGTCGGGACGAGCCACGATCCAGCGCGCAACCTCGATCGCCGCATATCCCTTCGCGATGTCGAGGAGAAGCGCCACGACGCCGGCAGTCCTGCCAACCGTCCGCGCGACATTCGTCGCTCCGACGTTGCGGCTTCCCATTTCGCGGAGATCCATACCGCCAACGATTCGGGCCACGAGATAGCTGAACGGGATTGAGCCGATGAGGTAGGAGATTATGACCAGCGCGAGTGGGAGCACTCGGACATTCTAGGTCGTAGGTCGTGGGTCGTAAGTGCCGTGGGCCTTTGGGCGCTGAGGCCCCCGATACCTACGACCTACGACTTGATACCTTCAAACGCGTTTTCCAGATCCGCGATCAGATCCTCGATATCCTCGATGCCGACGGAGATGCGCACGAGCCCCGGTGTGATGCCGAGTCGTTTGCGTGTCTCTTCCGGAACGGAGCCGTGCGTCATCGACACGGGATGGGAGATCAGCGTTTCCACGCCGCCGAGCGATTCGGCGAGCGAGCAGAGTCGAACTCGGTCGAGAAACTTCTTCGCGTTCTCCCTCGATCCCAATTCGAATGAGATCATCGAGCCGAATCCGTTCATCTGCTTCTTTGCGAGCTGATGCTGCGGATGGTCAGGCAGGCCGGGGTAGTAAACCTTTTTCACCTTCTTGTGATTGCGAAGGTACTCCGCCATCGCCATTCCGTTCTCTTCATGCCGCTTCATCCGCACGGCGAGTGTCTTCACGCCGCGCAGCACGAGCCACGAATCGAATGGCGAGAGGATCGCGCCGACTGCGTTCTGCAGGAAAGCGATCTTCTCCGCGATCTCATCGGAGCTCGATACGACGACGCCGCCGATCGAATCGGAATGGCCGTTGAGAAATTTCGTCGTCGAATGGAGCACGATGTCGGCGCCGAGCTCGATCGGCCGCTGCAGATACGGCGAGCAGAACGTGTTGTCGACGACGACGAGCGCGCCGCCTTTGTGCGCGACATCCGAGCACGCCGCAAGATCGGTGATCGTCATCATCGGGTTCGTCGGCGTCTCGAGAAAGACGATCTTCGTCTCCGGCCGCATCGCCTTGCGAACCTCGTCGGCCTTCGACGTATCGACGTACGTGAACTCGAGCCCGAACTTCTCCAGCACGCGGCTGAAGAGACGGTACGAGCCGCCGTACATGTTCTCGCCGGCGACGACGTGATCGCCCGACTGCAGCAGTCGGAAGACCGTGTCGATCGCCGCCATGCCGGACGCAAAGCAGCGGCCGTGCTTACCGCGCTCGAGCGCCGCGATGTTCCTTTCGAGAGCCTCGCGGGTCGGATTCTGCGTGCGCGCGTATTCGTAGCCTTTGTGCCGGCCGAGCTCCGGCTGCACATAGGTCGAGGTCTGATAAATCGGAATCGTCACCGCACCGGTGTGCGGCTCAGGCTCCTGGCCGGCGTGAATGCAATCGGTTGAAAAGCCCATGGCTCACTCGCTACACCACTTTGTATAGATACCCTTCGAGATGTACCGCTCTGCGGCGTCGGGGATCAGTGTGACCAGACGTTTGCCGGGGCCGAGCTTCTCCGCGACTTGCAACGACGCGTGCACGTTCGCTCCGGCGGAGGATGCGCCGAGGACGCCTTCTTCGAGAGCGAGGCGGCGGACCATGGCGAAGGCCGGTTCGTCCTCGACCATGATGATGTCGTCGGCCAGCGACATGTCGAGCACCGGCGGAATGAACGAGGACGCGCCGATTCCTTCGACTTCGTGCGGTCCCGCTTCACCACCCTTCAGGATCGATCCCTGCGGCTCGACGATCACGCAGTAAACGTTGCGGATGCGCTCGCGCAGATAGCGCGCGACACCGGTGAATGTTCCACCCGTTCCCGCGCCGGCGACAAACGCATCGACGCGCCCCTGCATCTGCTCGTAGATCTCTGCCCCCGTCGTCTCGTAATGCGCCTCGGCGTTGAACGGATTTGCGAACTGCTGCGGCACGTAGGAATTCGGGATCTCCGCGGCGAGCTGCTGCGCTTTGTTGATCGCGCCCTTCATCCCTTCTGCTTTCGGGGTGAGCACGACTTCGCCGCCGAGGGCTTTCATGACTTGTTGTTTCTCGATGGAGAAATTTTCAGGAACGGTGAGGATCACGCGATATCCCATGCGCACACCGGCCAGCGCGAGCGCGATGCCGGTGTTTCCGGCCGTCGGCTCGATGATCGTCGCGCCCTTCTTCAACAATCCTGCCTTCTCCGCGCGTGCGATCATGCCGACGCCGATGCGGTCCTTCACCGATCCGCCGGGACTGAGAAACTCCAGCTTGGCGTAGATCGCAGCGCGAGCCGCACCGCCGATGTTGGCGAGCTGGACGATCGGTGTGTTGCCGACGAGATCGAGGATGTTGTCGACGGGTGGAAGGAGTGGGCGGGGCGGCAAAGCGCGCGCATTGTAACGTGTAGCGGCGGGCTTCAGCCCGCCGACGGCGCGCTGAAGCGCGCCGCTACACCACAAACCAAAACGGCGGACCCGAAGGCCCGCCGTATGCGAGAACCGCTGATGTTCAAGTTACGCCCAGGAAGACGGGCGCGTCGACGAACGGCGCTGGTTGTAGCAATCGCGGCAGTAGACCGGCTTCCCGCTGACCGGGGTGAAGGGCACTTCGGTCGCGACGCCGCAGCTGTCGCAGGTGACGCTGACCATCTGGCGCTCGCGGGAGCCACCGTTTCCGTCGCGCGCCATCTTGCGCTTGTCGCGGCAGTTCTTGCAGCGCTTCGGCTCGTTGGTGAAGCCCCGCTCTGCGTAAAAGGCCTGCTCGTTTTTACTGAACACGAAGTCCTGTCCACAATCAGCACATTGAAGGGTCTTATCGTTGAATGTATCCATGAACCTTTGATCTCCTAATGAACTACTACACGTTGCCTTTGAAACTCGAAATGCCGCAGCGCTGTGATCGCGTGCGGGGTGCCGCGACGTCGTCCCCGCTTTTTCTGGGTGTTTTCCAACGGCTTCTCCGATCAGCCCCCTTCCGCGCGAAAACACACGACTCCTCAATGCGAGCTGCTGTGCGTTCGATTGTTTTGATTGGAGTCGCTGGCTCGCTTTCTAGCATAGTTGTCCAATCGACGCAACGACTTACGTGAATGTACAAATAACGGTCAAGGTCTCCACGATTCAATGTCGAAACACACAATCCGCATCGGTCCCGCCGGCTGGAGCTACACGGACTGGGAGGGAACCGTCTACCCGCAGCACGGATCGAGGTTCGATCACCTTGCGTATCTCGCAAATTTCTTCGACACGATCGAGATCAATTCGCCGTTCTATCGCATCCCTCCGCCGACGCATGCGAAGAGCTGGGCCCGCCGCGTGGCGTCAAATCCCGACTTCAAATTCACGACGAAGGTGTTCCGCGGTTTCACGCACGAGAACGCGGAGCTTGCCGCCGCGGACGTGAAGGCATTTCGCAACTACCTCGATCCTCTCGTGCGCGAAGAGCGCCTCGGCGCGCTCCTTCTGCAGTTTCCGTGGAGCTTCAAAAACTCGCCTGAAGCCTGCGCAAAGCTCGAAACTCTGTTTCGCGCGTTCGAGGAGTACCCGAAAGCGCTGGAGGTTCGTCACGCGACATTTCAGAACGACGAGTTCTCCCGTTTTCTGGACGAGCACAACGTCGCATTCGTCAACGTCGACCAGCCGCTCTTCCACGATTCCGTGAAGCCCGCCGATGTCGTCACGGGTCCCCTGGGTTACGTCCGCTTTCACGGCCGCAACTACGAAAAGTGGTTTGCGCACAGCGAAAGCTGGGAGCGCTACAACTATCTCTATTCGCCGGAGGAGCTGGAGCCGTGGGTCGAGCGGATCGAACGAATGTCGGAGGAAAAGGAGACGTACGTGATCACGAACAATCACTTTCGAGGGCAGGCGGTCGTGAACGCCGCGGATTTGAAAGTGGCACTAGGGTTGGGAGGAAAGTTGCCGCCGCAATTGAAAGAGGTGTATGGGGATCGAATCCCTCTCCCGCCGGGAGAGGGTGGCGCGTAGCGCCGGGTGAGGGGCGCCCCTCATCCGGCCTTCGGCCACCTTCGCCCGCCGGGAGAAGGCTCGGATATATCTCCCCTCTCATGCGCAAGAAGCGCGTCGTCGGAACCGCCGGCCACATCGATCACGGCAAGACCGCGCTCGTGAAGGCGCTCACCGGTGTCGACACCGATCGCCTTCCCGAAGAGAAGCGCCGCGGCATCACGATCGATCTCGGATTCGCCAGTTGGATCACACCCGAGTATCAGATCGGCTTCATCGATGTGCCCGGGCACGAGCGGTTCGTGAAGAACATGCTTGCCGGGGTCGGCGGAATCGACAGCGCATTGCTCGTCGTCGCCGCGGACGAATCGATCAAGCCGCAGACGCGCGAGCACTTCGCGATCTGCAAGCTGCTGAACATACCGACCGGCGTCGTCGCGATCACGAAGAGCGATCTCGCCCCCGCGGACATCATCGATCTCGTACGACTGGAGATCGAGGAGCTGGTCGCCGGCAGTTTCCTCGAGCGAAAGCCGATCGTTCCGGTCAGCAGCGTGACGGGCGCCGGACTCGACGACCTCCGGCAGGCGATCCTCGCATCGGTCGCCTCGGTCGAAGATCGCGATGCGACCACGCGCGTGTTCCGTCTGCCGATCGATCGCGTCTTCACGATGAAAGGCTTCGGCTCGGTGATCACCGGAACGACATTCTCCGGTCGTCTCGACGTCGAGTCCGAGATCGAAGTCCTTCCCGGCGCGAAACGCAGCCGAGCGCGGGCCATTCAGGTCCACGGCGATCCGCGTGAATTCGCCGCCGCCGGCGAACGAACTTCAGTGAACCTGCCTGACATCGCCACCGACGACCTCCACCGCGGACAGCAGCTCGTCAAGCCGGATACGCTGCGAACGTCGCAGGTGATCACGGCGCGACTCGATCTTCTCGCCGATGCGAAATCGCTCAAAGAGCAGACGCGAATCCGCTTCCATCACCTCTCGGCCGAGCTTCTCGGCAACGTTCGGTTCGTCGACGACACCGAAGGGGAGTTGAAGCCCGGTCGCAGCGCGTACGTGCAGATCCGGCTCGAATCCCCGGTCGTTGCCGTCGCCGGCGATCGCTTCGTCATCCGCCGCTATTCACCGGCACTGACGATCGGCGGTGGGATCGTCCTCGACACGCATCTGCCGAAACTGAGCCGCGGGACGCGGCAGGAGATCCTCGACACGCTCGCCAATGGCGCGTTACGCGATCGCGTCGAGCTGATGGCGAAGATTGAAGGGCTGCGCGGTCTGGCGATCGAATCGGTACAGGCGCGTACAGGAATCGTCGTTGCGACTTTGCGTAAAGAGTTGCGCGACCTCCCGCAGCTCGCATCGGTGAGTGATGGGCGCTGGCTGCATCGCGACGTGCTCACCGACTTCCGCCGTCGCGCCATCGGGTTTCTCGACTCCTACTTCAAGACGAACAAGATGGCCATGAATGTGCCGAAGGGTGAGTTCGTGCAGAAGCTGCTGCCGCATGGTGCGGACGCGACACTCGTCAACTTCCTGCTCGCTGATCTGGCGAACGAAAAGATCGCCGTCGTCCAGGGCGACGCGCTCGACATTCCGGGGCGCTCGAAAGCGCTCGGCGGATCGGAAGGGGAGCTGGCGCGCGCGATCGAGAAACGGTTTGCGGACGCCGGTCTGCAGCCGCCTCCCGTCTCCGAGCTGATCCAGACGATGACGCACAAGCCGAAGATGATCGAAGGGGTCATCGGATTCCTCGTCAAGCAGGGAACGCTCGTGCGGCTCGCCGACGGCGTCTACGTTCATCGCAATGTGATCGCCACCGCACGCGAAACGATGTCGGCGCGTAAAGGTCAGATGATCGACGTCGGACAGTTCAAGGACCTTTTCGGCCTTTCGCGGAAGATCGCGATCCCCCTTTTGGAGTTTTTCGACCGCGAGGGGGTGACGAAGAGGCAGGGCGATGTGAGGCAGGTGCTTTGACCTCAGGCTTCTTCGCCGGCGGTGGAGGAGGTGTGGGGCCGGCGATCTCGCCGGCCGTTGTCGCCGCCGGGATCGGCGGCGCCACACT
Source organism: Thermoanaerobaculia bacterium (assembly GCA_036001325.1). GTDB lineage: Bacteria > Acidobacteriota > Thermoanaerobaculia > Gp7-AA8 > Gp7-AA8 > DASVHS01. The sequence continues at coordinate 17,022 of DASYUK010000331.1, forward strand.
CGGCTTCGCGCGTCTAACCGCGGGCGGCAGCGGCTTCAATTCCTCGTAGTCCTCCGGAATCTGCAGCAGCGATCGGGCGACCTTGTGGCGATCGACGGAGACGACGGCCCGATCGATGACGATCTTCGTCTTCGCGTACGGCAGCTCGGCATGATCGAGCAGCGGAAAAGCGCGGATCGCCAGCAGCCCGTCGTCGACTTCTTTCGCGATCGGTGCGGCCGGCCCGGGCGTCTCACTCGCCTCCATCAACAGAAAGAGATGGTCGGGAATGAGCGGATGTTTCGCGAACCAGATCACCCGTTGATACGCGCCGAGCTTCACGACTGCCTCCCTCGCGGTGAGACCGAGGATCTGTTGGCGCGCGCCGGTGAGGACGTATTCGGCGCGGGGAAGCTTCTCGCTGACCGGCTCGTCCATCGCCGCGTCGTTCCGCTGCACCAACGACTTCAATGATTCATAGCGATACGTCCTCGCGAAGTCGTCGACGAACGCGACTCGATCTCCTTTCAGATCGAAGAGCCGCCACGTCCCGATCTCTTCGGTCGCGCGCGCGTGGTCGTCAGTGATGACGATCGCCGTTGTCGTCGTTCGGTTCGCCGGCTGCAGCGTCGTGCGGATCGTCACGACGGTCGCTTGAACCTGAGGAACGCCGCGTGCTCGCCGGATCGGAATGATCGCCTGCGGTTTGCAGGCGGCGGCCAGCAGAAGAATCGCCAGCCACCAGCGCCAATCGTTCCTCAGTCCTTCGCTTCGTACCAGCTCTTCCCCCATCTTGCATCGACTGCAAGCGGTACAGCGAGAGGATAGATGGTCTCCATCGTTTCTTTCACGATCTTCCCCACATCAGCAGCGCTCTTCTCCGGCGCTTCGATCACGATCTCATCGTGCACGGTGAGCAGCATGCGCCCGTCGCGCGTCTCTTCGTCGAGCCGCTTGTCGAGCGCGATCATCGCCAGCTTCAGAAGATCCGCAGCCGTTCCCTGAATCGGCGCGTTGATCGCCATCCGTTCGGCGTTGCCGCGCACGGTGAACGATCGATTGTGGATCTCCGGAATGTAACGGACGCGCCCGAACAACGTCGTGACCTTTCCCGTCGATCGTGCTTCCTCGAGCGTGCGGTCGAGATACTCGCGAATCTTCGGATAGCGCGCGAAGTACGCCTCGATGAAATCCTTGGCCTGGCTCGTCGGGATGTTCAATTCGTTCGACACACGAAATGCCGACATTCCGTACAACACACCGAAGTTGATCGTCTTCATGGCGCGCCGCTGATCGGCCGTCACCTGCTCCTCGGGGATGTTGAAGATCTTCGACGCGGTCGCGCGATGAATGTCGGCGCCGCGTCGAAATGTCTCGATGAGGGTCTCGTCGTGGGTAATGTGGGCGAGGATGCGCAGCTCGACCTGCGAGTAGTCGGCCGAAAACAGCACGAATCCCTCGTCGGCGACGAAGGCTTTGCGAATCGTCCTTCCGAGCTCCGTTCGAATCGGAATGTTCTGCAGATTCGGATCCGACGACGACAGGCGTCCCGTCGCGGCGACAGCCTGATTGAACGACGTGTGCACGCGTCCGTCTTTTCCGACGAGCTGCGGCAAGGCATCGACGTACGTCGATTTCAACTTGTGAAGCTCGCGATGTTCGAGGATCAACTGCGGGATCGCGAAGCCGTGACTCGCCAGCTCTTCGAGGACGTCCACGCTCGTGGAGTACTGCTTCGTCTTCGTCTTCTTCAGGACCGGATAGTTCAGCTTCTCGAACAGAATGTGCCCGAGCTGCGTCGGCGAATTGATGTTGAACTCCATGCCCGCCTCGGCGTAGATGCGCTTCTCGAGATCGGCGATCTGCATGCCCATCGTCGCCGACATCTCCCGCAGCAGTCCGACATCGATGCGGATGCCGCGCTCCTCCATCCGCGCGAGCACGGGCGAGAGCGGCAACTCGATGCGCTGATAGATGTCCGCGAGCGGGGGATCGCGACGCAGCTCGGGCTCGAGGACATCGCGCAGCGCCATCGTGACGTCGGACTTGTCGCCGAGGTATTGCTGGTAGAGGCCGAGGTCGGTGGAACCGATTTCATGCTCGACAGCGAAGAGCGGCGCGGTCTTCTGCACGTCCTTGCGCGTGACCACGTCCTGCTTGAGGCGGTCGCGCGCGACGTTGCCAAGGGCGTGGCTCGGCAGACCGGGATTGATTACGTACGACATCAGCATCGTATCTTCCCAACGCTGCGGTACGGGCCAGCCGGCGGCGTGCAGTCTGCGGATCTGCAGTTTCGCGTCGTGCGCGATGAAGAGACGGTCCGACTGCAGCAACTCGTGCAGCGCGGAGATCAAGTCTCCCGGGATGACCGGGACGATGAGCGACTCGGCCGGCTTCACGGATAGTGAAACGCCGATCGGCTCGTCGAAGCCCTCGGGAGTCTTCGACTCGATCCAGATCGCGACTGCAGAATCTCCGACGAACTCTCGTATGTCCGCCGCACTCGCCGCCACTCGAAATTCCTTCTGAACCGGCGGCGCTTCCGGCAGGTACTCCTGCATGAGTGAAGCGAACTCGAGACGCGAGAAGACGTCGTGAAGCTTCGGCCGGTCGGGATCGCCGAGCTTCAGCGTGTTGAAATCGATCTCGAGCTCGAGATCGCACTTGATCTTCGCCAGGTCGCGCGAGAGAAACGCTTTGTCGCGATTCTCTTCGAGCGTCTTTCGCTGCGAGGCGCGCTTGATCTGATCGAGATGCTCGTAGACACCTTCCAGCGATCCAAACTGCTGGATGAGCCCCTTGGCCCCCTTCTCGCCGATGCCCGGGACGCCGGGGATGTTGTCGATCGCATCGCCCCAAATCGCCATCACATCGACGACTTTCTCCGGCGGCAGACCGAACGCTTCCTCGACGCCTTTCGCGTCGTACATCACCTCGCGGCCGGTGTGGTAGAAGTCGATGCCGTCGCCCACGAGCTGGAAAAAATCTTTGTCGCTCGTAGCGATCACGACGTGATAGCCGCGGTCGCGCGCGGTGCACGCGAGAGTGCCGATGAAGTCGTCCGCCTCCCACTCCGAAGCGCGGATGATGGGGATGCGAAGCCCTTCCAGCACCTCGTACACCAAAGGGATCTGCACCGACAGATCGTCGGGCATCGGCCGGCGGTCCTTCTTGTAGTCCTCGAACTGCGCGCTGCGCACGGTCGACGGACCTTCATCGAATGCGACGGCGATGTTCTCCGGCTTGTGATCCTTCAAGAGCTTCCGCAACATCTGCGTGAAGCCGTAGACGGCGTTCGTCGCCAAACCCGAGGAGTTCGTCAGCCCGCGGATCGCGTAGTACGACCTGTAAACGTTGTTGGATCCGTCGATGATGAAAAGGGTCGCCTTCTTCGCCATGAATAGGGCGCGGATTATAGGTGCACCGATAAAAACACTAACGGAGCCTTTCGGCTCCGTCCGTGGTACATCGTAAAGGGGCTGGACCGCTGCGGCCAGTTGGTAGGGTTCAAGGAAGCTAAGTGATTAATCGTCCAAAATCGGTCCAATAGTTAAGGAGGGAGCCCGCAGCGGCCACTAGGCGCGAACAGTAAGGGCTGGATTCGCGCATGTGGTCTCAACTACCTCGTAGTCGAAACCTCCTTTCGTCGTGACCCCGATTGTTGCGAGATACAAGCCAACTCGGTGATCGTCATCACAAGAGTCGGTGCGCCATTCGTCGCAAGCGACCGCAACCGCTGAAATCTCAGCTAACAAGCCACTTCCGGCGCGCACCTTGTGAAATTTGGCGCATGGGCCGTCACTGGCAACTTTTTCCTTGCCTGGCCCTGCCGTTGCAAAACTGACCAGCCATCATGGGGAAAGCCTTGCTCGTTCTAGTCGGTTGCGCCGCTCTTGCCAACGCGTCCGAGGCGCAGAACTGGAGCGTGGGAGCGGGGACCGGGCCGTTTGTATTCGGCGATTTTCTTCGCCGAACACTGCAGACCGGCAACGAGACGGGAAGCGGCTCGCAGACGACGAAACTCTCCGCCGCAACGCGAGCCGGTCTCGCTGTCGACATCGAGCGCAATCTTAGCGACCGGTTCGCGATCCGCCTGGAAGGGACATCCACGCGCGCGCCGCTCGCAGTCAAAGGGAGTCGCGAAGGCGGCGTCGCACTCGACGCCGGAAAGATGAACGTGAGCACGTTCATGGTGCCGGTCGTGTTTCGCATCAACCGCAGCGGCGCGTTCCGCTTTCACATCATGGGTGGACCGGCCTATGCGATCTACGACATCAGCAATCGCTCGAATACGACATCGACGCTGCGCACATTCACGGGAAGTCGATCGCGATGGGGTGCTGCGCTCGGCGGCGGCGTCGGGTGGTGGCTGAGCAATCGATTCGCGATCGAGGGGCAGCTCACTGACATCTCCACCACGTCACCCTTTCGACGCAGCGAATTCGCCTCCGGCCTCGGCCGCATCGAGATTCCTCGACCGCACAACGTCCACACGACGATCGGAATCCGCTATCGGTTTTGAGCGATCTGCGCGAGCAACATCCTCGCACGCCGGCACCGCGGATCCTCGGCGATCTTCCGCTGCAACTGCGCGATGGCGCGCGCGCGTTCGACGACTCCCTCTTGCACGAGCGAGCGTTGATAGCCGCCTCCTTCCGGAAACACGGCGTCGTACTCGCCGGCGGTTGCATTGATGCCGCCGCGTTTGATGAAGACCATGCCGTCATCGTCCCAGTAGACGAGCGCCCATCGACTGCGCGGAAAACGCGTCACCGTCATCGGCGCGAAGGAGATCGTCGCTCTGCCGGCGGCATCGAGCGTGGTGACGCGATCGAGGTCGTCGACGTATTCGAGCAGCGCGTACTCGATCTGGTAATCGTGCAGCAGAGCGTTCCAGGCGCGGCTGTCGGCTCGCGCGACCTTCAGCCTTTCGAGCAGCGGAAGGTAGACCTCATTCCGGCCGTCGATGAATACGCGCCGCTCAGGATAGAGCGTCCAGATCAGATATCCGCCGAACCCATAGCTGTTCAACATGTGGCCGCGGAGATCGCGCTGTTTCGTAAATCGCGCGATTCCGTCGGGGAAGTACGACGCTTCACCGAAGCCGCGCTGGAACGGGAAGTAGAGGATGAGAATGACGGCCAGCGAGATCGCGCCGACGGCGGCAAGCGCATAACGCCAGATTTTCGAGAGCGGCGCGGCGTCCTCGGCGATGAGCAGCGGCACGAAGACGCTGAACATTCCAACGCTTCGGATGTACTTCAGCGAGATGTAGGCGAGAAAGATGGCGACGGCGATATTGGCCAGTTTTCTACTTCGCGCCAGCAAAACCGCCGTCACCGCGAGCGCGAGAAAGTAGAACGGCGCCTTCACGAGCGTCGGATGCCGCCACTCCTCGTTGTTGAGCACTCCTGATTCGATGATGCGCGTCAGCTCGAACGGCACGGTAAAGACGCGATAGCCGAACGGATTGAGGCAACCGGCGGCGATCGATGCGCCGAACGCGATGACCTGCGGCATCGATCGGATGAAGAAGAGTTGAATCAGCAATCCGACGATCACCGCCGCGTGCAGGTTCGACCACAACGCGCAGATCAGCGGCAGCGGCACGAGCCATCGCCAGTCGCGCGAGCGGCTGTATGAATCACAGCAGATGAAGGTCAGCACGGCGAAGAGCGTGCTGAAAAGCTCCGGCCGCTCGATGAAACGCGTGATCCCGCCCGCGATCGAGAGAAAAGCCATACCACCGGCGAGGATCGGAGCGACGCCGCGGCTCATCGCATAGACGGCGACGATGATCAGCGTCGCAGCGATGATCAGGCATTTCAGCAGCGCGATTCCGGCCGGCCCGAACGTCGCGTACGTCGCGTACTGGATGACCTGGAAGAGCCACTCGTGGTCGATGTACTCGCGGCCGAACGCGGTGTAGCTGTAGACGTCGGTTCGTGGAACAGCATGATTCGAAACGATTAACTGGCCGGTCCGGAGGTGCCACCAGAAGTCGAGATCGGCGATCTTCGTGAGGCCGGTGGCCAGCACCGCCGCCGTGATCACGAGAGCCAGCGCCAGCCGCTGCACGCTCGATTATAAAATCGAGGTCATGAATGTACGACTGCTCTACTTCGCGGTGCTGCGGGACATCACAGGGAAAAGCGAGTCAACCATGTCGCTTCGCGAAGGGACGCGGGCGGCCGATGTCTGGCACTCGCTGCGCGAGCAGTACGCGCAGCTCGCCGATTACCGCCAGCCGCCGATGATCGCCGTGAATGAGAGTTACGCTGCTCCCGACACCGTGCTCCGCGAGGGCGACGAGGTCGCCTTCATCCCTCCGGTGGCCGGCGGATGAGCTATCTGACGGACGAGCCGATCGACACCGCGGGCCTCGTCCGCCGCACGATGCGAACTTCCGACGGGGCCTGCGTCGTGTTCGAAGGCGTGGTGCGCAATCAACACAACGGAAAAGCCGTCGAGTCGATCTTCTATGACGCTTATCGTCCCATGGCCGAGAAAGAGATTGCGAGAATCGTCGGCGATATTCATCAACAGTATTCAGATGTTGAAATCGCGGTTGTTCATCGGCTTGGTCACCTCAATGTCGGCGACACCTCCATCGCCATCGTCTGCACCTCGCCTCATCGCGCCGAGTCCTACGAGGCGTCCCGTCTTCTGATCGATCGGATCAAGCAGACCGTTCCCATCTGGAAGAAGGAGCGCGGTCCTGACGGCGAAGAATGGGTCGGGTGGCAGGGCCGATGATGGTCGTCGATCCTGTGCCTGCGGCGAGCGTCATCCTTCTGCGCGATCGCCCGCTGGAAGCGCTCATGATTCTTCGGCACGAGAAAAGCTCGTTCGTTCCGAGCGCGTGGGTTTTCCCGGGCGGTGCCGTCGACCCCGCCGACGGCGAGCCTGGCACGCTCAACGCCGCAAAGGCCGCGGCGATCCGCGAGGTATTCGAGGAGACAGCGATCCGCATCGATGGTGAGCTTGTTCCCACATCGCGCTGGATCACGCCGGCCGGCCTGCCGAAGCGTTTCGATACGTGGTTCTTTCTCTACTCGGTCCCTCGCGATGTCGCCGTGATTCTTCAGGACGCGGAAGCCGTCGATTCCACATGGATCGCGCCGAACGACGCGCTCGCGCGCAACCGAGCTGGTAACTTTCCGATGGTCTTTCCGACGATCAAGAACCTCGAGGCGATCGCGAGCGCGACGTCGGTCGACGAGTTGCTCGCCTCCCGCCGCGGCGCAGAGATTCGCAGGGTCGAACCGATCCTCGTCAACAACAGACCGGTCCTGCCGTGAGTATCCGCAGCATCACCGCGCCGAATCCCGGGCCCTTCACTCTCGACGGCACGCGCACCTACCTTCTCGACGAAACGATCGTGGTCGATCCTGGACCGGCGATCGACACGCACGTACGAGCGATCGTCGACGCGATGCCGAAGCTCGATCTGATTTTGGTCACGCATCGCCACGGCGATCACGCGCCTGCCGCCGTCCCATTGAAAGAAGCAACCGGCGCGCGGATCTTCTCTCCACATGGCGTTCTCTCGGACGTTGATCATCGCGTCACGAATGGCGAGACGGTCGGGGACATCGAAGTCATCGCTACGCCAGGTCACACAGCGGAACACGTCTGCTACCTGACCGCCGACGGCGATCTCTTCACCGGCGACATGATCCTCGGCAGCGGAACGACGGCGATCTTTCCTCCGGACGGAAACATGCGCGACTACATCGCGTCGCTGCGATTGCTCCGCTCGCGCAATCCGCGGCGGATCTGGCCCGGGCACGGCCCGACGCGCGACGACGCGGTCGCGCTCATCGACGAGTACATCGCTCATCGCCTCGAGCGTGAGCAGCAAGTCCTCGACGCTGTCTCCGCCGGCGCGAAAACGGTCGAAGAGATTCGACGACACGTCTACACCGATCTCGATGAACGACTGCATCGAGCGGCGGAGAATCAGGTCGAAGCGCACCTGATAAAGTTGCGCGAAGAGGGGCGGCTGAAGTGAAACACAAGGATTTCATCGAGATTCACGATTACAACGCGGGCGAAGTCATGGAGATCTTTCAGCTCGCCCGCGAGATCAAAGCGAAGCCGAAGAAGTTTCGCGACGCGCTGGAAGGCCAGACGCTGGCGATGATCTTCGAGAAATCATCGACGCGCACGCGGGTGTCGTTCGAGGTCGGGATGTTCCAACTCGGCGGCCACGCGTTGTTTCTCTCGTCGCGCGACATTCAGATCGGCCGCGGCGAACCAATCTCCGACACGGCGAAAGTTCTCTCGCGCTACGTCGACGGCATCATGGCGCGCACCTTCGCGCACAAGACGGTGACCGATCTCGCTCAGTATGCGAGCGTCCCCGTGATCAATGGCCTCACTGACTTATCTCACCCATGTCAGGTCATGGCCGACTACTTCACGGCATGGGAGAAATTCGGCGGCGAGCTGCAAGGTCGGAAGATCGCCTGGGTCGGCGACGGCAACAACATGGCTCATTCGCTGATGTTCGGCGCGCCGAAGGTCGGGATGCACATCGCCGTCGCGACGCCTGCCGGTTACGCGCCCGCTCGTACGATCGTCGACGCGGCGAGCGCCGATGCTCACTCGGCGGGCACGAAGATGATCGTCACCACATCGATCGAGGAGGCGGTGCGCGGCGCCGACGTCGTCGAGACCGACGTCTGGGCATCGATGGGCCAGGAAGCGGAAGCGGAAAAACGGCGCAAGGACTTCGCCGGCTGGATGGTCGATGAGCGCGTGATGTCGATGGCCAATGGCGACGCGATCTTCATGCACTGTCTGCCGGCGCATCGCGGCGAAGAAGTGTCGGCCGGCGTCATCGACTCGCCGCGCTCGGTCATCTACGACGAAGCCGAGAATCGCCTGCACGTGCAGAAGGCCATCATGGTCACGCTGATGAAGGACCGGCAGCGTTGACCGATCCCCAGACTCGACACACCCGCGGCCTCCTCATCGTCATCCTCCTCGGCGTCATCTTCTTCGCGCTGCTCGCGCTGATCATTCTCAGGACCGGCGGACGCAAGGTCACGACCGGACCGCGATCGGAAACAGTGACGGTCCTGCCATTGCGCATTCGTATACGGACCGAGGCGAATGCGCGGGCGCCGGTGGTGGCGACGGCGACGAGTGGCGAGCATTTGCAGATGCTGGAGGAGCAGGGCGCGTGGGTGCGCGTGCAGACGGGTGACGGCCTCACCGGATGGGCGGAGCGCGTGAATCTCGAGCGCACCGCAGAACGCGAGCGCCGGATCGCGCGCTATCAGGCAATTCGGAAATTGCCAACGCTGGCCGGCGTGACCACCGACCGCGCGCCGCTCTACGCCGGGCCGGGGATCTTTTATCCGCTCGTCGGCGAGCTGCCGGCCGGCACGAGCGTTCATGTGTTTACGCGCGATCACGATTTCTATGCGATCGATTACAACGACCAGATCGCGTACGCCGATATCGATAATGTCGACGTTACGGCGTCGGGATTGCCGCAGTTGAACGTAGCGACGACGAGCGCACCACCGACCGAAACGGTTGCACCCCCACCCGCCACACCCACCCCCGCCCCCGAGCCCGCCCCCACAGCCGCCGCCCCGGCGGCCGACGTCGGCATCTACTCCGCCGTTCCGGCGGGCGGCACGCAGCCCGAAGAGATCGAGCGCGTCATTCCCCGCTATCCGACGCTCGCGCGCCAGGCAAACGTCGGCGGATCGGTCGTCATCCGCGGCGTCGTCCGCAAAGATGGATCGATCGACAACGTCGAGATCATCAAGGATCTGCCATACGGACTCGGCGAAGCGGCGAAAGAGGCGGTCGAGCGATGGCGCTTCCGTCCGGCCACGTATCGCGGCGAGCCGATTGATGTGTACTACACGGTCACGGTGAATTTCCGGCTGAGATGAAGATGGGTTGCGGCGGGGTTTCGGCGGGGTTCCGGCCGGGTTACGCGGTAGCACTGCGCAACCGCGCAACCCCACCGCAACCCGGCCGCAACCAAGGGATGACGTAAGCTTCGGATCGCGTTGTCATAGCATTCCCATGCCCCTCAAGAATCGCTTCACGTTCCCGAAAAGCTCAGGCGATCTCATCGGCGCGCACCTCTCGACGAAGGGCGGCCTGCATACGGCCTTCGATCGCGCTGCGGCGATCAACGCGTCGGCCGTCGGCATCTTCGCGAAGAACTCGAATCAGTGGAAGGGGAAGGAGCTGACGGCGGAGATCTGCGCGGAGTTCAAGAAGAGCCGCACGGTCAAGCCGGTGCTCACGCACGCGTCGTATCTGATCAATCTCGCAACGACGAACAAGGAGTTTCATCGGAAGTCCATCGCGGCGCTCGTCGACGAGCTCGATCGCGCGGAGCGACTCGGCATCCACGCCGTAGTTCTACATCCTGGTGCGCACATGGGAGCCGGAGCGGACGAGGGCATCGACCAGATCGCGCGCTCGTTCGATCAGATCCACGCGATGATTCCCAGTCACAAGGTCGTGACGCTGCTCGAAACGTCTGCCGGACAGGGGTCGTGTGTCGGATGCTCGTTCGAGGAGCTCGGAAAGATTCGCGAGCGCATCGATGACCCGGCGCGCGTCGGCGTGTGCGTCGACACCTGCCACATCTTCGCGTCGGGCTATGACATCCGCACGCGCGACGGTTACGAGCAAACGATCGAACAGCTCGAGCAGCACATCGGGATCGAGAATGTCGGCGCCTTTCATCTTAACGACTCCAAGAAGCACCTCGGCAGCCGTGTCGATCGGCACGAGCACATCGGCAAAGGGCAGCTCGGGCTCGGCGCATTCGGCTTCGTGCTCAACGATGCCCGATTCGCGCGCATCCCCAAACTCCTCGAGACGCCGAAGAGCGTCGAGACGGAATCGGATCGAACCAATCTCTCCACACTCCGGTCGTTGATCGCTTAGCTGATCCGTTGCTGTACCATCAGCGAAAACGATAATGGCCCTCGCGCCCGGAGATCGACTCGGCGCATACGAAATTCTCGCGCCGCTCGGCGCTGGTGGAATGGGTGAGGTCTATCGCGCCCGCGACTCACGGCTCGATCGTGATGTAGCGATCAAAGTCCTGCCCGAGGATTGCTCGCGCGATCGCGACCGGCTTCGCCGCTTCGAGCAGGAAGCTCGGGCACCAGCCGCCTGGCCAAACTGCCGACGGAGTGGCCAACGAACATCTGGGCCCTTTCCACCGAGGATGGCGCCATGCGTCGCATCACCGATTTTGGAGATCGAGCCACCTTCATGACTCGGCGAGTCTCCTGGTCGCCCGATGGTCGCTATATCTATGCCGCAGTGAGTGAGGGCG
>DASYUK010000332.1:0-10122 GCA_036001325.1 Thermoanaerobaculia bacterium
TCATCGCCGCTTTCACGTCGTCGGCGTTCGCCCAGTAATCGTGATTGCCGAGGATGGCGAGCACTCCGTCGCGCGCGCTGAGATCGGTCAGAAGGACGTCGGCCATCAGCGGGATGTGCCGCCGCCACGTCACAAAGTCGCCGCCGAGAAGGACGAGGTCGGGGTCGAATCGATTCACCTGGGCGACGACTTCGCGATAGAACGCGCGCCGCACGAATCCGGCGACGTGCGTATCGGTGAGAAAGGCGAGGCGATAGCCATCGAATGAGTCAGGCAAATCGTCGATGAAGACTTCGTGACGCGTGACCTCGATGTCATAGACATCGTTGTGCGCTCCGAGACGGCGGAGGAGCAACGGCATGTGTGCTTTCCGCAGGCGGATGATGTCGGAAGGCAGATCGCGCACGTCACGCACGCGTTCCGGATGCAGCTTGAGCCGCGCGCGGTCGACGATCCAGTAGACGCCGACGCACGCCGCGCCGATGAGCCATGCGGCGGCGAGCTTCGCCGCCGGAATGAGCCAGATGAGTCTCTCGAGCGCGTCCGGCGCGATGCGTTCGACCAGCGGCTGCTCCATCAACCAGACGATCCAGCGATGCAGCGGCCAGAACAGCGCGGTCAGGAAGAGCAGGACGGGCGGCACGATGTACATCAGCGGCTTCCACGGGCTGTGCTCTTCCTTCCGCGTGCCGAAGACCACGCGATTCAGGATGAAGAGAAAGATGCGCGCGTCGCCTAGCAACGCGAAGGCGACAAGGATGAAGAAAATAATGTGCGTTGCCATGGGTCGTGGGTCGTAGGTCATAGGTACCGGGGGCGTCACCGCAAGAACGATGAAGCCCCCGGTACCCACGACCCACGACCTACGACCGTTATAGTCGATCGAGAATCGGCTTGATCATCGATTCCGGAACGCGAATGGTGCCGAGCGTCTCGCACGTTTTGACGGTGCCGTGATCGTCCGAGCCGCCGGTCGTGAATTTGCCGCGGAATCGAGCGAGGTTCGTGTACTTCTCGCGATTCTCCGCGTCGACATCCGGATGGATCACTTCGATGGCGTCGATGCCGGCATCGAGAAGCTGCGGCACGATGTGCTCGTGATTCGGATAGAGCGTCGGATGGGCGACGGACGTCAGCCCGCCCGCCGAGTGAATGAGAGTGATCGCTTCATCGATCTGAAAACGCTCCTTCTCGACATACGCTGGTTTGCCCGCGCCGATCAGCCGATCGAACGCTTCAGATACCGACCCGACGTACCCAGCCTCGACGAGCGCGCGGGCCACGTGCGGCCGTCCCATCGCTCCCCCGGCGGCGAGTTGCTCGACGCGCGAGTGGTCGATGTTGAAGCCGAGAGTCCGGAGGCGATCGACGATTCGCTGGCCCCGCTCCTGGCGCGTCAGCCGAAAGTTGCGCAGTCGCGACTCGATCTTCTCGTCCAGCGGATCGAACGCGTAAGCGAGGATGTGGATGTCGTGACCCTCATACGCGCAGGAGAGCTCGACGCCGGCGATGAGCTTGACGTCGCGCGAGTCAGCATATGTTTTACTCTCGAAATATGCTGCTAGATTATCGTGATCACTAATCGAGAGGATGGTGATGCCGTGCGATCGCGCCACGTCGATGACTTCGCGCGACGAACGCGTACCGTCAGAATGATGCGTATGCGTATGGAGATCGGCGTAGCGCATCGAGCGCTGAAATGTAACATTGCGCCGTGATCGAGGCGATGCGAGACGACGACTGGCCGGCCGTTCGCGCGATCTTCCTCGAGGGCATCGCCAGCGGCAACGCCACGTTCGAGACCGAGGCGCCGCCGTGGGAAGTGTGGGATGCGAAGCATCTGCAGACGGCGCGACTGGTCTATCGCGCCGCCGAGATCGGCGGCGCCACACTCGGGTGGGCGGCGCTCAGCCGCGTTTCCCAGCGCGCTTGCTATGCGGGCGTGTGTGAAGTGAGCGTCTACGTCGCCGCTTCTGCTCGCGGCCGCGGCATCGGCTCGAAACTCCTCGGCGCACTCGTGGCACAGTCGGAGGCGAATGGCATCTGGACGCTTCAGGCGTCGATCCTTCCCGAAAACGACGCGAGCGTGCAGATTCATCTTCGCCACGGTTTTCGGATCGTGGGACGGCGCGAGCGTATCGCGCAGTTACATGGGGTCTGGCGGGATACGTTGCTGCTGGAACGCAGAAGCGCTACACCGTAGCCGCTTCTGGCGGTGCGAGTTCGTCGAGAATCGCCTGGCAACGCGCGCAGAGCATGCCGTCCTCGCGAACCTCTTCGCGATAGTTCCAGCACCGCCCGCACTTCCGTCCGCGAGCCGGCGACATCGTCACGCCCGCCTTGCCGAGGCCTTTGATCTCGATCGGCGTTCCACTGAACTCCGACAGGGGACGAAAGTCGACGTGCGAGACGATGAACATCTTCGCCAGATCGACATTCACGTCACCGAGGATCGCTTCGGGAGCGAAGTCGCCGTAGATCGTGATGTCGGCCTCGAGCGATTGACCGATCTGCTTTGCCGCCCGCGCGGGTTCGATGACCTTCGTCACCTCGTCGCGAAGCTGAAGGATGCGATCCCACGCGTCGAGCCGGCGATCGCTCAACGTGACGTTGAGGCGAGGGAACTCGGTGAGGTGCACCGATCTTTTCTTCGCGCCGGGCATCACTTCGTAAATCTCATCGGCCGTGAACGAAAGGATCGGCGCCATCGTCGACACGAGACCGCGCAGGATTTCGTACATTGCCGTTTGCGCGCTGCGCCGCGCGCGGGACGACGGGGCCTCGATGTAAATCGTGTCCTTCGACACGTCGATGTAGATCGCCGACAGATCGACGGTGCACAGCTCGAGAAGCCGGTGATAGACGACGTGGAACTCGTAGTGCTCGTATGCCTGCCGGCAGCGATCGAATGTGCGCGCCGCGCGGTCGAGCGCCCACTGATCGACGTCGAGAAGCTGATCGAGCGGCAGGGCGTCCTTCTCCGGGTCGAAGTCGTTGAGATTCGCCAGCAGATAGCGCGCGGTGTTTCTGATCTTGCGGTACGCCTCGCCGACGCGCGTGATGATCTGCGGTCCGAAGGCCATGTCGTCGGTGTAGTCGCTGACCGCAACCCACAGTCTGAGGATATCCGCGCCGTTCTGTTTGATCACGTCCTGCGGCGAGAGGGCGTTGCCTCGCGACTTCGACATCTTGTCGCCGACCTCGTTGAGCACGAAGCCGCAGGTGATGACCTGCTCGAACGGCGCGCCCCCTTCGATCGCAGTGCCGATCAAGAGCGATGACTGGAACCATCCGCGATGCTGGTCGTGTCCCTCGATGTAGATCGCGGCCGGCCACGTCAATTCCGAACGCGTCTTCAGCACCGCGATGTGCGAACAGCCGGAGTCGAACCATACATCGAGGATGTCCAGCTCTTTCCGGAACTCTCTGCTGCCGCATTTGCAGGCGTCTTGAAAGTCGGTCGCCGGCCGCTCGTACCACGCGTCAGCCCCTTCGGCGCGGAAGATCTTCGTCACTCTCGCGAAAAACTCCGGCGAGTGAATCACCTCGTTGCATTTCTCGCAGTAGAGGACCGTGATCGGAACGCCCCACAGTCGCTGGCGCGAGATCGTCCAGTCGGGACGATTCTCGACCATGCCGGCGATCCGCTCTTCCCCCCATGCCGGATGCCACTTCGTTTTGTGAATCTGTTCGAGCGCGCGACTGCGCAGCTTCGTCTCATCCATCGAGATGAACCACTGCTCGGTGGCGCGGAAGATGATCGGATTCTTGCAGCGCCAGCAGTGCGGGTATTGATGTGTGATCGTCTCGCCGAAGATGAGCGCGCCACGCTCGCGGAGATGCTCGACGATCAGCGGATTCGCTTTGAAGACGTGCATCCCCGCCCAAAGCGGCACGTCGGGCGTGAAGAGCCCGCGATGGTCCACCGGCGTGTAGATCTCGAGACCATAACGTCGACCGGTGTTGAAGTCGTCGGCGCCATGACCTGGCGACGTGTGCACGAGACCCGTGCCGGCGTCGAGCGTTACGTAGTCGCCGAGGACGAAAATTCCTTCGCGCGGCAGAAAGGGGTGGCGATAACGAAGATACTCGAGTGAACTGCCTTTGTAGACCCTGACGACCTTGTAGTCGCTCCAGCCGAATTTCTTTGTCACCGCCTCGACGAGATCGTTGGCGACGATGTAGTTGATGCCGTCGTGCTCGACGACCGCGTAGTCGTAGTCGGGCTTCACCGCGATGGCGAGGTTCGCCGGCAGCGTCCACGGGGTCGTCGTCCAGATGACCGCGTAGAGCGGAATCTCGATCGGCAGATCGAGCTGCTTCACCGATTCATCGGTCATCCGGAATCGCACATAGATCGACGGCGACGTGTGATCGAGATACTCGACCTCGGCCTCGGCCAGCGCGGTCTGGTCATACGTGCACCAGTGCACCGGCTTGAGTCCTTTGTAGACTGCACCGGTCTCGAAGAAGCGGCCGAGGGCGCCGGCGATGTCGGCTTCGTAATCGAACGCCATCGTCAGGTAAGGGTGATCCCAGTCGCCGATGATGCCGAGGCGGATGAAGTCCTTTCGCTGGATGTCGACGTATTCGGCGGCGAACTGGCGGCAGGCGCGGCGGAACTCGCCCGCGGTCATCTCCTGCTTCTTCAGACGCTTCTTCTTATCGATCGCGCTTTCGATCGGAAGACCGTGACAGTCCCACCCCGGCACGTACGGCGAGTCGTAGCCCATCATCGTGCGCGACTTCACGATGAAGTCTTTGAGGATCTTGTTCAGCGCGTGGCCGATGTGAATCTCGCCGTTGGCATACGGCGGACCGTCGTGCAGAACGAACTTCGGGCGGCCCTGCGACTTCTCGCGAATCAATCCGTAGAGATTCATGGCCTGCCACTGCTCGAGCCGCTTCGGCTCGTTCTGCGGCAGATTCGCCTTCATTGGGAAGGTCGTCTGCGGGAGGTTGAGAGTCTTCTTGTAGTCGCTACTGCCCGAGTCGGCCATGTTGACCGGCCAAACTAACAGTGCCGAAAAGCTATTTCAACCGCTGCACAAAGCTAGTTACCCGCCGTGACGACGCGCGGCGGCGCGACGCGCAGACGCTGGCCGGGATGGAGCTTCGCGCGACGCGAAAGAGAATTCAATTCGCGCAGCTCTTCGACGGTCAAGCCGTGATGTTTGGCAATCGCGTAGACCGTATCGCCCCTGCGGACCTTGTAATAGACACCCGCGAGCAGCGCTCCAAGATCGCGCGCGCGAACGGGGAGGTAAATCGAATCGCCTTCGCCGACGGCGCGCGGCGAGCGCAGCGCGTTGATCGCCATGATCGTGTCCGCGCTCGTTCCGATCGCGCGCGCGAGGCGCTTCAGCGTGTCGCCTTCGCGCAGCGTAAACGTGCAGACGGCGATCTTCGCGTCGTCATTCTTCATCGTCGTCGCTCGTGCGCTCACAACCTCGGCCGCTCTGATCGGTACATGAATTGTCGTTCGCCCCGGCGGCACGAGCCCGCGGCGAAGCGAAGGATTGAGATCACGCAGCGCGTCGCGACTGATGCCGGAGATCTCCGCGAGATAGGCGAGCGACAACGGCCCTTCGACAGAAATCTCTGCATCATCTGGATCCGCTGCAGTACCGAGGCGGAAGCCGTAGGTGTCGGGATCGCTGACGATGAGGAGCGTCGCGTAGAACGTCGCTACATACCCGCGCGTCTCCTTCGGAATCGCGGCGAAATCGAGCAGCTCCCAGAATGTCGTTGAGCCGGTCGAATCCATCGCCCGGTGAATGCGGCCGGAACCGGCGTTATACGCGGCAAGAGCGAGCGGCCAGTCGTTGAACTCGCGATAGAGATCGTGGAGATATGCGGCGGCCGCGTGGGCGGACTTCTCCGGATCGGCGCGCTCATCGATCCACCAGTCGACGCGCAGCCCGTATTCATGCGCCGTCTCGGGCATGAACTGCCAGATGCCGTGCGCGCCGGCGTGGGAAGTGAGCGATGGAATGTACGCGCTCTCGATGACCGGAAGGTAAGCGAGACTCCTGGGAAGCCGGTACTCGGCCAGCGCCGCATCGATCATCTTCTTGTATCGCCCCGAGCGGATCAGGGAGGCCTGGATGCCCTCGCGCATCTCTGTCGTGAAGAGATTCAGCGCCGCGCGAATCGAGTGATGTTCAGGAATCGGGATCGATGGCGTCGTGTCAACGACAAGCGGCGGCGCCTCGACGACGACGATCGGCGGCGGCGGTGCGGCGGGCGTTTCAACCGGGGACCGAGAAGTGAGGACCGTGGACGGGGCGGGCGGGGGGATGGTGGCACAGGCGCCAAAGAGTAAAGCGGTCGCCGGCAGCAGCCATCGCGCGTTGTCCATACCCACCCTCCCGTTCCGCTCTACGTCTGATCGATTTTGAGGTTGACCGAGACCGAATCGACTTCGGACGTTTCCCCCAGATCCACCGTCTGTTCCTGCTGATGGACGACTCCGCCGTCGCTCTCCTCAAAGGATAGCGTAACTTTCAGCGTTTTCGTCTGTGGGAGCACGTTGGAAGGAATCTGGACCGAGGCGGTCTTCTGAATCTCGCGTCCGCGGCGCGGCGCTGCCTGCTCTTTTTTCACTTTGGGCGAGGTTTGTGTCGTGGCGCGCTTGCGCAACGCTTCCAGCTCCGCCATGACGTCGATCGTGGAGCGCACTTTTACGTGCTTCACCGGTGCGACTTTCGCCGGCTTCTCGCTTTCGCTGAAATCGATTTCGGGCTCTGGTGCCGCCGTCGCTGCCGGCGTCTCAACCTCCTCGGCAATCGCCGCCTGCGTCATCGCCGGAATCTTCTGTGTGATGATCGTCGCGGCCGCAGGTGGATTGACAACTGCAGGGGGCGGCGCCGGCGCCGGCTCATTCTTCACACGGAACTGCGCGATCTCGCCGAGCTTTCGCGCGCCGGTCTTCATCGGCTCCTCGCCGGTCATGCGCCGCCGCAGCGTCCGCAACGTCAACTTCGAGATCAGCTTCAGAGTCTCGAAGACGCCGGCACCTGTCGCGGCGACCGCTTCGACGACTTCATACTTTCGCTGGGGATCGAGCGCGTCGAGAAGCGCATCGACGCTGACGATGTTCGGCAGATCGCGTTTGTTGAGCTGCAGGACGAGCGGGATGTCGTCGAGACTCAGGCCGATCTCGGAGAGATTCTCGCGAAGGTTCTTGAAGCTGTCGATATTGCCGTCGAGCGCAGGGATCTGCGAGTCGGCGACGAAGACGATGCCGTCGACCCCTTTGAGCACGAGCTTGCGCGTGGTGTTGTAGAAGACCTGGCCGGGGATCGTGTAAAGCTGCAGCCGCGTTTTGAAACCGCCGATCACGCCGACGTCGATCGGCAGAAGATCGAAGAAGAGCGTGCGGTCGGTCTCGGTCTCGAGGCTGACCATCTCGCCGCGGCTCTGCGGTGACGTCTTTGCATAAATGTGATGGAGGTTCGTGGTCTTCCCGCAGAGGCCGGGACCGTAATAAACGATCTTCGCGGCCATCTGCATTGTCGCGTAGTTGAAGAAGACCATTTTCGGAAGCCTAGCATCCGCTACTTGGGAGCGGCAAGATTCTGACGGGCAATATGTTCCGCCAGAATTTCATACAGCTCGGCGAGCCGAGGCTGATTGCGCAGCGCGTTCATGTGGCGGCGGATGGTCTCGATATCGCCGCGTGACGCCGGGCCGGTGAAACGGGTGTCGTCTTCGTGGGCGACCCAATTGTCGATGGCCGATCGCGCCAGCGCGGCAAGCTCCTGGCGTGCATCGCCGACGCCGGCGCCGGTCATGATCTGCTGCGCGATATCGAGCAGCGCGGCGACGTAGTTCGCTCCGAAGACCGCGGCGGCGTGATAGAGCGGCTTCTGCTCGGCCGAGATCTCGGCGAACCGCGCCCCGATCGCTTTCACGAGGAGCTTCGCGGTCTTCTTGTGATTGCCTTCGAACACGAGCAGCGTGTCGACGAGGTCCGACGGCTCGCCGACCGGCGCCAGCGATTTGAGCGGATGAAGCGAGAAGCCGTCGCGCATCGCCGGCATCGCTCCGCTTGCATGAAAGATGATCGCGTCGGTCTCAGGAATCTCCGACATGATCTCGACGATCGAGCGGTCGCTCACGGCAACGAGGAGAAGCTCCGCTTCGCGCGCCAGGTCGGCGACGGTGCTGCGGGAAGTCGCCAGGAGCTCGATGATGCGGCTGTGCGATTCTTCGCGAAGGCTCACGCCGGCGATCGGCCAGCCGATGCGGCGCCATGCCGATCCGAATGCCCACGCGGCGCGGCCGCCGCCGATGAGACCCAAGCGCATAATGGTTGTCGGTTATGCGAACCCTCCTGATTCTCGCACTATTCGCAATTCCTGCCTCAGCCGCCCCTCCCTCGACGTGCGGTGGGACCGACGATTACTCCCGTGCTCTCTGTGCTTACCAGCACCGGAGCTTTGGCGAGGCGGAGAGAGCGTTCCGCGCGATCGTCGATGCCGGCGCGCATGATCCCAGGACGGTCAAGGCGATGTACTTTCTGGCCCGTACGCTGATGAAGACCGGCCGGTACGACGAGGCCAGCAAAGTGCTCGTCAGAATCTATGAGACCGATAAACCGTTCTATGACGACTGGGAGTGCGATTTTCTGTTGGGGGAATGCCGGAGGGCACAGGGGAAGGGTTAGTTGCCGCAATCAAATTTCGAGCTTCGCAGAAAACTTCTTCAGCTCGAAGCGCTCTACGACGTGGGGCGAGCGCTCAACACGCTACGTCCGGAAACAGAGCTGCTCGAGGAGCTGATGCAGCGCGCGGTCGCTGTGCTCGACGCCACGACCGGCTTCGCGTTCTCGCTCGATGAGAAGCTGAACATCCAGCAGCTCTACGCGTTCGAGCTCGAAGTCCCGGCTCCGGCGACGATTCTGGGTGAGCCTTCGATCAAGCAGGTCATCGCCTCCCGCGAACCGATGTCTGTCAGCGTCTCGAAGTTTCTCGGCGGAGCGGGGAGCGATCTGCTCATCGCTCCGATGGTTGCCGGCGACGTCATCTTCGGTGTGATCGGTGTCGGCGGAAAGGAAGTGCGCGGGGCGAAGAGCGGCGCGTTTCTCGAAGACGACTTGCGCTTCCTCGAATCGCTGGCGGCAATCGGCGCCGCGGCGATCGACAATACCCGGCGCTTTCACCGCGTCAATCTGATGCGCGAAACGCTCGAGGACGAGAATCGGTCGCTCAAGCAGCGCATGGTGCGCGACTACAACGACCGCCTCATGGTGGGCGATTCGCCGAAGATGCAGCGCGTGATCGACCTCGTGGCGCGCGTCGCCGACAGCCAGGCCAACGTTCTCATTCGCGGTGAGTCGGGAACCGGCAAGGAGATGGTGGCGCGGCTCATCCACGGCAACTCGCCACGCAAAGATGGGCCGTTCGTCGCGATCAACTGTGCCGCTTTGCCCGAGACGCTGCTCGAGTCGGAGCTCTTCGGCATCGAGCGCGGCGTGGCCACAGGCGTGGAAGCGCGGCCGGGAAAATTCGAGCTCGCGAAAGGCGGGACCGTCTTCCTCGACGAGGTCGGCGACATCCCGCTCCCGCTGCAGGCGAAACTGCTGCGCGTGCTGCAGGAGCGCGAGATCGAAAAGCTCGGCGGGAGGCGCAGGATCCCCATTGACGTCCGCATTCTGTCGGCGACCCATCGTGGGCTCGAGGAGATGATCGAGAGCGGAGAATTCCGGCAGGATCTCTACTATCGACTGAAAGTCGTGGAGATCTCGTTGCCGCCGCTGCGCGAGCGCAGAGACGACATCCCCAAGCTCGTGCGCTTCTTCCTCGACAAGTACGGCAAGCGTGAGGGCCTCAAGGATGTGCGCATCACGCAGGAGGCACTGCAGAACCTGATGCGCTATCCGTTCCCCGGAAATGTGCGCGAGCTCGAGAACCTCATCGAAGGGGCGCTGGCGCTGACCACCGATCCGGTGATCGATCCCGGCGATCTGCTGCTTCCCGCGTCACCGCCGAGCGGCGATGCCGGCGCGCTCACCGCAGATCTGCCGACACTCAGCGAACTGGAGTCGCGCTACATCGCCCGCGTGCTCGCTCACACCAAGGGCAACTTCTCCGCCGCCGCCAAGATCCTCGGCGTCGA
>DASYUK010000333.1:0-1783 GCA_036001325.1 Thermoanaerobaculia bacterium
GCGCCCTTCGCGCGCCGCCGCTTCGAGCTCATCGAGCGAGCCGATGCCGAGCTTCTCGTGGAGCAGAGCGATCTTCGTCAGCCCGAGACTCGGGACGCGCAGCATCTCGAAGATGCCGGCCGGATATTGCTTGCGAAGATCATCGAGGTAGCGCGACTGGCCAGTCTCGATCAGCTCCTTGATGATCGCGGCGACCGCTTTTCCGATACCGGGTGTCGATAGCAGTCGACCCGACGCGACGAGCTCTCGGATGTCCTCGTCCAGATTCTCGACTGATCGCGCGGCACGCTCGAAGGCGCGCGACTTGAAGCGGTTCGGATCGCCGAGTGCGACATACTGTGCGATCTCGTCGAGCACCCGGGCCACAGCGAACTTGTCCGCAACAGCCATTACACTTTACGAGAGATGCAAGCACGCGACCGGCTCATCGTCGCCGCTGATCTTTCCACACGCGACGAGATTCTCGCACTCGCCGACGAGTTGCACGATGTCGTGGGACTTCTCAAGATCGGCTCGCAGGCGTTCGTCGCCAACGGACCGGCACTGGTGCGAGAGATCGTCGATCGCGATGTCCGCGTCTTTCTCGATCTCAAGCTCCACGACATCCCGAACACGGTCCAGCGAGCCGTTGCGGAGGCGGAGAAGCTCGATGTGGCGATGCTCACGGTTCACGCGTCCGGCGGAGCCTCGATGCTTCGCGCCGCAGTTTCTTCGAAACTCCTGGTCCTCGGAGTCACGGTGCTGACGAGTCTCGATGACGAAGAGTTGCGCAACATCGGCTTCAGCGAAAACGCCCTGTCGACCGCTGTGCGGCTCGCGCGCCTGGCGCGGGAGTCGGGGTTGCGGGGCATCGTCGCCTCGCCGCTGGAAATTCGCGCGATTCGCGACGCGTGCGGCGACGAGCTGACGATCGTTGCCCCGGGTGTGCGACCAGCCGGTTCGGAGGCGGGCGACCAGCGCCGCACGATGACGCCGCGCGCCGCGATCGCGGCCGGCGCCGACTACATCGTCGTCGGCCGGCCGATCACGGAAAAAAAGAACCGCCGCGAAGCGGCGGTTCAGATCATCGACGAAATCTCATGAATCCCTCTCCCACCGGGAGAGGGTGGCGCGCAGCGCCGGGTGAGGGGCGAAGTTTTCGCCAGAATCTCGCCCCTCATCCGGCCCTTCCGTCTCGCTGCGCTCGACGTCAGGGCCACCTTCTCCCGTTGGGGAGAAGGAAAAGCTCTATCGTCCCGCCGACGCCGAACGCCTTCGGTTCGTGCAATTCGCGCCCGGCCCGGCGAAGAACACGCGCTGCGCGGCAAACTGGCGGCGATTGCCGAGAGCGTCGGTGCCGACGGCGCGCAACACGTGTTCGCCGCGCGCGGTCTGGTCGAGGTTCACCGTGACGCGCCATGTCAGCGCCGGATTGCGCGACGAGACATCTTTGCGCGGCGGTCCGTTGACCGGCGACGTGCCGAGGGATCCGCCGTCGAGGAACAGCTCGACGTTCGCGATCTTCTGGTCGCCGGTAACCCAGCCTCGGATTTCGGCGCCACTGCAGTTGAGAGCGGAGGTGCCGTCCCAGTCGATCTTGCCGGCGATCTGTCCGCACGCGCCGTAGGTCTGCAGTCCGCTCTGCGAGCCGACGACATAGATAAACGATCCGGCCTGCACCGGATTGAACTTCACCTCATCCGGATTCGTATATGAGACATTCTCGTAAATCCGCTCATACGACCCCTCGTAGAGCGGGACCGTGAAATCGAAGACGTCGATCGCGATGGTCCGCGCGGGTTGC
>DASYUK010000334.1:0-1593 GCA_036001325.1 Thermoanaerobaculia bacterium
TTTGAAACTGTGATGGTAGAAGCGGTAGACGAAGTCCTCGTACTCCCAGTGGCCGCGGGCTTCTTTCAGCAGCCTTTCGAGGTCCTCGATCGATTGCTTGATCGCCGCAAGAAGCCTCCGATCAGGTGTGGCATCGGCGATCGTCAGATCTCACTCTCGAGGCGATCGAATCGCTTATAGATCGCGTCGAAGTGCGCGAACACGTCATCGAATCGCAGATTGATCGGAGCCAGGCGCGAGTCGACGATTCGCTCGAAGTCAGGCAGGAACACCTGGCGATGGAACTGGACAAGATCGTTTAAGGTCAGCGGTTGATCCGCCATAACTTCATCGTACCTCGGAAGCTGCCTGCGGAGAGATTCACTACAATCATCCATTCTTCCAATGATCGGCCGCACGATGTCGCATTACCGCGTGGCGTCGCAGCTCGGCAGCGGCGGCATGGGTGTCGTCTACGAAGCCGAGGACATCACCCTCGGCCGGCGCGTGGCGCTCAAGTTCCTTCCGCCCGAGATGGCGCACGACGCGTCCTCGCTCGAGCGGTTCCAGCGCGAGGCGCGTGCGGCGTCGGCGCTCAATCATCCCGGCATCTGCACCGTCTATGCGATCGATCAGCACGAGGGGCAGCACTTCATCGCCATGGAGCTTCTCGAAGGCGAGACTCTCGCGAAGCGCCTGGCCCGAGGTGCGTTCGAAGTCGGACAGCTTCTCGACTTCGGAATTCAGGTCGCCGACGCGCTCGAGTCGGCTCACGCGAAGGGCATCGTTCACCGCGATATCAAGCCGGCGAACATCTTCATCAACGAGCGCGGTCAGGCGAAGATCCTCGACTTCGGTCTCGCCAAAATCGAAGTGCGCCGCGGTGCTTCGGAAATGCGTACCGCGGTGCGCGCGGACGAGCTCACCCGCGACGGCACGACCGTCGGCACCGTCTCCTACATGTCGCCCGAACAGGCCCGCGCCCAGGTCACCGACGCCCGCACCGACATCTTCTCCCTCGGCTCCGTTCTGTACGAGATGGCGACCGGCACGCAGCCGTTCAAGGGCGAGAGCTCGGCGGTCATCTTCGATGCGATCCTCAATCGCGAGCCTCCACCGGTCACGCAGCTCAATCCCGCTCTGCCGCCCGAGCTCGGCCGCATCGTCGGCAAAGCGCTCGAGAAAGATCGAACGTTGCGCTATCAGAGCGCGACCGATCTGAAAACCGATCTGCTACGTCTGAAGCGCGACATCGACTCCGCCGGCCGGCGCGCGACCGAGTCGAGCGATGCGCGGCGGGCGGCCGCCGGGAAATCGGTCGCTGATCTCTACTTCGAGAATCCCAGCGGGATCAAAGAGGACGAATACTTCCGCGACGGAGTGACCGAGGACATCATCACGGAGCTGTCGAAGATCAAGGGGCTGAGGATCTTTTCGCGCGCGACCGTCGTCGCGTATCGCGACAAGAGCGTGACGCCGGCGGCGATCGGCCAGCAACTCAACGCCGCGTTCGTCCTTACGGGAAGCCTGCGCCGCGCCGGCGCGCGGCTCCGCATCAACGCGCAGCTCGTCGATACGCACACCGACTTTCCTGTCTGGTCGGAACGGTACGAC
>DASYUK010000335.1:0-2543 GCA_036001325.1 Thermoanaerobaculia bacterium
GGCGGCGGTCTCAACTCACAGATCTACATCGTTCATCCGGACGGCACTGATCTCAGGCGGCTGACTGAAGGCGGCAAGGAGAATAACTGGCTGGGGCGGTGGATGCCCGACTCGAAGGCGATCGCCATCTCGTCGAGCCGGCGAATCCGAGAGGCGATGGACTGCTGGCTCGTCGATCTCGCCAGCGGCAGCGTGACGATGATCGCGCAGAACACGGGCATCGGCACGGTGAGTGACATCAGTCGAGACGGCAAGTACGCGCTCATCGAGCGCCTTCGCAGCCGCGGCGACAATGACATCTATCGCGTTGTCATTCCGAGCGCCCCCTCGCATTCGCTCGGGGCAGGCTCCGAGCGCGAGGAATCTGGGCGGGATGCGTTCCGCCACCCAGATTCCTCGCCGTCTTCGCGGCTCGGAATGACATCGGAGATCCTTCTGACGAAGCACACGCCGCCGGCGCTCTTCGGCGTCGCGCAATTCGGCGCGAGCCCCGACGTCATCTACCTCGCCGGCAATCCCAATCGCGATCTACTTGCATTCGGCGTCGTGAAGATCGACGGCGGCATAGCCGGTCCGTTCAAGGTCCTCGCCTCACGCGATGACGCGGAGCTCGACTCAATCGAGCTGACGCACGGGGCGACGCGCGCTCTCCTGGGATGGAACCGGGCCGGAAGAACCGAGATCTCGTTGTTCAACATCGCCGACAACAAGGAGTCGGCGGGTCCGAAGCTGCCCGGCGACATCGCCGGCGGATTCGACTTCGCCCCGAACGACATGCGCGTCGCCTTCACGATGTCGGGATCGTCGGCTCCGGCAGACATCTGGGTGATGGGCACGACGACATCCGATCTGCGGCAACTCACGCACAGTCCGCATCCCGGTGTCGATCTGACGAAGCTCGTTCGCCCGGAGCTCGTGACGTACACGGCCGAAGACGGCGTGCCACTCAGCGGATGGTTGTACCGGCCGCGCGGTGTCGAGCAGCCGTATCCGACAGTCTTCAGTTTCCACGGCGGACCGGAGGGACAGGAGCGCCCGTCGTTCAGCACGACGTATCAGGCGCTGCTCGCGGCGGGCATGGCCGTGTTCGCGCCGAACGTGCGCGGCTCATCGGGATTCGGGAAGCGATTCGTGAATCTCGACAACGGACCGCTGCGCGTCAACGGAGTGAAAGACATCAAAGCCTCAGTCGACGCGGTCGTGAAGGCCGGCGTCGCCGATGCGAAGCGGCTCGCGATCATGGGTGGATCATACGGCGGCTACATGGTGATGGCGGGCGTGACCGAGTATCCCGATCTCTTCGCCGCCGGCGCCGATCTCTTCGGCGTCGTGAACTTCGATACGTTCTTCAAACATACCGAACCGTGGATGGCGGCGATCTCCACGATCGAGTACGGCGATCCGGCCACGCAGGCGGACATGCTTCGCTCGCTCTCACCGATCAACAAACTCGATCGTGTGAAGACGCCGCTCATCGTCCTGCACGGAGCGAACGATACGAATGTGCCTGTCGTCGAAGCCGAACAGATCGTGAATACGCTCAAGCAGCGCAACGTGCCCGTCGAATACATCCTCTTCCCCGATGAAGGGCACGGATGGAGGAAGACGCCGAACAGAATCAAATCGACGGTGTCGATCGTGAAGTTCTTCAGCGAACGGCTGAAGGGTTGAGCATCCACTCCAGCAGATTTGATGCGCCATAGGCCGGGTCCCACGAGTTGTGTGCGACGTCGCGCAATTCGGTGTAGCGAACGTCCGCACCGGCGACTTTCAGCGCTGCCTCCATGACGCGCGAATGTTCGACCGGAACGATGTGATCGACGGATCCATGAAAGATCCACGTGGGAATCGTTCGAATCCGGGCGATGAGATCGGCGTGATCCTTTGTCGAGCGCGCGCTCACCCATCCACAGATCGGCGCGAGCGACATGAACCTCTCCGGATGTTCGGCGGCCATGAGCCATGCCCCCGCCGCTCCCATCGAGATGCCGGTGAGCGCGACACGTTCGATACGAAATTCCTTCTTCGTCGCGTCGAGCGCTGCCATCGCGATGTCGCGCGCCGCCGCGGCGGTCCAATGGGTCTCGCGAGGACATTGTGGAAAGACCACGATCGCCGGGAACGGCTCTTCGCGCTCGCTCAGAGCCGATCCGAGACCGACTTTTGTGGGAGCGATCGAGTCATTGCCGCGTTCGCCTGCGCCATGGAGAAAGAGCACGGCCGCGTCATAATCGGCGGGAACGTAGAGCCGAAAGCGGTGCGAGACTCCGTCGACTTCCACCCGTCGGAGCTGGAACTCGATTTCCATGCGCCCCCACGGCTCGACGCATGACACACGCCACAATCGGAGCGCCGCCGGTCTGCTACGATCTTCGCTGCTTCCATGACTGAACTGGCTCCCGAAACCCGACAAACCTTCGGGCACTACGACATCGAATCCGTTCTCGGGCGCGGCGCCATGGGAATGGTTTATCTGGCGAAGGACCGCCGCATCGGGCGGAAAGTCGCGCTCAAAACAGTTCACGTCAATGAAAAGTTCGACG
>DASYUK010000336.1:0-20165 GCA_036001325.1 Thermoanaerobaculia bacterium
CGAGTGGCACGTGCGCTATGTCGATCCGTACGTCGATGCCGCGCGTGCTCGATCGGCCGGCGCTGCCGATGAGAGGGTCGAAGACGCCGGCGGCGAACTCCTCGTCATTGCCACGCCTGTCGATGTCGCCACGCGCATGAAACCGAACGCGAAGATCATCACGACAACGTGCAGCGTGATGATGCCGTTCAAGCACTATGTCGCCGGTCATCCGTTCGCGGGATCGGACAAGAGTGGACTCGAAAACGCGCAGGCCGATCTGTTCGCCGGAAAGCCCTGGTTCGTGAGCCGCGACGAACCCGCGATCCGAGCGATGATCGAGACGACCGGCGCGCGTCAGATCGTCGTCGATCCGAAAGAGCACGACGAAGCGATGGCATTCACGAGTCACCTGCCGCAGGTGATCTCCACCGCTCTCGCGTCGCTGATCGAACAGAAGCGGATCGATCCGATGTTCGTCGGCGGCGGGATTCGCACGCTGCTGCGGCTGGCGGGAAGCTCCTACGAAGTGTGGGGCTCGGTTCTCGACGCGAATGCGCGCAACATCGGTGAAGCGGAGCGCGAGCTGCTCCGAGTCATGAATTCGATGACCGGAGCGGACTTCGATCGCGCCCGGCGTTTCATGGCAAAGTTCGCCTCGGAATAGTCGACGGGAGAGACGGCCGCTCTCCTAAGGCAAAGTTCGCCGGACCGCCGGAACGATAATCCGCAACTCGTCCATCAGCTCGACGAACTGCTCCGGATAGAGCGACTGCGGTCCATCGCACAACGCCTTGTCGGGTTCGACATGCACCTCGATGAGAAGTCCGTCCGCGCCGGCAGCGACGCTCGCGCGCGCCATCGGCATCACCTTGTCACGACGCCCTGTCGCGTGCGAAGGGTCGACGATGATCGGCAGATGCGAGAGCTTCTGCACCACCGGGATCGCCGCGATGTCGAGCGTGTTGCGCAGATACGTGTCAAACGTCCGGATGCCGCGCTCGCAGAGAATGATCTGGTAGTTGCCGCCGGACATGATGTACTCCGCCGCCAGCAGCCATTCCTGGACTGTCGCCGACATGCCGCGCTTGAGCAGAATCGGCTTGCGCACCTGTCCCAGCGCGGAGAGTAGATTGAAGTTCTGCATGTTGCGCGCGCCAACCTGCAGGATGTCAACGTACTCCATCATCTTTTCGATCTGGCTGATCTCCATGACTTCCGACACCGTGCCGAGACCGAACTCTTTCCCCGCCGCCTGCAGCAGCTTCAGACCTTCGACACCCATCCCCTGGAACGCGTACGGCGATGTGCGCGGCTTGTATGCGCCGCCGCGCAGGACCTTCGCGCCCGCGCGCGCCACCGCTTCCGCGGTCGCGAAGAGCTGCTTCTCGTTTTCGATCGTGCAAGGTCCCGCCATCACCACGACGTCCTTGCCGCCGACACTGCAACCGTTGACCTTCACGACCGTCGTGTCGCGTTTGAACGTGCGGCTGGAGAGTTTGTACGGCTCGCTGACGCGCACCGCCTCCTGCACGCCATCCATCACTTCGAACTCCCGCGGATCGATCGAAGCGACGTCGCCGACGACGCCGAGGACCGTCTGATCGGCGCCTGTGGAACGATGAACGTCGAAGCCACGCTTGATGAGCTCCGCCACCACTTTCTCGATCTTCGCTTCTTCCGTGTGCTTCTCCATGACGATGACCATGGGCCTTCCCCCTGCCGGCTGTCGGCTCTCGGCTGTCGGCTCTCGGGGGCGGGCCCGACAGCCGAGAGCCGAGAGCCGACAGCTACGATCTCGACGCTTCGCGCTCAATCCTCCGTGCCTCATCGATGATTCGCTCGAACAGCCGCCGCATTGCTGCCGGCTCGAGCGGTCCCTCGGACCATTGCTCGATGTTGGTCAGGACCTGCTTCTCGCGCTCCGGCGAATAGAGGGGCAGATCGAGGACCCCTTTGATGCGGCCGATCTCGATTGCGTACTTCGTGCGTTGATTCAGAAGCCGCACGAGGACTTCATCGACTTTATCGATGTTCTCGCGCAGGCGCGCCAGCTCGCGCGCCGCGGCGTCAGCGGATACGGCGGAGCGGCTTTCACTCATAACAAAAAACCCCTTCCCGGTTTCGAGAAGAGGTTTGAAATCGCGTCAGCCGCGTTCGCGCCCCCTCTCGTGGCCGGGGCGCGGTGGTATGGACTCGTGCCCCGGCTACCTGAAGTAGCTGAAATAAAACCGGAACACGTACGACCGAGTCATTGGACGCGAAGAATATCACAGTGTGGCGCCGCCGATCTCGGCGGCGCATCGCCGGCAGGATTGCCGGCGCCACACAGGAACGTTGTGCTTACCATGCTACATGCGTTCACCTTGCTCGCCGCAATCACGTTCATCAATCCGCAAGCCGGCGGGCAAGCCATTGGCCCCCAATGGATCGAAGTCACGACCGATGCGAAGAACGTCGATCGCGTGGAGCTCTACGTCGATCGCGTGCTCGCCGGCGTCGCGCGCAACGCGCCGTATCGGATCGCCTACGACTTCGGAACGACGCTGACGTCACGCGAGATCACCGCGAAAGTCTTCTCGAACGGCTATCGCAACACGGAGTCGGCGACGATCGCGACGGCGGCACTTACGGCCGGCGAATCGATCAACGTCGATCTCGTCGAGGTGCCGTTGCGAGTCCGTGCGCCACGAACCGTCCGCAGCGACGATCTGCGCGTGCGCGAGAACAACGTCGAACAGACCATCCGCGAGATCAAGCCGGGTCGCGGTGCGGCACATTTCGTGTTTGTGGTCGATCGGTCACTGAGCATGGGCGGCGGAAAGCTACAGGCAGCGCTGCGTGCGGTCGATGAAGGGTTGAAGCTCCTGAGGCCCGACGACTCCGCTTCGCTCATTCTCTTCAATCACAACGTCGGCAAGCCGCGGACGATCGGCAGCGGTTCGATGGCGACAGCGGCGTTGCGCGACGTCGTCCCCTCAGGCGGTACTTCGCTCCGCGACGCGATCGCATCGGTCCCGACGTCGCAGCGCACTTACACGATCGTGATCACGGATGGCGGCGATCGGAACAGTCAACTGAGCGATGAAGAAGCGCTGCGGAAGATCAGCGGGACGAAATCGATCGTGGCCGCGGTCGTCTTCGGCACGGCGAATCGTTTTCTACTGCGGGCCACGAGCAATACCGGCGGCTCCCTGGTGAGCGCGACGCGCGGCAGCGTCGCCGCCAAACTTCGCGGAATCATCACCGACATCAACAGCCGCTACCTGCTCGTGTATCAGAGTCACGGCACGAAGAGCGGCTGGCGCTCGATCGAGGTCAAACCGCGGACACGCGGCGTCGAAGTGCTGGCGGCGAGGAAAGGGTACTTCGCGGGATGAAGCCCCTCGACGACTGCCCTCTCCCGCCGGGAGAGGGCGCTGCGCAGCAGCGGGTGAGGGGCGCGCATCTCGCTTTGCTCTTCGCGCTCGTCGCCGCGCCGCTCGTCGCGCAGCAGCCGCGCATCGCGTCCGACTTCGAGATCGCGCAGATGAAGCAGCAGATCGAGAGAGCGCACGACTTCGTCTCGCAACTCTCCGGTCACCTCAATCTCGGCGATCTTTATCTCACGCGCAGCGAGAGTGCGACGGCGCGGGCCGAGTATGCGAAAGCGCTGGAGATCGCCGGCCACGAGCGCCTCAGTGCACGCAAGGCGTCGGACATCACGCGGTACGCAACGGCAACGGCATACGCGGCGCTCGCGAATGCGAAGCTCGGTGATGGGGCTCAGGCTTTCGCGGCGGCCGAAGAAGCGATTCGTTACACGAGCGGCTCGGCGAAGTCGTGGAATCTCTACTCTTCGGCGATGACGTTGTTGCGCCGTCCGCAGAAAGCCGTGAGCGCCGCGCGCAACGCCGTGGCGATCGCGTCGCGCGAGTTGGCGCCGTCGCCGAGCGTCGCGGACAAACTCGATCTGGCGGTGTACGAATATTCGCTCGCTTCGTCGCTGATCGAGAGCGGCGAGACGACCGAGGCGGAACGATTGCTGCGGACGGTGACGTCTGCTCTGCGTTCGAGCGACTTCGCCTCGCTGCGCCGCGACGTGGCGCGGAAGGAGTCGTTCGAGATCTATTCGTCGGCGCGAGGCGACGAAGCGGCATATCTCTCGCTCGCCAATCGCGCAGGCTTGCGGCTGGCGTCGCTCCTCGAGCAGCGCAGCGATCTCGGCGGCGCGCGCAGCGAGTACGAGCGAGTGCTGGAGTTGAGGACCGACGATCCGACTGCGCTGGCAGCGCTGGCGCGACTTTCGACGGCGGGCGAGCGGGAACGATATTTTGCAGCGGCGTTTGATGCGAATCCGTTTTCGATGGCACTGATTCGGGAGTATCAGAGACACCTCGGCGCCGGTGAGGCCGGCGGCGCTCCACTGAGTGACGAGACGACGGGTGCGCAGGTTCGCAAGGTGCTCGTACAGATGCATCGGGGCGAGAGGCGCGGGGCGGGCGAGACGCTCGATGCGTTGCTGCAGAGATTCCCCAACAACGACACGCTGCGCACGCTCCGCCGCGAGACCGAAGTGACGGCCGAGGCGCCGGCGTTTCTGGCGAGCAAGCGGACGAATGTGACTCCGACCGAAACCGAGCTTCGCCAACTCGTGGGAGCGCTGCAGGCGGACAAGCTCACGCCCGAGCAGCGCACTGCGCTCGACCACATCGTCTTCACGAGCAAGGTGACATTCGACGCGGGTACCACGAAAGATGGCCAGACGATCTTCGAATCGGGCCGCATCGGCGATGTGCGATTCAAATTCAGCGAGCCCATCGCGTTCGCCGGATCCTTCGGAATGGAAGCGAAGCTGACGTACCGCATTCTGGGAGCGACAGACAGCGGTCTGCTGCTCGAGCCGGTGAGGTTGGAGCGATGAAACGCGCCGTGCTCCTGCTCCTGCTGGCGATGAACGCTGACGCGCAGATCGTCGCCACCGCGGGAAGCGACATCGCCCTCGCGCAAGACGGTCGCGTCGAGCTCTTCGACGCGAATGCGCGACGCATCTGGAGCGCAGACGGCGTCGAGGCGCCGTCCCGCATCGTCGCCGGGACTGATCGAATCGCCGTCCTCGATTCACTCGCGAATGCCGTGCAACTCATCGATCGATCGACCGGTCGAAGCCAACGAGTGCGAACGGGTGAAACGCCGGTCGACGCGGTTTTTCTCGGACGCGATCTCTTCGTCCTCAGTCGCGACGCGAGCCGTCTCGAACGCGTCGGCGGATCCGCGGTCGTCCTCGCTCCCGATCCAGCATTCGTTCGAACGGCGAACAACGTCATTTACGTCTACTCGAGACTCGACGGTGTCGTCCAGGAAATCGAACCGGCGACGATGCGCATCACGCGTACGGTTACGCTTGCACCCTTCGCGTCTGACTTCGAGATCGATGGGCGCACCGGCTATCTCGTCTATCCAGCCGATGCGAAGCTCCGCACATTCGCACTTTCGACGATGAAGCGCGGCAGTGACATCGCCGCAGGTGCTGTGCCCGTCGACCTCGCCGTGACTCGCCGAGAGAATGCGCTCTCCGCATCGCGACTGGCCATCGCCGATCCTTCGGCGAAGCGCGTCTGGATCACCGAAGGGGAGCAGTCGGTCGCCCGCGCCATCGCCCGCGGTTTCATCCGCGGTCTCCTCGGTCTCGGCCTGTTCAGTCCGAAGAGCTCCGACTTTCCGACTGGTGTCGATCGCGTGGTCTCTCGAGGTTCCATGACTGTCGCATATGACTCGACGACGCAGACGCTTTACCGTCTCCAGGGATCGAAGGGTCAAGTTGTCGCGCGCGATATCCCACCCGGCGCGTTCGCTTTGACGGACAGCGGCGTCGCGCTCTGGCAGAATGGTGCACTCCGGCTCATCCACTGACGGTATGACGGTTGCACGATGGAACAGCAGATGAGCGACAAGAAGCGGTGCATTCGCTGCGACCGCGCCATCGACGCCTACGCACGCATCTGTCCGTTCTGCAATTGGGATCAATCGGACTTCGCGGTGCCGCGCGTCGAGCAGAATTTCGAGCCGACGTACGTTCCGCCGCCGGAGCGGAGTCTGCGCAAATACGTTCTCATGGGCATCGGCGCCGTCATCCTGCTCATCACTTCCTTTGCCCTCGGATCGCGCGTGCACGGGAAGAATCCGCCAAAAACTCCGGCGGAGCAGGCTGCCGCCGCTCGCGCCAACGCTCCGGTGAGGCCGGCGCCGCACGCCGATGTCACGCTCGTTCCGGTGAACGACACTGCCGGAATCGAACAACCGATCACGAGCGCTCCGCCCGCGAATCCAGCTCAAGGAGTGCCGAACGAATATCAGCGCAGCGATGCCACGGCCGTTTCATCCGCCGAGTACGCACAGCTCGCCGCTCGCGCGCAGGCGGAGAAAAAGAAATCGCAACCGCTCATCGATCCGCGCACGCTAACCGGATCGGCATACGCGCAGGGTGGTTCGCAGTCGCAGATCTCGTCGTCGGATGAATCGTTACCTTCCGGATCCGGGAGACCGATCGAAGCGCCCGGCGCGCCGGCGCCCGCGCAACCCGAGTCGTCGCGAATCTCCGTGCGCACGCGGCCGGTTCCGGAATATCAGCCCATCCCCGATATCCAGGTCAGAGAGCGGACGACAGTTCGGCTGCAGCTCACCATCAATGCCGACGGACGCGTCAGTGAAGTCAACGTGCTGCAGGGCGTGCCGGGACAGACGTCGAAGATCATCTCCACCGTGCAGACGTGGCGATTCAAGCCGGCGACCGAGAACGGGACGCCCGTGCCGGCGCCGTTCAGCGTCGATCTGTCATTCCGCGGCAATGAGTAAGATCGTCTGCCTCGGCTGCCGCCACGAGATCGATTCGGCGGCCAAGGTCTGCCCGTACTGCGGCTCAGATCCAAGGACGGGGCAGAAGCTCGTCGACACGAATGCGCTGCTTCAGGAGATCTTTCGTCCGCGACGGATATCCGCATCGGAGAGCGTGCTCGAGTACGCGCGACACCGGCAGGGTCTGGTCATCGCGATCAGCGGCGCGCTGCTCTTTCTCCTGCTCGCGGCACTGCATCAATACGTGACCATGCGCAACGAAGCGCTCGTCTCCGCCACTTCGGCTGTCCCGCTCACGGAGATCGCGGACCTGAGTAATCAACCGGAAGAGACAAAGCCGATGCCGATGCCGCAGCTCGAGTTCCAGTACGCCGGAAACCCGCAAGCGATGCGCACGTTCATCGTCGAACCGGGCGCGGTGGCGCCGCCGCAAGTCGTCGCACCGCTGCCGCAGCCGCAGTGATTCCGACTGTCGTCCTGATCGTCACGATCATCGCGATCGCCTGGCTCGTCGCGTACATGCGCGCGCAGAAGCCGGTGACAACGGCGCAGAAGCTCATCCAACTGCATCGATACGAAGAAGCGGCTGCGCTCGACGCGCGCGATTCCGCCGCCTTTCTCCATCGCGCCGAAGCGCTGAAGCTTCTCGGACGATTCGAGGAGGCGATCGCAGCGTATCGACAATCAGATGATCCCGCGGCGCAGGAGGGAATCGCACTCGCGCTGGCGCATCTCGGCCGCGATCTCGATGAGGCGCAGCGTTTGATGGAGAACACGATCGCGCTCTATCCGCAGATCCAGGAGTTTCAGGCTCTTGGCCTCGCGTACATTCTGCTGCGTCGTGGCGATCGCGAGGCGGCGTTGCGCGTCTATCGCGACAACGCCGAGTTGCTCGAGACACGTTTTCACGATGACTACACCGATCCCGATCCGCTGCTCGCCGAGACGCTCATGATGTACGCGGCGCTCGCGGAAGTGGCGGGAGAAAACGACCGCGCGGCGGAGTTGCGCGCGAAAGCGGCAGCATGGGCGCCCGCGAGTTATTGGAGCGCCAGCCGGTGAAACTCTCCCCGGATCTTCTGCATGGCCATCGGGCCCGCGCACGGATGGACGCGATTCGTCAGCAGGACCATGAGGGAATCGCGATCAGGATCGATGAATATCGAAGTTCCAGTGAATCCGGTGTGCCCGAATGCGCGCGGTGAGAGCATGCCGGTTGCCGCATGGCCAGGAAAACTGAGGAGCCAGCCGAGCCCGCGGTTCTCTTCGAGACCCGGCGTGTAGTTGCGCGTCGCTTCTTCGAGTATTTCGCGCGAAACGAGCGTGCCATCCAGCCAAGCTTGCGCAAGGCGGAACACCGCACGGGCGGTGGCGAACAGTCCCGCATTGCCCGACGTGCCGCCGGCGTGATGCGAGTTGCCGTCGTGAGTCTCGCCCCAGATCAACCCTTCGCGAAATCCGTCGAACACGACGTTGCACATCATGCGCTCGTAACGCTGCGACCACTCCGTCGCAGCGATGCGCGGCCGCAGCATCGCGCCCGGCCGGAACATCGCATCGTCGAGCCTCAGCTTCGCGAAGATCCGCTCGTTTGCGCCAATGACGTATTCGTTATACAGCCGCCGCAGCGCCAGCCAGAGCAGTACGAAGTTGAGATCGGAGTAGACCACGCGCGTACCGCGCTCGTATTCGCGCCCATGTTCGAGAATCGCCTTCAGGTAATCGCCATACGCGTACAGCGGCAACCATGCCTTCAACCCGGAGGTGTGCGTCAACAGATCGCGATAGCGGAATCCTTCGAACGAATCGTCGAGCGAGATTCGCCCGTCAGCAACCGCCTGCAGGACCAACGTCGTCGTGATCAGCGGTTTCGTGATCGATGCGCAGTCGTAGATCGTGTCGAGCGTCGCCGGAATTCGCAGCGGGACCGCGACGGCCTTGCCGAGCGCGTTTTCGTACTGAACCCCGGCAGGCGATCCCACCGCGTACACCGCCCCGGGAAAGGAACCGACATCGATCTCGCGTTGTAAAAACCGATCGATCGCGCGATGCGCCGGCACGGCGCGCACTGGAACATGTGCGCCACGTGTGTGTCAACGGCGACATTGCCATTAAATCGTGCTAATTTTTCATCTAACAAAATGCTTCGGCTCGAAAAGCTCGAAATCGCCGGCTTCAAATCCTTCTACGACCCCGCCCAACTCTCCTTCCCCGCTGCGCTGACCGCAGTCGTCGGCCCGAACGGCTGTGGCAAGTCCAACATCTGCGATGCCATCATCTGGGTTCTCGGCGAAAACCGCGCCGCGCACATCCGCGGCGAGACGATGGAAGACGTCATCTTTCAGGGCTCGGCGCGACGCCGGCCGCTGAGCATGGGCGAAGTGACGCTCACGCTCGCCGTCAGCAACGGCGACAGCAATCATCCGATGTCTGACGATGGGCGCATCACGATTCATCGACGCGTCTTCCGCACGGGCGAGTCGGAGTTCCGCCTCAACGGGAAGCGCGTGCGGATGAAAGACATCTCCGACATCCTGATGGACACCGGCCTCGGCATCCGCAACTACTCGGTGATGGAGCAGGGAAAGATCGACCTGATTCTCTCCAACAAGCCGCAGGATCGGCGCAAGCTGATCGAAGAGGCGGCCGGCATCACGAAGTACAAGACGAAGCGGCGCGCGGCGGAGCTGAAGCTCGAAGAGACGCAGCAGAATCTTCTGCGCATCGACGACACACTCGCCGAGGTGACGCGCAATCTGAATTCGTTGAAGCGGCAGGCGGGGAAAGCGCGCCGTCATCGCGAGCTCTCCGAAGAGCTGTCGACCGCAAAGCGCGCGCTGTACAAGGGCCGCATCGTCATCGCGCAGTCGGAGCAACGCGCAGCAGAAGCGGCGGTCGGCGAAGCGCAAGCGCGAGAGAGCGAGCTGGCGGCGCAACTCGGAGGCGATGAAGCGACGCTGGCGGAGACGCGGACAAATCACGCCGGACGCGCTGCGCGCGCATCGGCCGTTCGCGAAGAGATGGCCGGACTTACGGCCGACGTCGAGCGCCTCCGCTCCTTCATGCAGCAGTCGCAGACGAACCTCGGCGATCTGATGCAGCGCATCGAGAATGCGCGGGCGCAGATCGCATCGCTCGAAGCGGAAGCGGCCGAGCAGCAGCAGCTTCTCGATGAGAAGACGGCGGCGCTCCATGCTGCGCGCGGCGATCGCAACCATCTGCGCGAAGTGTCCGATCAAATCGAAAGCGAGCGGCAGGAACGCTCCGATGAAGTCCGCCGGCACGAGAAGGCGCTTCAGGATTCGCGCGAATCGCTCATGCGCACGATCGCCAAGATCTCGGAAGCGCGCAATCAGGTGCACCAGATCGAGATCGCCGTCGAAAAGTGCGAGTTCTATCTGACGAAACTCACGGAAAGCGCCCGCCGAGTCATGGAGAGCCGCGATCGCGCGCGCGAGACATTGACCACATGGGAACAGCAGGTGCGCGAGGCTGAGCAGGCGCTTGTCGCCGCTCAGCACGCGGCGCGTGACGCCCTGGCATCTCGTGATGAGCTGACGTCACGCCGCGACGAGATGCGCGAGTCACTCGCCGGCGCGCGTGATCGCGTGTCGCAGACGACGTACAAGATCGACTCACTCCGCTCGCTGCTCACGTCGCTCGAATCGCAGGACGACGACGTTCGCCGCGCGATCCTCGAGCTGATCCCGAATGCGTCGTCCGCGGCCGAAGCCGTGAGCGCCGCGCAAGGTTTCGAAGCGGCACTCGACATGCTGCTCCGCGAGATCTCGAAGGCGCTCGTGGTCGACGACAGCGAGACGGCGGTCCGCGTGATCGATCGCCTGCGCGAGAGGGGCGCGGGGCGGGGGGCGTTCATCATCAGTGGAGGACAGGCGCCCCCGCCTGTCCGGACAGGCGAAGCGCCTGTCCTCCACAGAGGAGACGCCGCTTATTCCGTCCTCGGTGAAGGTCGCGTTGCGGACGCCGTCCGTCAAGCCATCCCCGAGGCGTACATCGTCGGTTCTCTCCGGGAGGCGATCGAGCGTTCGCGGGAGCATCCACAAGCGACGTTCGTCACTCTCGCGGGCGACATCGTCCGCGGGCCGCTGATCGTCGGCGGCAAGAAAGAGAACGCGACGCCCGGCATCTTCTCCCTGAAGCGCGAGCTCGCCGATCTCGAAGCACTCCTCGGCAGCGAAGAGGTTCGGGCGAGCGGCCTCGCCACGGATCTGCAGACGGTCGAAGACGAGCTGCGCACGGCCGATGACCAGCGGATCATCACAGAGGAACATGCACGCGTTGCCGAGCAGGAGCTGCGCGATCGCCGCGGCAGTCGCGAACGCGCCGCCGCCGAGCTGAAGCGATTTGAACACGACCTCGTCGTCGCTTCGGAGGAGCAGACGCTCTACGCCGAAGAAAAAGAACAACTGTTTGCGAGGAAGAACGCAGCGCTGCGCGATCTCGCCACGTTGGAGAAGTTCGAGGCCGACACGCACGAGCAGATCCGTCTGCATGAGCGACAGCTCGTCGCCTCACGCATGGAGTTCGAGCGCGTCACGGAGGCGGCATCGAAGGCGCGCGTCGACGTCGAAGCGGCCAGCGGAAACGTCAACGCCGCTGCTCGCGAGCACGAGAACCTCTCGCGCATCGTCATCTCCCACGGCACGCGAGCGACGCAACTGCAGCAGGAGATCGAGGCTCTCCTCCGGAAGCAGCGTGAAACCGAAGCAGCCGTCGAGAACGCACGCACGCAACTCGACTCGTCGCTGAAGAAGCTTCACGAATTGTCGGAGCTGCGCGTGGCGCTCGAAGCGGAAGTGGCCGACCTCGAAGCGCGCTTGCATCAGCTCGAGGCGCGGGCGGTGGCGTCGCGAGAACTTTGGAATGCGGCAAAAGACTCGCTGTTCGAATCGGAGCGCCGTCTCGATCGCGCGAAGTCGGCGTTCGAGCTGCTGCGCGAGCAGATCTCGCTCGATCTTCACGCCGGCATCGACGCGCTGGCGGAAGTCGAGCCACCCGCCGATGATGACGCGCGCGCGACGCTGGAAGCGGAAGTGGCCAGGCTCACGGATCAGATCGAACGAATCGGACCGGTGAACGTGCTGGCCATCGACGAGCATCAGGAGCTGGAGCAGCGCGAATCGTTTCTGCGCACGCAGCGCGACGATCTCGTGCAGTCGATCGAGTCGCTGCGCACGACGATCCGCAAGATCAACATGACCTCGCGCGAGCTGTTCCGCGATGCGTTCGAGAATACCAACAGGTTCTTCGGCGAAATCTTCGCGTCGTTGTTCGGTGGCGGCACGGCGCGCATGCAGCTCCTCGATGAAGAAGATGTGCTCGAGAGCGGCATCGAGCTCGTGGCGCAGCCGCCCGGCAAAAGGAATCAGTCGATCGCAGTCCTCTCCGGCGGCGAGCGCGCGTTGACCGCGCTGGCGCTGCTGTTTGCGATTTTCCGTTACAAGCCATCGCCGTTCTGCATCCTCGACGAAGTCGACGCGCCGCTCGATGAAGTGAACAACGACCGCTTCGTGCGTCTCGTGCGCGACATGTCGCGCGACACGCAGTTCATCGTCATCACGCACTCGCGCCGCACGATGGAGGCGGCCGACGTGCTCTACGGCGTGACGATGGAAGAGGCGGGCTGCTCGACCCTCGTATCGGTGAACTTCGCCGATGTCGAGGAGTGAGGAGAGCCGGCTGTCTCGGCCGGCGACGACAGTGATCGCGCGGGACGCGCGATCACTGCGGGCGGGACGCCCGCTCTCCACTGACCGAGGCGTGAGCGATCCACGCCGCCAGCAGCGCAATCAACGCCGAAGCGACGACATCCGACGGCCAGTGGCGGAATGCGAGCACTCGCGCCGCCGCAACGGCGCAAGCGAGGATGAGCGCGATGATGCGCAGCGGCATGCTGCGCGACCCGAAGAGCAACACGCCACCGAGAGCGAATGCAGCGACGGTGTGACCACTCGGAAATGAATATCCAGTGGCCCGTCCGTAATGAAACGGACCGAGCCACAACTCCGGCCGCGTGCGGCCGACCGCAAACTTGAGCGCGTGCGCGATCACACCTGCGCCGAGCCCCGCCAGCGCCATCGCCACGCCGTAGCCGATCCATCTTCGTCGACGATAGACCACGCCGGCGACGAAGAAGAAGAGGACGATCATGACCGGATTCATCCCGCCGCCGAGACGGTTGAGGATGCGAATCCAGTCCTCGACCGTGTCGGATTGCACGCGCTCGGCGAAGGCCACGATCGATCGGTCAGCGGCGAGCCAGGTCGCCGTGACGATCGCCACCGCGCCGATCAGCGCGACGATGAATCGACGCGGCATGCTGATACGTAAGTCGCGCAGCGTCATGCGCACGTCCTCCCTGGTCCATTCGCCGCTCTGCACCATCCCGATTGCGAACAGGCCGGCGATGCACCAGAAGACCGCGTCCCACGACGGCGCCTCTCGTCCGAGGAAAGAGAGGTCGTCGATGCCGAGATCGCGATGGAGCCAGAGATGATTCACCGACACGACTGGCGCGGGCCAGAAGACCGAGAGCAGAAGAAGGGCTACGAATCCCGCTGCTGCATAGCGCGCTCTAGTGTCGATAGACATCGAATGGTTTTCCGAGCAGACGAAACTCGTCGACTCTTCGATAGCCCTGAAGCACATCGCCGATCTCATTCGCGTGTGCGCGGCTCGTCACGATGACGGTCGCGGGACGTGCGCGAAGCAACTGCGGCGAGACATAGCGCACGCGCTCGAGTGACCGAGGCATGTCGCGGGTCCAGAGATGCGGCACGGTGAAGAGCGCGATCTCTTCCGGCGCGACGCGCTGGGCGATCAGGGCGCGCACGATCGGACGATCGGACGCGAGCTCATTCACAAGCGGCATCAGAAACAGCGCTGCATAGAACAGCGCACACAGTGGAACAAAGCCGACGCAGATGGTGGAGACAACCGCGGTGCGCGTGCGAAGCGAGATGATGATCGCGATGAGAGACGCAACCGCGAGTGTCACGAATAGAGGTTTCAACTCCTTCGCGTACGGCATGGAGACGAACGGCGCAATCGTCCCGACTGTCAGAAGAACAACGAGCATGAGCATATTGGCGCGCCATGCCCAATGATCGTCGCTCGCCACGAGTCGCGCGATGAGCAGTGCCGCCGGCGGGATCATCGCCATCATGTACACGTCGAGTTTGCTGCTCATGACCGAATACGGTACGAGGACGGCGAGGATCCAGCTCACGTAGAACTTTCCGCGATCGTCATTCCGTCGATAGGCAGCGATGATGGCGACGATGAGGATCAGAAACCACGGGAAGAGCGTCGCCGGTGCATGCGCGATGTAGAACCAGACAGGCGAACGATGCACCCACGCGCCCACCGCCCGACCCGCGGTCTGTTTGATCAGCACCTCACGCGTGTAACTGTTGCCACCGATCAGCATCGCCGGAACAAACCAGAACATCGGGATGATGATCATCAACAGAATGCCTTCTCCCAACGGGAGAAGGTGGCCCTGAGCGGAGCGAAGGGCCGGATGACGGGCACGCCCCTCAGCCGCCGCTTCGCGGCGCCCTCTCCCGGCGGGAGAGGGCTTCTTGCGCAGCCACTCGAACGCGAAGAGAAAGATCACGATCACGGGCGCCATCGGACCTTTGATCAAAGTTCCGAAGCCGAGGGCGATTCCCGCCACGACCGGTCTCTCCAGGAGCAGCATCCACGCGGCGATCACGATCGTCACCGTGAACGCGATGTCCATTCGCGCGGTCTGCGCCGATCCCCATACCATCAGCGACGTGCCGCACACGAACGCGGCGAGCGGTCCCTCCATCCACCACATCAGCCAGAGAAGAACGATGAATCCGGCGAGCGACGGCAGCACGAACGACCACAGCGAGTAGACGCCGAACAGATACGTCAGAAGGTCGATCATCCAGAAGTGCAGCGGCGGCTTGTGCGTAAATGGCGTCCCCTCGAGCGTCGGCAGAA
The DNA here is from genome assembly GCA_036001325.1 of Thermoanaerobaculia bacterium. Classification (GTDB taxonomy): domain Bacteria; phylum Acidobacteriota; class Thermoanaerobaculia; order Gp7-AA8; family Gp7-AA8; genus DASVHS01. The sequence goes on from DASYUK010000336.1 coordinate 14,809, forward strand.
AGAACGCCCCCACCCTCATTTCGCGCACGACTTGTGCGTACTTTGTCTCGTCGCCGACGAAGAGCTCGCGGCGCCATGGAGTGATCAAAACGGACAGCGCGACGAGCGCAAGAATGATGCGAATCGCACTGCCACGAAACATGTGCGGCGCATTCTATAGTATGTCTCAAGCCATTGATCCAGCGAGAGTTAGACCTCGTGGAAAGAAAATGCTCCAGTGCTACAATCGAACCAGCAATTTGGCACTTCAAAGGAGGAAAATCGATGCAGAATCGGACCGGTGATATTCAACGGATTCTCAGCAGCGAGGACCCTGAGTTCCGGCAGTGGGTTGAGGAACACCATCAGTGCGAGAGCCGCCTGGGTGAGCTCACTGCCAAAAAAGAGGTCACCGCTGAGGAGGAGATCGAAGAGAAGACGTTGAAGAAGCGCAAACTCCATCTGAAGGATCAGATGGCGGCGCGCATCCGGACGTACGAGTCACAGCACGCCAACGCTTAAAGTCCTTTAACATCGATTGTTTCCAAGAGGCTCCCTCAGGGAGCCTTTTTCTTTTGCCCCGCGAATTGCATACCATCGGGGGCAGATGCCGAGAGTCCGTTTCGCACCCGAAGGCTGGCTGTTCATCATCCCGGTCGTGATCCTCGCTGCGCTCGCGCTGCTGTTGCAGTGGTACGCGGCCGCGATCGTCCTCTCCGCCATCGCCGCCTTCCTGCTGAACTTCTTTCGCGATCCGCATCGAATCGGCTCCGAGCATCACGTCGATGTCCTCTCCCCCGCCGACGGTACAGTCGTGCAGATCAGGGATGTTCCCGCTGGTGACGTCTGGCCGGGGCTCACGAAGCAGATCAGCATCTTCATGTCCGTCTTCGACGTTCATGTGAATCGCGCACCGATCAGCGGCAAGATCGTTCACTACCGCTACAACCCCGGCAAGAAGATCGCGGCGATGTCGCACAAGTCGTCGGAGGAGAACGAGCAGAATCTCATCGTGATCGAAGATGAGCGCGGCGTGAAGGTTGCGTTCAAGCAGATCGCCGGACTGCTGGCGCGCCGCATCGTGTTCGACAAGAAGGAAGGCGATCAGGTGCAGCGCGGCGAGCGCATCGGCATGATCAAGTTCGGCTCGCGCGTCGACATCTTCTTCGCTGCCGATGCCGTGATCAAAGTCAACGTTCGCGACAAGGTGAAGGTTGCGCTCACGGTCATCGCAGAAGTGGGAGAGAAGACGTGAAGGGCGACGTCCGTCGCAATCTGCGCCGCGGCATCTACGTCATCCCCACCTCGCTCACGGTGCTGAATCTCTTTTTCGGCTTCCGCTGCATGGTCAACAGCACGCGAGCGATGCAGTCGATCACCGAGGGTCGCGCCGATCTCGCGATCCGCTACTTTGAGATCGCCTGCATCTCGCTGTTTTTCGCTGCACTCTTCGACACCTTCGACGGCCTCATCGCCCGCGCTCTCGGGGCAACGAGTGAATTCGGGAAGGAATACGACTCGATCGCAGACGCTGTCACGTTCGGCGCCGCGCCCGCCGTCCTCGTCTATGCCTGGGGCCTTCACGTCCTCGGCAACCTCGGCGGCGGCATCGCGTTTCTGTTTCTGGTCTCGGTGTCGCTGCGCCTGGCGCGCTTCAACGTGATGACCGGCAAGACCGATTACCGCTACTTCGTGGGACTGCCCAGCCCCGCCGGCGCGCTGACGATTGCATCGATCGTGAACTATGCGCCGACGCCGATCGTCGATCGCCGTTTCGCGATCGTGATGCTCGTTCTCACCGCAGCCGTCGCCTTTGCGATGGTCTCGCCGGTCCGCTATCGCAGCCAGAAGGGGCTGAACCTGCAGAAGCAACAGTCGCTGATGTATTTCCTCGTCTTCGCCGTGCTCATCGCCGTCGCCAGCAAGTGGCCGAAGGAGTTCTGCTTCATCGTCGCGATCGCCTACCTGACGTCGGGTCCGCTGCTGCGGTTGTGGGCGATCGCATTTCCGTCGCGGAAGCTGCCTGAGGAGACGCTGACGCCGGTGGCAGCGCCGTGAAGCCCAAGCGGCCATCGGGATACCGCATCGGCATCGTCAATCCGCTCTCGCTCGTCGGCAACGAGATCAAAACGATCCTGCGCGAACGCGCGTTTCCGTTCGATAAAGTCGCGCTGCTCGACTCGACCGGAGAAAGCGCCGGAGCGCTCACCGATATCGGCGATGAACCGACAGTGGTCTCTCCCGTCTCGCCGATCGAGCTCGAGGATCTCGATCTCGTCTTCTTCTGCGGTCCTCCGGGCGGGAACCGCGAATGGATCGACCGCTATCGCGAAGACAAATTCGTCGTCATCGATGTCTCGCAACCGTCGACGGTTGAAGAAGGAGCGATCGCTGTCGCGGGAGTGAATCTCGACGACATTGTCGGCGAGAGACTAATCGTCTCGCCGCACCCGGTCGCGGTCCCGATGGCGCTCATCCTTCATCAGATCGAGAGCGTCACCCCGATCGAGCTCTGCACCGCGACGGTGATTCAACCGGCCTCGGAGTTCGAGCAAGCCGGCGTCGAAGAGCTGGCGCAGCAGACGGTCAGTGTGTTGAACATCCAATCGATCCCGAAGCAGATCTTCGACCGGCAACTCGCGTTCAGTCTCTATCCTGCGCTCGAACAGAACGAGCCGTTTATCGTGGCGCAGCTCCGGAAGCTGATCGATCCCGACACCGAGCTGGCGCTCTTGATCACGCAGGGGACGATCTTTCATGGACACACGTTCTCGCTCTTCGCGCGCACGCGCGATAACCTCGATCGCGATTCCCTCATCGAGGCGTTGCGATCGAATCCGGCGATCGCGTTTCCCGAAGGCGACCAGGCGTTCGGTACGATCGACGCGGCGGGCCGCGATGAGGTTCTCATCGCCGAAGTGCGATCCGATCCTTCGATCAAAGGCGGATTCTGGGTCTGGGCCGTTTGCGATAATCTCCGCCGCGGCTCGGCACTCAACGCCGTGTTGATCGCCGAGAAAGTCCTTTTCGAAGCGAGCGCGAACTGAAATGCAGGATTACTACGAACCAAAGGTGGGCGAGCTGGCCCCCGACTTTCGCCTTCCGTCGACGCGCGGCAAGGAAGTCACGCTGAAAGAATTACGCGGAAAGGATGTGATCCTTTACTTCTATCCGAAAGACGACACACCCGGCTGCACGGCCGAGGCGTGCTCATTCCGCGATCACGAGAGCGATCTCGCCAAGCACGGCGCCGTCGTCCTCGGCGTCTCCACCGACTCGCTGCAGAGTCATGAAAACTTCAAAGAGAAACACCATCTGAACTTCCCGCTCCTGGCCGATGAGACCTCCGATGTGGCGAAGATGTACGGCGCGTGGAAAGAGAAGAACATGTACGGACGGCGCACGTGGGGCGTGGCGCGCATGACTTATTGGATCGGCCCCGACGGGCGCATCAAGAGGATCTACAAGAAGGTCGACGCCAAAAAACACGCCGAGGAGATCCTCGCGGATCTGACCTCGGCTCGTAAGAAGTGACAGTGCCTCACCCGGCGCTAACGCGGGAGAAGGCTCTGATGCGCCGGCACGCTTCTTCGAGGGAATCGAAATCTTTGGCGAAGCAGAAGCGCAGCAGGCGATCGCCGCGCGATGAGTCGTAGAACGACGGGCCGGGTACCGACGCGACGCGCGCGTTCTCGATCAACGAATCGGCCGCTTCGCGCGCGTTCGCGAATTCGTCGGGGATCTCGGCGAGCATGTAATAAGCCCCCTGCGGAACGTACGGAGTGAATCCGCCCTCTTCGAGCGCTTCGGCGGTCATATCGCGCTTCTTCTCGTAGTCGGCGGCGAGATTTCGGTAGTACTCCTCGCCGATATCGAGCGCGCGGGCCACGCCCCACTGCAGCGGTGTCGGCGCGCACACGTAGAAGAGATCGTTCACCAGTCCGATCGGTTTTGCGATCGCCGCATCGACAGCGACGTAGCCGATGCGCCATCCGGTGATCGAGAACGTCTTCGAGAATCCGGAGATCGTGATGGTGATGTCGCGGCACGACCGGAGCGACGCCATCGACAGATGCTTGCGACCGTCGAACACGATGTACTCATAGATCTCATCGGTGAACGCGACGGCGTTGAACTCGCGGCAGAGAGCGCCGATCTTCTCCAGCTCGTCGCGCGTGAACACCTTGCCGCATGGGTTCGACGGCGTGCAGACGACGATCCCTCGCGTCTTCTTCGTGAACGTGCGACGCAGCACATCGAAATCGATCGACCAGTCGGGCAACTGCAGCGGCACGAACTTCGTCTCGATGCCGAGGACCTTGAGCGTGTTGAGGTGATAGCCGTAGTACGGCTCGAAGAGGATCACTTCGTCGCCTGGATTCAGCGTGGCCAGCGCCGCGGCGGCGAAACCGCCGGTCGATCCGACGGTGACGATCACCTCGCTCGCCGGATCGACGCGAAATCCATTGAAGCGGTCGATCTTTCGCGCGATCTTCTCGCGCAGCAGATCGATCCCTTCGAACTTCGAATACGTCGCCTTTGAGCTCGTGATCGCCTCGGTCGCCCCCTCGACGAGCTCGGGGATCGTCGGCAGATCGCAAATGCCTTGTCCGAGGTTGATGCCGCTGACGCGCTCGCACTCGCGCGACATGCGGCGGATGTCCGACTGCACGAGCCCTTTGAGCCGATTGCTGATCTGAGTCATGGGCGCATCGTAACTCCGGTGGAGAGCGGGCGTCTCGCCCGCAGGGAAGGCCGCTCTCCATGACGGACACGATGTACGCTCTGGATGACAGTCTCCTCACACCGAGGCGCGGTTCCCACAGAGGAATGGCGGTCTCGGCCATCGGCACCTGGCCTGCAGTATCGGCCGTTCAGATCGAAAGGAACTTTCCCGTGAAAGCATTCAAACTGCTGCTCCTTTCTCTCGTCGCCGTCCCGCTCTTCGCGCAGGTCAACGATACGTACGTCATCCCGGCGTCGGTCAACGCGTCCGGCGCGTTCGGCACGCGTTGGATGACGCAATTCAGCGTCTTCAATCCGCAGCTCGATCGCGATCTCAAAGTCACGGTCGTTTTCCTTCCGACCGGCGGCCGTCGTGGCGATACGGCGACGTTCACTGTGCCGCGCAACTCGATCGCGTACTCCGACAACATCCTCGACGATCTGTTCGGCGTTGCCGACTCGGGTGCTCTTCTGGTCGCGACGTTCGACGACGACAATCCGGGCACTGACGTCCTCGCCCGTTCGTTTCTCGTCACGACGAACACCTACAACAATTCGCGCAACGGAACGTTCGGCCAGACGATCCCGGGGATCTGGACGGGCCTGCAGGACTACAACACCGACGGCATCAGCGGCGTCGTTCACGGCATTCG
>DASYUK010000337.1:0-7502 GCA_036001325.1 Thermoanaerobaculia bacterium
TGCTCGGGCGGCGTCGACTCCACCGCGCTCTTTCTTGCACTCTCGGAGCTCGGTTATCCACTCGTCTGCGCACATGTGAACCACCACCTTCGCGGTGCTGAATCCGACGCCGACGAAGCGTTTGTCCTCGATCTCTGCACCCGGCTCGGCTTTCCGCTCGAGGTACGCGACGGATCGCTCGACCCCGCTGCCGTTCGGCGATCGGGCTTGGAAGCAGCCGCGCGCGAGATGCGCCAGGCCCGATTGCAGGAGGTTCGCGCTGCAATCGGTGCCGACTACATCGCGACAGCGCATCAGAAGAACGATCAGGCTGAGACCATCGTGATGCGCCTCATCACAGGAACCGGGCTCGCCGGATTACGCGGGATCCATCCCGTTCGGGAAGATCGCTTCATCCGGCCGCTCCTCGATATGACGCGCGACGAAATCGTGGCCTTTCTCGCCGAGCGCGGCGTCAATCCGCGGCTCGATCGGATGAACGAAGATCGACGATTTCTGCGCAATCGCGTGCGTGCTGCGCTCAGCGAACTGGGGCCGGATGCGATCGACAGCATCGCCGCGGTCGCTTCCCAGGCCCAGCAGCTCTGGCCATACGTGGAGAAAGCGATCGATCGCGCTGAGCAGGTCGAAGCCTCTCCTGACGAGACACGCTTCATCCACTGGCCGGACGATCCATGGATGCGACAGGCGATTCTGCAGCGCCATATCCGCAGACTCGACGCGCACTCGCGCGACGTCTCCGCCGCTGATCTCGAACGCCTCGCCGCGAGCATCGATTCGATCAAACGCGTCAGTGTCACGAAATCACTCGAGCTGATGCGACGCGGGGGCTCACTGGTCCTGCGTCACGTACCACGACCGACCGAAGACTTCGAGGTGACGATCCGTCCCGGCGAGCGCACATACGTCCCGCAGATCAAAGCGACAATCACGATCACTCAGCACTCAGCACTGAGCACGGAGCACTGCTTCACCCTTCGCAACCGCCGGCCGGGCGATCGCTTCGGACGCAAAAAGCTGAAGGATCTCTTGATTGATCGTAAAATCGCCGCCGAACTTCGCGACCGCATTCCGCTCCTGGTCTGGAACGGCGAGATCGTGTGGGTCGGTGGCGTTGGAGTTTCGGATCGATTCAAGCATTTCGAGGTGGTCCTGGAGCATGCGTCACAAGAAGATCAAGACGGCGTACAGCGCTAAGAAGATCGCGCAGCGCATCGAGACGCTGGCCAAGCAGATCCGCAAGGACACGGGCTCGGACGAAGTCTTTCTGCTCGCTGTTCTGAAAGGGACATCGTGCTTTCTCGCCGACCTCGTGCGCGCGATCCCAGGCGACGTGAGCTACGGCTTCATCGATGTCGTCCAGGACGTGGCCGATGCCGAGACCGCCACCGCGGTGGAGATCGACTACTTCAGCTACATCAACATCGGCGGACGCAACGTCTACCTGCTGAAGGATGTCGTCTCGACCGGAGTCATCGAGAACTATCTTCTCGCACAGCTCCGGCAGCACGATCCGACGACGCTCAAGCTCGTCGCCCTGCTCGATCGTCCGGACATGCGCACGGTCGATCTTTCGGTCGACTATCGCGCCTTCGAAGTGAAGGAACCGGGCGCCTTCGTCGGATATGGGCTGGAGTTACAGAGTCGTCATGGGAATTTGCCGTATATCGGAAAGCTGTGAGCGCCGGCGTGTGGCGCCGGCGATCACGCCGGCGGTCGCCGCCGGATCGGCGGCGCCACACACGGAATGACAAGTGGCCCCCTGCCGTTTGAAAACGCGGTAGTGTAGTAGTTGGAGGCAATCCCTTGAATTCCACCGTAAAAACCGCGCTGCTGTGGGTCGTGATCATCGTTCTCGTCTTCCTGCTCTGGAGTCTCTTCCAGACGACCAAGGGAGCGAGCGAGCAGATCGCCTTCAGCCTCTTCCTCGACAAAGTCAACAGCGGTGAGGTCGCCAAGGTCCTCATCCGCGGCGACGAGATCCGGGGCGAGTACAAGACTTCCGGGCAGGGCGGCAAGCGCGAGTTTCACCTCAATGGGCCGAGTAACTATCCGGCGATGATCGACCTTCTCAAACAGAAGAACGTCGTCGTCGAGTTCGATCCGAAGACCGAGGCGCCGTTCATCACCGCGCTGATCACGTGGGCGCCGGTGCTGTTCCTGGTCGGCCTCTGGATCTTCTTCATGCGCCAGATGCAGGCCGGCGGGAACAAAGCTCTCTCGTTCGGCAAGTCGAAGGCGAAGCTTCTGTCGGGAAGCGCCAAGAAAGTGACGTTCAAAGACGTCGCCGGCGTCGATGAAGCCAAGCTCGAGCTCCACGAGATCATCGAATTCCTCAAAGAGCCGCAGAAGTTCACCAAGCTCGGCGGCAAGATCCCGAAAGGCGTTCTGCTGATGGGTCCTCCGGGAACGGGCAAGACGCTCCTCGCGCGCGCGATTGCCGGCGAGGCCAACGCGCCGTTCTTCTCGATCTCCGGCTCCGACTTTGTCGAGATGTTCGTCGGCGTCGGCGCCTCGCGCGTGCGCGATCTGTTCGAACAGGGTAAGAAAAACGCGCCGTGCATCATCTTCATCGATGAGATCGACGCTGTCGGTCGTCACCGCGGTGCGGGCTTAGGCGGCGGACACGACGAGCGCGAGCAGACACTGAACCAGCTCCTCGTCGAGATGGACGGCTTCGAGTCAAACGACGGCGTGATTCTCGTCGCCGCGACGAACCGTCCGGATGTTCTCGATCCGGCCCTTCTCCGTCCCGGCCGATTCGATCGTCGTGTCGTGGTCGATCTGCCGGATCTCAAAGGTCGCGAAGGCATCCTCCGCGTTCACACGCGCACCATCCCGCTCGCCGAAGACGTCGACGTCGTCGTGCTCGCGCGCGGCACACCCGGATTTTCGGGCGCTGACCTGGCGAATCTCGTCAATGAAGCTGCGCTCAACGCGGCGCGCTACGACAAGAAGAAAGTCCAGATGGTCGACTTCGAGTTCGCGAAGGACAAGGTCATCATGGGCGTCGAGCGGAAGTCGATGGTGATGAGCGATCGCGAGAAGCGGAACACCGCGTATCACGAGTCAGGTCACACGATCGTCGCCGCCGTTATGCCTGCCGCCGATCCGCTGCACAAAGTCACGATCATCCCTCGTGGCCGCGCCCTCGGCCTCACCCAGCAGCTTCCGACCGAGGATAAGTATTCGTACTCGAAGCGGTATCTCGACGCGATGCTCGCCGTCCTGATGGGCGGTCGCATCGCCGAAGAGATCTTCATCGGTGAGATCACGACGGGCGCCGGCAACGACATCGAGCGCGCCACGACGATGGCCCGGCGCATGGTCTGCGAGTGGGGCATGTCGGACCTCGGACCCGCGACTTTCGGCAAGAAGGAAGAAGCCATCTTCCTCGGACGCGAGTTCGCGCAGCATCAGGATTACTCCGAGGCGACGGCGATCGAGATCGATCGGGAAGTGCGCCGGATTCTCGACAAGGCTTACGCGACGGCGAAAGAGATCATCACGAACAACAAGCCGTCACTCGACCGCGTCGCGCGCAAGCTGCTCGAGCGGGAGACGCTCGAGGGGTGGGAAGTCAACGACATCCTGCGCGAGGAAACCGGGAACGACTACATGAAGATGAAGGAGTACGACCCGGAGGAAGCGAGCCCCGGCGAGAAGATGACCATCGCGCCGGGATCGGGGCCGTCGACTGATGTGGCCACGCCTGTGCCGCAGCCGCCCCCGCCGGCATCGAGCCCGCAGCCCGATCGGAACGCGTAATTCGACATCCTTCTCCCACCGGGAGAGGGTGCCGCGAAGCGGCGGGTGAGGGGCGAACATGAAACGCGAACCGATCTTCTGCGGAGCGACCGACTACGACGTCGAAGCGGCCGAGCGCCTGCTGAAAGACTGGGGCATCGAGTACTCGATTTCCGTCGATGCCGCTGATGGCAGCGAGAGTCGCGTCTGCTACCTCGGCGTCGTGCTGGAAGTGAATCCGGCCGACGCCGAGGCGGCGAGACGCATGCTGACGACGAACGGCTTCGGCGCGGGTGTGATCACTCCGACCGCATAACGACGTCACCCGAGCCGTTATCGATTGACTCGAGGAACGGCAGGACGCTTCCCGATCCGCTGATGACTTCTACATCGACCTGGATGTCGCGCAGATCGCCGAACGAGTCACGCTGCGGACCGATGATCGTGCGCGCGAGGTCATTGATGACGAGCATCTGATTCGCGTTGAGGTTGAATTCCTTCGACGAAACCGTTTGCGCACTCACGAGCGTTCCGGCCGGGAACGTGTACCAGAGGCTGACGCGCACAGTCGCGGCCTGACTGGCGGTCTCGATCAGCATCAGGCTCGTGCGGAACGTTGCCGCCGTACCGGCCGCGATCGTCTTCGCGGAAGCGTCGCCGACACCGCTGAATCGCCTCGACTGGCCGCTCGCGAGCGCATTCGATACGGGCACGACGGGAAGAGCGCTGCCGAACGACTTTCCGCCCCACGTTACCGTCAGGCGAGCGGATGCGCTGATCGACCCCGGTGAGCCGGAGAGGCGAACGTATCCGTTGACGGGACTGACCGTCGTCCGCTGCGTCTCTAGCGGCCGGATGGTGAGTTGCTGTGTCGCCGATGTTCCGGCGTCGAGGCTTTGCGCGCGAACGGATCGACGACGAGTCGAGGACGTCACCACATTCAGCGCGGCGCTGACCGATGAACTGGTGGCGTTCGTCACGTAGACATCTGTCTGCGACGAGCCCGACGCGGAGATCGTCGGTGCGATCAGGCTGTCGCTCGCGCCCGATGTGGCCGACGGATCGATGACGATCCAGGCGTCGGAGCTGTTGTCGTCGAGCACACGCGCATAGGCGTTGATGCGTGTAGAGCCGGTGTTGGTGATGACGACCGAGCGCGCGCCTTCGACGACGGTGTTGCCGCCGTCCGTTGTGGAGACGAAAGGAGTCATCGTCAGTGATGCCTTCGCTCCGATCGGCGCGCCGTTGGCGTCATACGCTTGAACGTCTGCAGTTCCCGACGTTCCGCTCAACTCCTGCACGACGACAACCGTTCGAGTATTCGTGCTTCGCTCGACGCCCGACAGCACCAGACGTCCGCCGGCCGCGACTCCCCGATCAGAACGGAACACCGGGATCGCAGAAAAGTACGCGGATGCTCCGGAAGGATTGGCCATCCGCAGCGCGGCCGCCGAGAGATTCGAGAGCGTTCCCCGCAACATCAGACTCGGGCTCGCCTCGACGCCGAAGACGCTCGTCGATACGGATGGCAGCGTCACACCGATGTTCGACGCCAGTTGCGGCAGCGTCGCGATCTGCGATGCCGCGGTGAGGAACAGTTTCAGATCAGGAATCGGCGACGAGCCGCGATTGGAGAGGAGAAGATCGCCCGCGATTCCAGGTGCCGATCCATGTCCGGCGACGAACAGCGCGAGCTCGTTGCTTCCGAGCGCCGGAGGAGCGCCGGGCGTCACACCGGGCTTGACGACGTCGACGATCGTCACAGTGATTGTCGATGTCGGTGTCGTCGCATCGGAGATACGGGTACTTCCGATAGGACTGCCGAAGAATCGGAGAGAGAGCGCGCCAGTGGCGCTGCCGATGAGCGCGGCGCTGTCGGGCCGCTTCGAGCGATCGATGCTGAACGAGACGCTCTTCGTCTCTCCCGGATTGATCGTGATGGTTCCGCTCTGCGGAATGATCCACGGCACGTCGGCGACCGCGATGCCTTGCATCGCGGAAGAACCGGAGTTGGTGAATGAAACCGAGCCGGCGGGAACCGTGATCTCGACGCGCGCTACGGTCGGTCGCGGATTCACGGTCCCGGTTGGAGCGGCGGCCACGAGCAATCGAACGGGCACGACGAGCGAAGCATCGCCCGAGACCGTGATCGTTCCCTCATATGTTCCCGCCGGCTGCGCAATCGCATTGATCGTCACCGACTGACTCGCGCCCGGCTGTAGCGTGGATGAAGTGGGCGCGATGGAGAAGAAGTTGCCGTTGGCGGTCAGCGTCACATTCGCCGGATCGGTCCCGACGTTGGCGAGCGAGAAACTATCCGTCGCTCCCGCTCCTTCTGCGACTTGCAGCATGCCGGACGGGAACGAGGCGGCGACAACGCGCGGGCCGGTGCCGGTCACCGTCACGGTCGTGGTTGCGCTCGCGGTTCCGCCGATGCCGCTTGCAGTCAACGTGTACGTCGTCGACTTCCTTGGCGAAACGCTCACGCTGCCGGCGATCGCTTGCGAGCCGACGCCGTTGTCGATGGTGACGGTCGCGGCGTTGACCGTCGACCACGACAGAGTCGCTGATCCACCGGCGGTGATCGTTGCAGGAGCCGCGCTGAAGCTGATGATCGATGGCGGAGGCGTGCCGGATGAGGTCCGCGTGATGGTGAAGGAGAATGCTTCGCCAGGATCCTGATCGGTGGCGGCTCCGGCGATCGTTTGTCCGGAGACAGTGGCCGCAAACGAGGTCTGCGCGCCGTCGGACTCGGTGACAACGCCTGTAATGAACGTGCCGTTCACCACGGCTGTGAGCACCCCGTCGATCGTCCCGGTATCGATCACCGTGCAGTTCCCGGCGGAATCTTCTTTATCCGATTTGGTCCCGGAAGCTCTGAAGTTACCGGTCAACGCGTTACCGACTTGCAGGAGATTGACCGATAGGCCACCGGAGTACGTGACAGGCGCGAGCTTGTGACATGGAAGGAAAGTCGCGGTATAGGTCCCGTTGTACGTGCCGCTGAGAGCCGATCCCGGTGGCTGCGAGCTGGTGCGCGTGAGAGTGATTGAACCCGAGGTCACGGTCTGCGCGAACGAAATGGTCATCGATGTCGCGCTGACGACGGCCGAAAAGTTGATCGGTCCGCCCTCTGGCGGGATGAGAGTTCCATTCAAGGTTCCGCCGGAGACATTTCCGCTCACGGGAAGCGTTGGAGTGAATGTTTCTCGCGGCGTGCATGTGTCGCCGTCCGTGTCGGTCAGGTTACTGAGGGTAACGGCGCCCTGCACGGCGGAACCGCTCTGGAGAAACTGCACTGCTGCCGGACCGCGCGATGTGAACGTCGAACCGTTCGTGCAGCGGTCCGTGATCACGAATTCCCCGTTCCAGGTTCCCGTGAGATCGACGTTCTGCGCGGTCGCGCGGAACGCGGGAAGAAGCAACGAACAACACAGAACGACGATGTGTCGATTCGGCATCGCGGCATCTCTCTCTATGCGGTGCCGGACAGTATAGCCGCTGACGTATCATCCCGCCGCTTGCGGAAACGCGTTTACATCGCTCACACCGGCGGCACGATCGGCATGAACCGCACCCGCAAAGGGTACGGAACGCAACCCGGTTACCTGCAACAACAAATGGAGGTCATGCCGGAGCTTACGCATCCTTCCATCCCTTCATTCACGATTCACGATTACGACCCGCTGCTCGACTCGTCGAACATGACGCCGGGCGAGTGGGTGAACATCGCGCGCGACATCGCCGGGCACTAT
>DASYUK010000338.1:0-2165 GCA_036001325.1 Thermoanaerobaculia bacterium
GGCAGAACAGTCCGTATCTGCAGACGGTTCGAGGGACGACGCAGCGATTCAATGTGAGCGGCGGTCGCGCGATCGCCGTGGCTCTGCGCGGAACGGATCCGAACACCGGACTCAACGAGCGGGTGAACGTCGTCACGAGACAGCTCGAAGACGGTCATCTCATCTATCTGTTGTTCATCACGCCGGAGAACGAGGCCAGCCGCTATAACGGCGTCCTGCAGGCGATGGTGAACTCGCTGCAGGTCAGCGACACGGCGCGGCACTAGCGATTCCTGGAGGACAGGCAGGATTGCCTGTCCTCCGGTATCATTCGCCCGGAGGTACACATGTACGACGAAATGATTGTCGAGCCGATGCGTCGTGAGCTGACCCGGCTTGGAATTGAGGAAGCGAGAACGGGGGCGGAAGTAGATGCCGTGCTGGCAAAGAAAAAGGGCACGGTCCTCGTGGTCGTGAATTCGGTCTGCGGTTGCGCCGCGGGCATGGCCCGGCCGGCCGTGGCGATGGCGCTGGAGAGCGCGCGAGAGAACAAGACGATGCCCGAGAAGATGATCACTGTGTTCGCGGGCAACGATCGCGAAGCGACGGAGCGGGCGCGCGAGTATTTCATCGGCTACCGGCCGTCGTCGCCGTCGATCGCTCTGATCCGCGATGGCGAAGTCGTCAAGATGCTGGAGCGCTGGCAGATCGAAGGACGCGAGGCGTACGATATCGCCGCCGAGCTCACCTCGGCGTTCGATCAGTACTGCGCAAAGACGGTCGCGTAAGTCTGGAGTGCGGCGGCCATGCCGCCGCTCTTTTTGTAAATAGTACCATGCATTGACAGCTACCTTGCCAGGCACTATTGTGACGTCATGGCAGGCGCGTTCTACGACAACTGGACGACGCAGCTCCGCAAAGGCCTCCTCGAGCTGGCGATTCTCAACTCGCTCAGTGGCACCGCGATCTACGGCTACGAGATCGTCCGTCGCCTCGGCGATGTCGACGGTTTGGTGATCACCGAGGGAACGATCTATCCGATTCTCAGTCGTCTCAAAAACGAGAACTACGTCGAGACGTATATCGAAGAGTCGCCGGAAGGGCCGGCGCGAAAGTACTACCGGCTCACCTCCCGGGGCCGCGAGGAGCTGCGGCGCATGAACCAGCATTGGGAGCGATTGCATGAAGCGATCGGGCATGTTCGAAAGGAGCGGGGACGATGATCGAGATGAGCGATTCGGCGCGACAACGCTTCGATGAGTATCTCCAGCGGCTGCGCAAGACCTTGCGCGGCAGCCAGGCCGACGATGTCGAGCAGAGCGTGCGCGAGCACGTGGAGATCGCGCTGGCCGGTATTCCTGCACCGGTCGGCGCTGAGCATCTCGGCACAGTTCTCGATCGACTGGGCCCGCCGGAACGCTGGCTGCCCGAGGATGAGCAGCCGGCGTGGAGACGAGTGATGTCGCGGATCGCGTCGGGGCCCGATGACTGGCGCATTGCCTATTTGAGCTTCGGGCTGTTTCTCCTGATGATCGTTTTCTTTCCTGTTGGCGGAATCCTGCTTCTCGTGCCGGCTTATCTGGTGAGTCGCGCATTCGTCGAGCTGATGTCCGAACGCGGTGAGCCGATCGGCGCGCGCCGCTGGCTCGTCTATCCGCCGATCGTGGCGCTGCTTGTACTGATGGTTCCGGCTTTCATCGTCGCCCCGGTCGCTCCGCTGCTCGCGTGGGGCGTCGGTGATGGCGGCTTTCACCGCCTCTGGGGTCCGACGCCGGATCGCGTTCGCGTCGACATCGGTCTGAGCGCCGCGGGCTTTGGACTGTGGTGGATCCTCGCTTCCGTGATTCTCGCGAGTCTGTTTCGGCCGATTCGATTTGCGTTCGCACCGTTGCTCGATCGCTTCCACCGCCGGCATCTACTGTTTCTGTCGTTGGCGGGAGCGATCGCTCTTGGCGGTGGCGCTGCGCTGTTTTACGCCTGAGAAGTACTGCTCCAAATGGGGCAGCTATTTCTTCCGACCGCGCTTCGCGATCGGCATCGTCTGCGCCGGCGGCGCGACAGTCGGCGCGAAAAACGATCTCCCTCTCACGTTCTCGTCGATCGTCATTCCCCACTGCAGTGCCGGGAACGCGCGCTGCTCGCAGTCGAGACGCTCGCAGAGGCGGCATGTCGTTCCGATCGGCACG
>DASYUK010000339.1:0-2338 GCA_036001325.1 Thermoanaerobaculia bacterium
TCGACGCCCTGATCGCCGACCGCGACGCCGCCCTCGACCCGCGCGCGAAGAAGCTCCTCGACATGTGGCCGAAGACCAAGGCCGCGTACACCGGCGACGAATACGTCGTGAAGATCCGCGGCAAGGAGATCCGTTCCGCGCTGACGACCGTCTCGCTCTCCGGCACGCACGTTCCGAAGGTCGCGCTGCCGAAATACGAAGACGACGGCGAAATCCTGCGCTGGCAGCTCGAGGAGAACGTTCCCGGCAGCTTCCCGTTCACCGCCGGTGTGTTCGCGTTCAAGCGCGAGAACGAGGATCCCACGCGCATGTTCGCCGGCGAGGGCGACGCGTTCCGCACCAACAAGCGCTTCCACATGCTCGCCGACGGCATGCCGGCGAAGCGCCTGTCCACCGCGTTCGACTCGGTCACGCTCTACGGCAACGATCCGGATCTCCGTCCCGACATCTACGGCAAGGTCGGCAACTCGGGTGTTTCGATCGCCACGCTGGACGACATGAAGGTGCTCTATTCGGGATTCGACCTCACCGCGCCGAACAACTCGGTGTCGATGACGATCAACGGCCCGGCGCCGACGATCCTGGCGTTCTTCATGAACACCGCGATCGATCAGCAGCTCGACAAGTTCCGCGCCGACAACGACCGCGAGCCGACCGACGACGAGGCGCAGAAGATCAAGGCATGGACGCTGTCCACCGTGCGGGGCACGGTGCAGGCCGACATCCTCAAGGAAGACCAGGGCCAGAACACCTGCATCTTCTCCACCGAGTTCAGCCTCAAGGTGATGGGCGATATCCAGGAATACTTCGTCCAGCACGACGTCAAGAACTTCTACTCGGTGTCGATCTCGGGCTATCACATCGCGGAAGCCGGCGCGAATCCGATCTCGCAGCTCGCGTTCACGCTCTCGAACGGCTTCACCTTCGTCGAGGCGTATCTCGCGCGCGGCATGCGCATCGACGACTTCGCGCCGAACCTGTCGTTCTTCTTCAGCTACGGCATGGATCCCGAGTATTCGGTGATCGGCCGCGTCGCGCGGCGCATCTGGGCGGTGGCGATGCGCGAGCGCTACGGCGCCAACGAGCGCTCGCAGAAGCTCAAGTTCCACTCGCAGACGAGCGGCCGCAGCCTGCACGCGCAGGAGATCGCGTTCAATGACATCCGCACCACGCTGCAGGCGCTGATCTCGACCTACGACAACACCAACTCGCTGCACACCAACGCCTACGACGAGGCGATCACGACGCCGACCGAAGAGAGCGTGCGTCGGGCGATGGCGATCCAGCTCATCATCAACCGTGAGTGGGGCCTCGGCAAGAACGAGAACCCGAACCAGGGCAGTTTCATCATCGAGGAGCTGACCGATCTCGTCGAGGAAGCGGTGCTCAAAGAGTTCGAAGCGATCAGCGAGCGCGGCGGCGTGCTCGGGGCGATGGAGACCGGCTACCAGCGCGGCAAGATCCAGGAAGAATCGCTCTACTACGAGCACAAGAAGCATGACGGCTCGTATCCCATCATCGGCGTCAACACCTTCCGCGGCAAGCACGGCGACTCGGTGCCGCAGAAGCTCGAGCTCGCGCGCTCGACCGAGGAAGAGAAGCAGTCGCAGCTAAAGCGGCTGGCTGAGTTTCATGCGCGCAATTCGGCGGCGGCTCCGAAAGCGCTCGAACGTTTGAAGCGCGTCGTGATCGAGAACGGCAACGTCTTCGCGGAGCTGATGAAGACCGTGCGCGTGTGCTCCCTCGGTCAGATCACCAAAGCGCTGTTCGAGGTCGGTGGGGAGTATCGGAGGAGTATGTAGAGGCGATGGGGCCCACAAGATGCCTAGAGGGATGGTGAATGCCGATCATTCGCATCGCGGCAGCCAAAAAGGGGCAGCTAAAAATTGACGGATCTAATATCCGCTCAAACTTGCCACTCCTGATGCAGAAGCTTTTCGACGGCACGAAGGGCTAGTTCTCTAGGAACAGAGATTCCGAAGTCGAGCCAGTGAACAACATTGTAGTACCGGTGCGCCGGCGTCGACATGTAGCTAGCAAGAAGCCCAGTGACACGTTTTCTTGGCATTGCCTTCACACATTTCAACGCCGCGGCTTTGCGAAGTCGATCGTCCTCTGCAGCGAAGAGAGCTAGGATTGCCGCATCGCTTAGCCCACGAAAGTTCTTATCCGAAGTTCCGACAACAAGGAATGAAAGCAGACGACTTGGTGCCGACATTGTCAGCACCTCGGAAAGTCTGTTTCGGCCCAATGCGTAAATCGTGCGAGCGGCCACGCGATATTTCGAATCGTCAGACCTAATTAAGAGCGGATAGGCCGAACCCGAATCTGATCGAGT
>DASYUK010000340.1:0-15037 GCA_036001325.1 Thermoanaerobaculia bacterium
CGGCCCGCAACCGCCATCAGCCCTTCGGGTTGCGGGCGGCGCACGCAGCGCCGCGCGTCAGACTTGTGCAGAGGTTCCTTAACCCTCTGAAAACAGGAATTCGTGCGACATTTTCTGATTTGTAATTCTCACCGCCGCCGCTCACGGCATATTGTGGTTGCCGGTCTCGCGACCGACGGTTTCAGCATGAATCCCGGTTTCTTCCGCAGAACAGCAACAATCGCTATCGCTCTCTCCACCGCCGCGGTCACGATCGCGCAGGAGCCGAAATGTCACGTTCCCGCGCGTGAGTGTGAGCGCCAGATCCGGCAGATGCTCTCCGGCCGGCGCTATCTCGGGCTCGATATCGTCGAGCTCAAGCCGGGCCTGGTGGTCAAAGCGGTGCGACCCGACAGTCCTGCCTCCCGAGCCGACTTCAAGGAAGGCGATCGCCTGATCGCCGTCAACGGCAAGTCGATGGAGCAGGCCACGGCGAAGCAGTTCAAGGAAGCCCTTGCTGAAGCCCGTTCGACGGGACGGTTGTGGATCATCGTTCAGCGGCGCGGCGCGTATAAGAAGATCGAGGCACGGCTCGAGCCGTATCCTCAGGAGTACATCGAAAAGGTGATCTCCGCCCATCTCGCGCAGGCGCACAGCACGGCGACGGCGGGGGGCCAGAGATAGGTCGTGGGTCGTAGGTCGTGGGTGCCGGGGGCGTTTTGGCGCTGAGGCCCCCGGCACCTACGACCGACGACCGACGACCATCGAAGCCATGCTGCGTCGCTTTCTCGCTCGCTTTCGTCGTGACCCCGCTCGTGTAGAGCGGCGGGATCGTGTGTCCATCCTCGTTCCGTTTCTGATCATCTCCGCGGGCTTAGGCGTCCTCGCGTGGCGCTCGTACGAGTTGTCGATCCGCATGGAACGCGGCGCGAACATGCTGGCCGTGCAATACGCCGGCTACGCGGCCGAGATCACGGCGCGACGTGTCGATGCCGCGGTACGCGCCGAGCTCTCCAGCGCGAACGACGAATGGCAGCAGATCGAGCGCCGCTACACGACGCCGGACGACGCGGCCGTGCGCGAGTGGATCAACAACAACGAGTGGATCGTGACCGCCATCTACGTTCCCGATCACGATCCGGCGAGCTCCGTCTACGTCAGCGAGCTCGGCTCGGCGAAGCCCACGGGACCACGCCTCAGCCGCGAGTTCTTCACGTCCAGCGGAACCGTGCGCTACACCTACGACCCTCAGCGCCTTCTCGCCGGGATTCACGGTGCGATGCGGCAGCAGCCGCTCGTCCGCACCGGCAAGTTCGGGATCGAACAACGCGCCGATGTGACCGTTGTTTCGTCGCCGCAGCAGATCGGCCTCATTCGGCTTCCGCACGCGTTCGCATTCGTCTCGCCGCTCGCGCCACCATTGCAGTCGTATGCGATTCGCGCGCTGGTGCGCACCGAGTATGTCGGATCAGGATGGGAAAACCAGCGGGCGATCTCGCTGGCAGTCAGCCTCATCGCCCTCACATTGATGGCGATCGGCGGCTTCCTCGCCATCCGCGGCCTGAATCAGGAAGCGGAAACGATGAAGCTACGCGGAGCACTCATCGCCAACGTGTCGCACGAGCTTCGCACTCCGCTGGCGATGATCCGGCTCGGCGCGGAAACGCTGAAGCGCGGCGCGAAGCTGAGCGAGAAAGAGCGCCGCGACATCGAGGAGCAGGTGCTGCGCGAGGTCCTTCACCTGTCGCATCTCGTCGAGAACGTCCTCGACGTCGCGCGCATGCAAAACCAGACCGTGCCAGCGCTGGCCTTCACGCCCGTCCACCCGCGCGATCTCGTGACGACACTCATCTCCAGCTATGAGTCATGGATCCGCAGTAAGGGATTTACGATCTCGGTCGACATCGAGGAGGGGATCGAATCGCAGATGTGGGATCGCGACGCGGTGTCGCGCGCCGTTCTCAACCTCATCGATAATGCGATCAAGTATTCGGGCGACGACAAACGGATCGATATCTCCGTACGTCAAACCTCCGAGAATGTCATGATCGAGGTGAAGGATCGGGGCATCGGGATCGATAGCCGCGATCTGGGACGTATTTTTGATCCTTACTACCGTGCACAGTTTTCAGATACACAAACGCGTCGCGGTGCGGGCCTCGGCCTGACTCTCGTGCAGCAGATCGCCGCGTCGCATGGTGGCCGCGTCGAGGTCGACTCCCAACCGGGAGCCGGTTCGACATTTCGGCTGCTATTGCCGCGTTCCGTCGGGGAGAAAGCCTCCGTCGTGCCCCGAATCATCCAGTCGAAACCACTTCCATCGTGAGCCGTAGAAGGTAGGAAGCTATGACGAAGATTCTGATCGTGGAGGACGAGGCGGGTCTCCGGCAGGGCCTCGATATCAACCTGCGACACGAGAATTACGAGACCATCACCGCTGCGGACGGTGAAGAGGCGATCCGTCTGTTCCATTCGGAGCAGCCGGACCTCGTGCTGCTCGATCTGATGCTGCCCAAGAAGAGCGGCTTCGAAGTGCTCGATCACATCCGCAAGATCTCGAAGGTGCCGGTCATCCTGCTGACCGCTCGCGGTCAGGAGACCGACAAGGTGCGCGGACTTCGCTCGGGCGCGGACGACTACGTGACGAAGCCGTTCGGCGTGCAGGAGCTGTTTGCGCGGATCGACGCCGTGATGCGCCGCAGCGATGTCGGCACGACGTCGAAGACGATCTGCGAGGATCAGCTCATCCGCCTCGATCCATCGACGCGCGAAGCGAGCGCTGCGAACCAGAAGTTGAAGCTCTCGCCGAAAGAGTTCGACCTGCTCATGTATCTCTTCAAGAACAAGGAGCGCGTCGTTCCGCGCGACGAGCTGCTCTCGCGCGTGTGGAACTATCGCGTCGACCTCAATCTGAACAGCCGCACGGTCGACACGCATGTGACGCGTCTTCGACGCAAGCTTCAAAAGGCGGTTGGCACCGACGCCGCCGTCATCGTCGCCGTCGCAAAAATCGGTTACCGATACCTCGGACAGGCCAGCGCGTAGAAGCGAACGGCGCTCCCCCTCCTATAATTCGCCGGCGAAGGAGAACTCATGCAGCACGGCAAGATCTACGACAACATCACGGAGCTGATCGGCAACACACCGATGGTGCGGCTCCACAAGGTTCCCGCCGACGGTTCGGGCGAGGTCATCGTGAAGCTGGAGTCGTTCAATCCGGCGTCGTCGGTAAAGGATCGCATCTCGATCTCGATGGTCGAAGACGCCGAGAAGCGCGGTGAGCTGAAGCCCGGCTCGACGATCGTGGAAGCGACGAGCGGCAATACCGGCATCGGGCTGGCATTCGTCGCTGCGGCGAAGGGCTACAAGTGCACGCTGGTCATGCCCGACACGATGTCGATCGAGCGCCGCAAGCTGCTGCAGGCTCTCGGCGCGGAGATGATCCTCACGCCCGGCCCCGCCGGGATTCCAGGCGCGCAGAAGGTCGCGGAGGATTACGCGAAGAAAACGCCGGGCGCGTGGTTGTCGAAACAGTTCGACAATCCGGCCAATCCGAAGATCCATCGCGAGACCACCGCGGAAGAAATCTGGCGCGACACCGGCGGAAAGCTCGACGCCGTCGTCGCCGGCGTCGGCACCGGTGGAACGATTACCGGTTGCGGTCAGGTGTTGAAGAAGAGAAACGCGAAGATCCTGACCGTCGCGGTGATGCCGGTCGAAGCACAGGTGCTCAAAGGCGGTCCATACGCGCCGCACAAGATTCAGGGCATCGGACCGAGCTTCATCCCCGCGATCTATGACGCGAAGGTCGTCGATCGCGTGTTCGATGTCACGTTTGAACAGGCGGTGGATACAGCTCGGCGCCTGTCGAAAGAAGAAGGCATCTTCGTCGGCATCTCCTCCGGCGCGGTCGCTTATGTGGGCTTGCAGATCGCGAAGGAGCTGGGCAAGGGCAAGCGCGTGGTGGCGGTGCTCCCCGACACTGGCGAGCGCTATCTGTCGACGCCGCTCTTCGAATACACCGAGCTCGTGAACGCTCCGGCGACGACGCCGGCGATGTACGCGGCGCAGCAGGCGGCAGCGGCGGCCGCACCGTAAAGCCTTCTCCCCACGGGAGAAGGTGGCGCGCCACCCTCTCCCGGCGGGAGAGGGCACTGACTGTCAATCGTGTTTGAACCGGTGCGGCATCAGGCGCATGCGGAGCTTCGCGAACTCCGCGCGCTGCGGAGGCGTGAGCACGCGATCGATCTCCACATTCGCCGCCTCGATCTCCTGCAACACCGCCGGCCGCACACCCGACCAGATGCCGCTGATGTTGCGCTGATGCCGGTCGATGATCTCGACGACCTGGGCGCGCTGCTGATCACTGAAGTGGAGACGATGATCGAGCCGGCGCACGATGAAATGCGCCGAATGCTGCGGCATCCCGTAGTGCAGAAAGATCACCCGATCGGCGACAACGCCGAGAACGCCCCCGACGAAGAACGTGATCACCAGCGCCACCGCGGCGAGCAGCTTCGTATTAGTCGGCGACACGGTAGACGTCTCCCCCCATCGAAACTTCGACCGTGTCACCGGTCATGGCCAACGCCTCGCTCCTCTCGAACAGCGTGAGGCCGATCGTCGCCACAAGCGCCAGCGCGGAGAGCGATGCGGCCAACGGCCGGAACCACGCCGCGAGAAATTCCGACACGGTCGGCTGCCCGATGCGCTCCCGAATGCGCGCGCTGACGCGCGTCAGCACGGCGTCGCCGGCGTCATAGCGAAGCTCGCGCGCGTCATGGCGAACGCGATCGAGGAATCGGTCCTCACTCATCGTTCCCTCCGTACACATCGGCGAGCTGCTCGCGTAACTTCTTCCGCGCCAGCGAGAGATGCGAGCGCACCGTTCCTTCAGTCAATCCGGTCATCGCCGCGATCTCCGCATGCTCGAGCTCCTCCACGAGAAACAGCCGCGCCACGACCCGTTGCATCTCCGGCAGCGCCTCGATGGCGCGATCGATCCTCGTCGCGATCTCACTTGTGACCGCCGGCAACTCGGCGCTATCGCGTCGTCCCGCCGGCTCCGACTCCGTCAATTCTTCGTGCCGGAACTTCGTTCGATGCTTCACGACATCGAGCGCCAGATTCGTCACGATTCTGTAGATCCACGGACCAAACGGCTCGCCCGTCCGGAACCTGTCGATCGACTGGAACGCTTTCACAAACGCCTCCTGCGCCAGATCCTCGGCATCCCCGGCGTTGCGAACCACGCCCCAGGCGATCGACATGACCCGCTTCATGTACTTCGCGACGATGTAGTCATACGCGGTGCGATCGCCGCGTTTCGTTGCGGCGATCGCTTGCGATTCGACAGCATCGTCGTATGGCAATGCTTCGTCTTCAGAACTGCCGCTGGTGCCGCTGGGCCATACGATCGGCGATCATCTGCCCGAGCTTCGTGCGCTGATCCGGCGTCAGAACGTTGAGCGCCTTCGAGGCGGCGTTGAGCAGATTGGTTTTCAAAGCCCGCTCCGCCTGCGCCTGCTGATCGATCAGGGCCTGCGCCGCTGCGATGTCATTCGGGTTCTTGATCAACGTGTTCACCACGCCCTGGAATCCGCCGCGGAGCTGATCACGATAATCGGCATTCTGATCATGAAAGCTCTTGAAGATGGCTTTGATCTCGTCGACCTGCTGGTCGGAGAGGCCGAGCTCCTTCTGCGCGCGTTGCAGATGGGCGAGCGGTCCGAAGCCGGCCATGCCGTGGTCGCGGCCGTGGTTGGCGTAGAGGAACGGCGCGGCGATCAACGCCACGAGCGCGAGGATCGTAATCGTCAGTGTGCTTCTCTTCATGGTTGAATCTCCTTTGTCTCTCTGTACGACCGAGAGACGGGACCGTTGAATGACACTTTATAATCGCGTGCACTGGTCCATGCGGATTCCCCAACTGGCGGCTATTTTGATCGCTGTACCGGCCATGGCGCAGCAGGCGCTCGTCTGCCCGCCCACGCCTTCGACGTCCACGCACGCCTGCGACATCTACCACTATCACGTGCAGATGTACCGTCCGGAGACGCGCCTGTTCGCCGAGATCTCGGCGATGAACCAGTACGCGGCGCAGAACGCCTGTGAGCGATATCGCGAGGCGCACATCAAGCGCAATCTCGCGATCGTCGACTACTTCAAGCGCGTCAGAAACGAGCAGCAGTACGAGCCCGATCGATTTGGCCCGTGTCATTGCGACATGACCATCGACAAGACCAGTCCCGTGTATCTGACGGATCAACAGCGGCTCATTCAAATTCGCACGGCCGAGGATATCCGGCTGCGCGTTCGGGAGAAGCTGCTCGATTCGGGGCTGACGAGCGACTCCGAGCTCGTGCGCAGCCTCATCCCGCCACCGCCCGCCCTCCCGCTCCTCGGCGGCGCGAAGCTCGTGCCGGTGCCTCCCGCCGCACCGCCGACAACGGCGATGAACTCACCCGACGATTTGAAATCGACGAAGGCGATCGACACGTCGCGACCGGCGGTCATGGCGCTCGACCTGCCGCTCGTGGACGTTCCAGCTCCTGCGGTGCCGGCGCCACCGGAGGTTGCGACGAGTGGAGCGCCGCCGCCCACGGCGGCGACTGCCGCCGGCGAGGGCGCCGGCGCTCCACAGAGCAGCGATAGTCCCTCCGCCGCTGACGCAGCGGAGAGTTTTGTTTCTTACGAGACGCAGCGCATTCAGAATGTTTTGAAGGCGAGCGTCGTGATCACCGACGAGACCGTGAAGTCGAAGATTTTCGAGGCGTGTATGCAGCGCATTCAGTTGCTCTCGAATCTGCGCACGCTGATCGAAGGGTCAGGCTCGCGGAGCCGGCTCGCGTCTGCTGCGCGTACGGCGGTGTCCGAGAGCGAGCGGATCGCGCTCGTGACGAGACTGTTCGGCACTTCGATCGCGCCGGAATGGGCGCCGAAGGATGCGACCGAGGTTGTGTTGCAGCCGAATGCGGAGGTCGATGCCGAGCCTGAGCGCGTTCTGCGCGACAACAGCGGTCGTTGGAGCGATCAACAGAGGAAGCGCGCACTCTACGTACTGCTCGCGCGATCGCAACCGACGGACGAGCAGCAGCTCTGGCTCATCACCGTCGTCGATTCGTTTCTCCGCTAGGAATTTATGCGACTGCTGGCGCTCATCGCTCTCTTTTTCGCAACGATCACGCAAGAACCGCCTCCGCAAACGCCGCCCACGCCGCAACAGCCTGCACCGCCCGTGACCGACACGGCGCCGCCTCCACCGCCCCCTCCCGTTGTCGATCCGAATGCCGAGGAATATGCGAAGGCGGTGTTCTTCGGCAGAAAGTTTTTCGACCTGAAGGAGTACGGCTCGGCTTACGAGCAGTTCGCGAAAGCCGACGCGCTCAAACCGGATCAGCCGCCCGTGCTCTACAACATGGCTCTCGTTCTGGCGAAAGCAGGGCGATATGGCGAGGCGCAAGTCAAAGCGGATCGCTACAACCAACTCTATCCGACCGGCGCGGAGAAGCAGCTCGTGACGAAGTTGCTACTCGAGCTCGAGTTTCAGCGCGAGCTGCAGAAGAAACGTCAAGCCGATCAGGATTACGTCGAGCTCTTCAATCGCGGCAAATTTCTGTACGGCAAAAACGATCTCGACGGCGCGCTGAAGGCATTTCAGGAAGCGGAGCAGCAGCGGCCGAACGATCCCGCGGCGGTGTTCAATCAGGCGGTCATCTTCGAGAAGCAGCAGGACTTCGCCAAAGCGGCGGAACGCTTTCGCCGCTACGCCGAGCTGGAACCCGAGCCGGAGCAGAAGGCGAGCATCGATCAGCGCGTCTTCGCGCTCGACAACGAGATCGAGGACATGAAGACGAAGATCGTCTGCTCATTCTGTGGACTCAAACTCTCGCCCGGCGCGATGTGGTGCCATCGCTGCTGGCATGGGCCGTACACGACAAACGCCGCGGTCTGGAACACGCGGCCGTGCGTCGAGGGGGCGTCGGCGACGCGCTCCACGTACTACTCCGATAATCGACTGGCGAAGAATGACGCGCTGCCGTGCATGTTTCAGAACGGCACCATGCGCGATTCGCTGCGCTACACGCCCGCGCGACAGCACGCCATTCAGGCGGCACGCAAGGCGGAAGGTTGGACGTACGACGGCGACATCATCCAGGGATGGAGCAATCAAGTCCGCTACGTCCAGGGCCCCGATCGATTGGAGAAGATCGTCTCGACGGCGAGCGGCGACATCCTGCAGTTCGACGCTCATAAGTCATCCGACGGCGTCTGGCTCCTCGATCGCGAGGACATCATCATCGACGGCCAGAAGTACACATCGCGCTACACGTTCGACGATAAGAGTCGCATCGCGCAGCAACAGGTCTCGTATCAGAACGCCGCGGCGTGCAATCACCTCATCAACATGACGGCTGATTACGTCTATCAGAACGATGCGCTCACGGCCGTGAACATCAAAGGCGGTTACGAAGGATTTCCGGCCGAGGGATCGCCGCAGACGGCGTGGCAGACGGCGATCGCCTACTCGTACGATGCGGCCGCGCGCGTCGTCAAAGAGGATCTCGCCGTGACGTCTTTCACGAAGACGTACACACAGAAGCCGCAAGGCGCGCTGCGCGACGAGATCTCGAAGATTTACATCAGCATGCGTCCGCGCAGGCCATTGGAGAATGTCATCCGGATGGGTGACCTCTGCGGAACTTCGGGATCACTTCTTCTGTCCAATCCGATCGACCTGCGACCGTTCTATGAGATGTCGCCCGATCTCGCGATCGCGCTGCCATCCGGCGTAGCCCGCGCTTCGGTGACGCTCACGTATCCCGATTCTTACAAGTTGCGCTGATCGGTGTAGCGGCGCGCTTCAGCGCGCCGTCGGCGGGCTGAAGCCCGCCGCTCCACGTTCCGTGTACGGAATGCAGAACAGATCATCCTCGGAGCAGTTCGCGAACTCGAACTGAATGGTCGTGTGGGCGATGCGGTACTGATCCGCGAGCATCGTGTTCAACTCGTCGAGGAGTTTCGCCGTGGTCTTCACCGGAACGTCGCCGACCATCACGTGACAGGAGAGCGCGGGCCGCGACGGTCCGAGCGCCCAGATGTGCAGATGATGCACTCCGTACACGCCGTCGACCGCGGCGAGCGATCGGCTCACCGAATCGGGATCGATGCCTGTCGGCGTTCCTTCCAGCAGGAGGTTGATCGTCTCCCGCAGGATTCCCCAACTGCTCCACAGAATCAGAACGCCGATCGCGATCGAGACGGCCGGATCCCACACGGCGTTCTGCGTTGACCGGATCAACAGTGCCGCGATGACGATGCCCGCCGACGACACGGCGTCGCCGAACATATGCATCACCGCAGCGCGGACGTTCACGTCGTGCCGTCCCTCGCGCCGTAGCGACATCGTGATGGAAGTGTTGAGCACGATCGCAACGAGAGCGGTCATCAGCATTGCTTGATCGTTCACAACGTGCGGATGTCGGAAACGGTCGAAGGCCTCGATGAAAATGTAGGCCGTGAAGCCGACCAGCGTTCCGGCGTTGATGAACGCGGTCAGGATTCCCGCGCGCTGATAGCCGTACGATTTCTCGATCGTCGCCGGACGCCGCTCGAGCCGCACGGCGGTGAACGCGAGCAGCAGCGCCAGACTGTCGGTGAAGTTGTGCAAAGCGTCGCTGACGAGCGCAAGGGAGTTGGACACGAAGCCGATCCATACCTCGACGACGACGAACGCCACGGTGACGATCGCCGCAATGACGAGCTTGCGAGAGACTGCGTGCGAGTGATCGTGATGCATGGGAGGTCGTGGGTCGTAGGTCGTAGGTACCGGGGGCCTCATCGTTCTTGCGTTGCAGCCCCCGGTACCGACGACCCACGACCTACGACCTATCTCGTCGACTTGTAGACCTTCCTCGATTTCTGAGTGACGCCTTCCGCCATCGCCGCGCGATTCTCCTTCAAACGTGCGGCCAGATCGGCGTCAGCCGTGGAGATGATCTGTGCAGCGAGAATGCCCGCGTTGCGCGCCCCGCCGATGGCCACACTCGCTACGGGAATCCCCGGCGGCATCTGCACGATCGCATAAAGCGCATCGACACCCTGCAATGCACCTCCCGCGAGCGGGACGCCGATGACCGGCTTCGTCGTGAGCGAAGCGACCACGCCCGGCAAATGCGCGGCCATCCCCGCTCCGGCGATGAACACCACCGCACCATTCTTCTCCGCTTCGGCGATCACCGTCTTCGTCCGCTCGGGAGATCGATGCGCCGAGGCGACAGTGAATTCGTAAGGGACGCGAAGCTCATCGAGCGCAGCGGCCGCTTGCGACATGACTTCGGCGTCCGTGTCGCTGCCCATGACGATGAGGACCCACGGTTTCGGCATTACGCGCGCGTCGCAGCGAGCTGCTCGAGCGCACGATACCCGATGTCCCGCCGATAGCGTGCGCCTTCGAATCGCACCTTCGGCAGCGCCTCGTAGACCTTCGTCAGCGCTTCGGAGAGCGTGGCCGCGCGAGCGCAAACGTTCACGACCCGGCCGCCCATGTTCACGAGCTTCCCACCCTTCTTGATGACCCCGGCGTGGAAGACGACGACAGCGTCGTCGGGGATCGGATCGATGACGACTTCCTGACCTTTCATGTACTCGCTGGGATAGCCATCGACAGCCATCACGACGCACGCCGCGGCCTCTTTACGCCAGTTCACTTTCATGTCGCCCAGGTTTCCGCGCGCGGCGCGGAGGAGAATCTCGGCGAGGTCGTCATCGAGGCGGAGCAACTGCACCTGCGTCTCCGGATCGCCGAAGCGACAGTTGTATTCGAGGGCCTGCGGCCCCTTCTTCGTCAGCATCAGCCCCGCGTAGAGCACGCCGGTGTACGGCCGACCCTCCGCCGCCATTCCCTGAATCGTCGGCAGGATGATCGAGCGCATCACCTCGGCCGCCTTCTCGCTGGTCAGCACGACTGCCGGCGAATGCGCGCCCATGCCGCCCGTGTTCGGACCTTCGTCGCCGTCGAACGCTTTCTTGTAATCCTTCGCCGGGGCGAGCGGCACAAAGCGCTTCCCGTCGGTGATGACCATGAACGAGACCTCTTCGCCGGTCAGGTACTCCTCGACGAGGATGCGGCTGGCAGCGTTCCCGAATCTCTTTTCTTCGAAGACGAGCTGAAGGTAATCGTCGGCTTCCTTCTTCGAATTCACGATGACGACGCCCTTGCCGGCGGCGAGTCCGTCGACTTTGATGACCGCCGGATACTTCGTCTGCTTCAGCGCCTCGCGCGCTTCATCGACCGACTGGCACGTCGTCGAATCGGGCGTGGGGATCTTGTACTTGCGCATGAACTCTTTGGAGAAGACTTTCGAGCCTTCGAGCTCCGCCGCCAGACGCGTCGGTCCGAAGATCGTCAGACCGCGCTTCTGAAACTCATCGACGATGCCGAGGGTCAGGGGAAGCTCGGGGCCGACGATGGTCAGATCGATTTTGAGCTTCTCCGCGAAGTCGGCGAGCTCGATGATGTCGGCTACACCGATCGGTACGCAGTCGGCGACCTGAGCGATCCCAGCGTTCCCCGGCGCCGCGTAAAGTTCTTTCACCTGTGGCGACTGCCGCAGCTTCCAGCAGATCGCGTGCTCCCGACCACCCTGTCCGACGACGAGTACTCGCATGTTTACTGGATTTTACGGGACATCACGCGCTAACGGGAAGGATCAATGACGGCCTAAACGTTTTTCCGGCGACCAGCGTACCTATGGGACGATGGCCTCGGAACTCCATCTGATGATTCCCACCAAAGAGTCAGTCGAACCTGATGACCGGCAGCTCGTCGAGACAATCAGGAGCGGCGACAGCCACGCTTTCGAGCGTCTCGTGCGCCGCAAGACGTCGAAGGTGTACGCGCTCTGCTATCGAATCATCGGCAATTCCGAAGATGCGAAAGACATCTCGCAGCTCGTTTTTATCAAGCTGTGGGAGAACCTGGAAAAGTACGATCCGCGCTACGCGTTTGACACCTGGCTCTATCGAATGGTGACGAACGTGGCGATCGATTTCATCCGTAACCGACAGTCGCGCGACCACGCCGTGAACTCGAACCTGCGTTTGGTGAAGACCTCCTCCGAAGCGGAACAGGGTGTGGTCATACAGCGGAAAGAGATCGAGGCGATCTTCAACGAAGTGTCGGCCGTGCTGTCACCGAAGCAGAAGGCAATCTTCGTGATGAATCAGATGGATGATCTGGCGTCGGCCGAGATCGCGAAGATCCTGAAGTGCCGCGAGTCGACCGTCCGCAATCATCTCTTCAACGCCCGGAAACTGATGCAGCAGCAGTTGCAGAAGCGGTATCCGGAGTACGCCCAGCTCTGGAGGAACCGATGATCACATGCGATGCGTTCCGCGCACAGTTCGCGCCTGCGACCGATGATGCGGCGCTGCTCGACCATCTCCGCTCCTGCGACGCCTGCCTCACCTTCGCGGCCGAGAGAGACGGAGATGTTCTGTTCCGGGCACTGGGTGGCGGCGAGCTCGTGCCGCCCGGCGGCGTCGATGCGTTCGTCGATGACGTCATGCGCGCGGTGCACATCCGCTCCGCGGAGAACAGCGTCTCCTCACGCGGAGTGCGCTGGCCGCGCAAAGTCGCCATCGCGGCGACCCTCGCCGCGGCGATCACCGGCGCGGCGACGATCTACGAGTACAACCGCGCTCCCATCGTGATGCCGCCGGTCGCGCATCACGCAATCGCGATCAAATCGGCATCGAGGCCGATCATCGAATCCTACGACTCTCAGAAAGCGACGATCGTCGAAATGCCCATGGAGGGGGAGGATGTGAAGGTGGTCATGGTGTTCGACGATAGTCTGCCGGCGGATCTATGACGAAACGCGTTTTGATGGCGCTTTTCCTGGCGTTGGCGATGTGCGGTTCCGCGATCGCGGACGATGCTGACGCTCAGAAGAGCCTTTCGGTGAAGACATTCCAGTTCAAGCACAAGGACGCCGACAAAGCGGCGGCCATCGTGAAGGCGCTGATGAGCGCGGAGGGATCGATCTCGATCCAGCCGTCGACGAACTCGGTCGTCATCACCGACCGTCCGGAGAATATGAAGGCGATCGTTGCGGCGCTCGCGCAGTTCGACACATCGCCGCAGGCATTCAAGCTGAGTCTTCGCCTCGTCGCCGCATCGCGCGTCGATCCGAGTGCGGCGCGCACTCCCGAAGAGTTGAAAGACATCGCGCCGAAGCTCGGCATGCTTCGGTACAACTCTTTCGAGAACCTCGGCTCCGCGAATATCGACGGTCATGAGGGCGAGCCGGGCATCGTCGATCTGACCGGCTATCGCGCTGACTTCCGTTTCGGCGATTACGATCCGACGAGCGACTCGGTGCAGATCAGCGACTTCAAGCTCGCGAAGCTGCAGGGCGATCAGCTCACACAACTGCTGAAGACGACGATCAACCTCAAGCTCGGCCAGACCGTGATCCTCGGCGCCACAAAGCCACAGGGCCAGCGCGCCTTGATGATCATCGTCGCTGCGAAGCGGTAGAAATCCTTCTCCCGACGGGAGAAGGTGCCATGAAGCGGCGGATGAGGGGCGAGCCCCTCACCCGGCCTTCGGCCACCCTCTCCCGGTGGGAGAGGGACGTCGTTGGCTCAGCCACTGCTCGACTTCGTCGACAGAACGCGTGTTGAGAATATATCTGGGCGTGAGGCCCGCTTTTCGCGCGACCCAGGTGCCGCTAATGACGTGTGACATCTCGGCGATCGAGTGCGCATCGGGATTGATCACGAACGTGACGCCGCGCTCCACCGCCCGCCCGATGTGCCGCCAGTCGACGTCCAGGCGTTGCGGATTGCCGTTGATCTCGATGCACACGTCGCGCTGGGCGGCGCGTTCGAAGATACGGTCGTAGTCGACGCTGTAGCCGTCGCGCGACAGCAGCCGGCGTCCAGTGAGGTGGCCGAGGATCGTGACGTACGGATTGTCGAGCGCTTTGAGGATTCGCTCTGTCATCTCGTCCTTCTGCATTTGGAAGCGTGAGTGGATCGAAGCGACGACGAAGTCGAGCGTCGACAAGATCTCGTCGCCGTAATCGATCGAGCCGTCGGGCAGGATGTCCGCTTCCGTACCGCGGAAGATGCGCATCGGCGCGACCGCGGGCTCATGTTTGTCGATCTCAGCGTGCTGCTGGCGCAGTCGCTCGACGGTGAGGCCGCCGGCGTAGAACGCGGCGGGCGAATGATCCGACATGCCGACATATTCGTAGCCGCGATCTTTCGCGGCGGTGAGCATCTCCAGCACGGTGTTGCGGCCGTCGGAGAACGTGGTGTGCACGTGAAACGTGCCGCGCAGATCGGACGGCTCGACGAGGTTCGGCCGCTTCTTACGCTTCAGATCCTCGGCCGATTCGCGGCGCTCCGGCTCGACGAACGGAACGGCGATCTTCTCGAAGAATTGCTCTTCTGTCCGCGCTTTGATGCGGCGGCCTTTCGGGATCTTTGCGCGCAACGCTTCGACGAACTCGCGGCTGCCGGTGGTTTCGACGACCGTCGCGCCGAAATCATCGGGACGCGCGAGATGGAACAACACGTCGATCTCGCTCTGCAGAACGCCTTTGAATGTGTGGTCATCGATCGTCTCGAAGTGATCGACGAGTCGCTGCAATCCTTCGATGGCCGCGTCGCGATCGCGTGTTGCGACGGCGATGTTCACGTTGCGATTGATCTCCAGGCGGCGCCGCACGCTGCCGACGATCTCCGCATCCTCGATGGCCTTGATGCGCGCGAGGCGTCCGCGCATCCGTTCGCCGGCTTCGATTGCCGTCGGCAGCAGGAATTGCGACTCGCGCCGTCGCGCTCTCTCGATGCCTTCGAGAATCTTGGTCTGCGTCTTTGTTCCGAAGCCGTGCAGCTTCGCCAGGCGCCCTTCGCGCGCCGCCGCTTCGAGCTCATCGAGCGAGCCGATGCCGAGCTTCTCGTGGAGCAGAGCGATCTTCGTCAGCCCGAGACTCGGGACGCGCAGCATCTCGAAGATGCCGGCCGGATATTGCTTGCGAAGATC